>JBOGET010000023.1:0-21180 GCA_050741975.1 Acidimicrobiia bacterium
ATCTGAACACGACGATAAGGGCCGCAATGGAGGACGGGCCGGACGGCCCGTCGAAGTCGGGGGTCATACGCCCGCCCCGTTCGCCAACTCGCCGCAATGGAGGACGGGCCGGACGGCCCGTCGAAGGGCTCGCGTGATATGCCCCATCTCACCTGGGGGAATAGGGCGTCATGCGAGCGGTCGGCAATCTGGTTGGCCGTGTCGCTTCTCTCTTCACATGTCAAGGTGCGAAATCGTCAAGCCCGGCCTGGGATCGAGCGATCCCCTAGAACGGAAGGGCCACTCAACCACTCGCATCAGATAATGACAGGCCCTGACGTCGGCAGAGGTGTTGCCATACCCATGAACGAGAAGCATTGTACTCCCCGCTCGGTTGGGTCGCCGAGATCGATGATCGCCACCGAATCGACGGTGTGACTGATGATGGCTCCCAGATCCATGCGCAGTGCGATCAGTTCCATCATGTCGAGATCGCAGATGAACACCGAGTATTGCATCGCCCACCCGTAGCCCTTCATCGTCTTGTGGACCCTGCGCAGCCGGCGATCCTCTCGGATGTCGTAGGCAACGAGGTAGCGGCGTCGTCCCCGAGCCACATCTTACCTCGTCATGAATGGCACGTACTCGGGTACCTCCCCGAGGATGTAGGCGCCGAGTAAGCGAGCCTGCACCTCGAAGACGCGTCGGTAAGTGATCTTGTAACCGAACATTGGGTGACGGATCTGGGTGTCGAGGCGACGCTCGTAGGCGGCGACGAATTTGCGCCTCCCAGCCGCTGTCAACGCCACTCCCTGTCCCCGCACCACAAAGTCGGACTGCTTCAACTCCCCATTGTTGACCGCACTGATCACCACCGAATCGGCCACTAGTGGACGAAACTCCTCGGCGAGGTCCAAGGCGAGGGCGGGTCTGCCGAATCGGGGACGGTGGTAGAAGCCGAGGTACGGATCGAACCCGACTCCGTAGGTAGTGGCGGTCAAATCCTTGACAAGAAGCGAGTATGCATAGGAGAGCAGTGCGTTGATCGGGTCGCGGGGCGGGCGGCGGTTGCGCCCGGTGAAGTCGAAGCCGTTGATGCTGTCTTGTCTCAGCATGGTGGAGAACGCCCCGAAGTAGAGACGACCTGCCGTTCCTTCGATTCCCAGAAGGGACTCGATCGTCTGAGCCGTCGTCGTCTTTTCCGCAAGAGTCCTCAACTGAGCGATGATGGGATCGACGTCGCCACGGGTGTTGCGGCGGAGCAGCGTCCGGCTGTTGCGGATCTTTCCTTGGACGAAACGTTGGGCTGCAGGCAGACCCGCCTGGGCGGCGATACCCACTTGGCGCCGGCGGAGGTCGACGTGCTTCGACGGCAGACCTTCGGCAATCCCTGCGAACCAGCCGCCGAAACTGAACCAGCAGACCGGGATCTCCTGGCCAAAGCAGGTGCGCAGCAGTTGGGAGGTGATCTGTACGTTGCCGTAGACGCTGATCTGGGACACGTCGATGAGGCGGACCGCTTCGATCTCCTCGCCACTCCTCGTCACCGTCACCCGACCGCTCCGCAAGCCCACCGTGGCTCCCTGGTCCGTGACATAGAGGGGTCTGGCTGCCGAGTCCCTCGGGACCAGGCGCCGGGGAGATCGAGTCGAGCGCAGCGTCAGCAGGTTCGTCTCGTCGGGAAGGCAGATACCGACCAGTGAGCAGCGCGGACATTTGGGACTGTCGACCAAGGGTGGAGGCGCCTCGGACTCGACCGCCACGGCTCTGAGCTCTGCGATAAGAGTCATGGTTCGTGCCACTAGATCATCGTCGAAAGGAATCACGACTCGCTGACGGGTCTCCGCGAAGTAGAGGACTCCATCATCACATCGGTATCCGTTGTCCCGTAGCAGGAGCCCCAAGACGCAGAGCTGCACCATCTCGGGCTGCCAAGCGGGCTTGCCGTCCGGGGGCCGTCCTCGTTTGATGTCGACCGGGCGGACGGCATCGCCGACGCCTTCGATGATGTCGGCCCGGCCGATCAGCCCCAGCCGCTCCGATCCGAGGAGCACCGAGCGGGCCTCCCGGAGAGGATCGCCTTCGGGCCCCGGCATCCGACCCCGCTCGACATCCACCGCCCGGTGCTGCCAGCGGCCTTCCTCCACATCCGAGTTGGACTCGAATCGGGCCTGGACCCACTCCAGATAGAACAGACGCGGGCAGTAGGAGTACTCGTTCACCATCCGAGCTGGAATCAGGTCGGGAACGTCCGAGAGATCGGCAGGTTCTGTCACTCCTACGGCACCGGCAGGAACAGCCCGAGACCAAAGTGGCTCAGGCCGCCGATAGCGATTGGCCCCCGTACCGGCTCAGCGAACGTGAGCATGAGTCCATACGCACGCCGCGCCTCACTGACTCGGTCTCGACCGCTCGGCCTGTGGCGTCTGAAGGAGAGCCAGTCCCCGCGCAGGACTTCGACCGAGATCGGTGGGGGGAGGTGACGGTATCCGAGTTCCTTGGTCACTTCCTCTGCCAGGAAGGATCGGAGGTCCTTCTTCCTCGTGTGATGTGTCGGAGAAAAGGGAGTAAAGCTACTCCAATTCGTCGAAGGTCCGACGAGTTCTGGTGCCACCTCGCTGACATCACCGAACGCCTCCACGCCAAGGCGACTCGACCGGAAGTCACCTATCGGTGCGCGGGTCCCCAGCTCGCGGCCGTTCAGGCTGACGATCGCCCTCAGCTCGTCAGCCTCCAGGCCACCGGGTGCCCAAACGAGCATCGTGTCCAGCCGCGGGTCCGTTCCGGAGCAGAAGCCCAGGTAGTGGGCGTGGGCGTGCTGGTTGTCCAATGGCATCGAATTGCCTGTTTTGCCTGCAAGTGTGGGGGACGGGACGTCCGACTGCGTACCGAAGGCAGACATGCAGGCCTGCCGCAACACATGACCCATGGCGACTGCTGCTCGTCGTGAGGGCCTGGCAGGGGTGGCCAGGACGAAGCGAACCGAGTTGGCCTGGAGCCGTGAGATGTGTGCTTCTCGCTCTGTGGGTTTCGTCGGCTCCGGCCTCGGATAGTCGATCCGGAGGGAACCGGGCGGATCGATGTAGCCCCTCTGCCTCAATCTGTTGGGCCGTTCGGTCAGGCCTCCAAGGTCAAGAGGATCAGCCGGAACGAGGACCTGGACGGTCGAGATGCTGCCCTTTATGTTCTCCACGCTCACCCACCCGTTATCGGGCTCCGGTGGGTCCTCAACAAGTCGAACATGACACACCGATTCAGCCCGTCCGAGGTATGTGATGCGGGCCACCAGCGACCCGAGACAGCGTCGCTCCCCCTCGGTCAAGGCGGAATCCCAGCAGATGAGGATCTCGGAGTCGGCGGGCACGACCACGAACGGGTCGAGGATCTTGTCGATCCTCCCACGGTCTGTCTTGCCAGGTACTGTGGGCAAGCTCAGATGCTTCTCATCCGGCATGTAGTGGCGGGTGTGGAACTCGATATGCGGTGGCAGGGCATATGCGGGGGCACCGGTCAGCTTCTCTAGAAGGCTGACCACAAGTGTCTCGTCGAGGTCTGGCAGCCTGTTCTTCCAGGTGGCGACAAGGGTTCTGAGCACCCGCCAGGGAGAGGGTGGCCATTCGGGAACGCCCTCGTTCACGTGCCGCCCCCAGGGGGTGGCGTGGTACCGCCCCCACGGGAAGCTGATCCCGATGGTCACGCTCATTCGTCGGCCTCTTCGGTCTTCTTCTTACGCCCCTTGCGCTCCGGCGACCACTCGACCTCGAGCGGGTCTGCGTGTCCTATCTCACCGATGAGCCCACGTATTTGCTCGTCGAGCTCTGCGACTGAAGGCACCGTCGCTGTGGACTGGTCGACGAGTTCATCCGTTACGGGGAAGAGGTCGCAGGCGGTACGCAGCCTGAGGCCTCCTTCCAGCAATGACCGGATCTCCCAGAGAGCGATCTTTTCCAAGAGCTCCGTTCGCGCAGCATCCAGTCCGTAGGAGGTGATCTGCGCTCGGTCGATGCCGAACCTGGCAACGATCCTGCCCGCGGTCCACTCCGTTCTGTGAAAGGGGACGGATCCATAACCCTCGGCGGTGCCGCCTGTACCTTCGCTGATCGAGTGGCGGACATGGTCCCTCTTCACCCCACCACTGTGGGCGGGTTCGACGTCGAAGGCCTCCACGAAGCCTGTCAACGCTCTTGCCACCTTCGGTTGACCCGGCCACACTTTGGCGTCCTCCGCGAAGAAGACCCCATGAACGAGACACAGCGGATCCAGGTCGAAAACCGCAGCGGCAATCTGATGAACCGAGATCGGCCGGTCGTCTTGTAGGCCCAGCCTCTCTCGAATCACCTCACGCATGCTCCTTCCTTCCAGGGTGGAGTCCTTCACGAAGGCGGACGCCAAACGATGCGCCTCGGTTCGGCTCGATGTCAGATAGTCGCCCGACTCGGCGCGCACTACCCGGACATGGGGCAGCCCATCGAGTGTCGGGACGGGAGCGTTCGAGATCGGGTCCCACCCCGTTGCCTCCAACCGGTTCGCCATGGACTGGGCGGACTCCACCAGGAGGGCACGGCGCGTGCCGCCGTCAGACGTGGGGATGTCGTAAAGGGCGTGACCGAGGTCAGGGAACCCGGTGGGTTGGAATCGCTCTCCCAGCGACGGCTCGAGCTCGACTTCGAAGAGGAGGCGGTGCTCGGTGGTGATGGCTGGCATGGTGGTGGTGGCTCCTGTCAGGTTGCGGGGACATGGGCGGCAGTCGCGTCACGGATGAGGGACGCCGCCCCTTTGCGGGACATAGAGATGAGGAGGCTGGCAGCGAGGTGATTCGGATTCACCCCGACGGCCAGCCTCCGCGGGGATAGGGGATGGGGTCGGAGACGGGCCACCGCCATTCGGAGTAGCACCTGTTCCAGAACGTGCTCTACGTGACCGGCAATCAGCATGGCGGGCCACCGCGGGTGGCACAGCAGCCGCACCTGGCCAACGCCATCCACTTCAATCGGGCCGTGACGACCAAAGGGGGCGACGATGGAGAAGGCTGGAGGATGTGGCGCGCCCGGCGAGGTGATCATGGGTCGCCGGATGTCTCCGGGTCGCCAGCTCAGGCATAGGAGTGCCAAGACCAACCGCTCGAACTTTTGCGTGTCGAAGGAACCGGCGAAGAACCCGCGGGCCAGCGCCAGCGGAACCTGTTGGGCATACTCGAAGCCGATCACTACCCCGGGACCTTCCCCTTCCCCTCGTCTCTTCTGCTGTTGCGCTTCAATCGCCCGATGTGCGGCCAATGCCGCGATCACGTCGAGGATGGGGCGGGAATCCACCCCGTCGATGGTGGGAGATCGGTCTCTCCAGACGAGACGCCCGTCGGACTCGCGCTTGAGGGGCTGAGTCGCCGTACGCAGGGCAGAGGGGCCTCTTGGTTCGCTTCGCAGCGACGCATAGCCGGTCGCCAAATGGAGCTCGGTGCTTTCATCTTCGACGAGAGGCAGCCAGTCGGTGGAGATCAGCTCTGAGATCGGTCCGACCTCCTTGCGGCTGGCGCCCGAGCGACCGAGGGTGCGGTCCAACTGAGCAACGTCGCCGAGCAACTTCTGGAAGTCTCGCGGCTGCCCGGTCGAGGCGGCTTCGAAGATCGCTCTCTCCACCAGGCGAACGCCACGAGCCACGGCCGCCGAAGGGTTCGTCAGGCGTCGTAGCCGGCTCAGCCAATTGTCCAACTGGGCCATGACGGGGACACCGTGACGCTCGGCGACACGGACTCGCCCTATCGGAACCGCCAGGTTTGCATCACCGAACCGGACTCCGATCGAATGGCGCACGAACTGGTCGATCCCTCGATCCACACCCAGTGAATGGGCGGCACGAACGAAGTCGAGGCCGGTCCGGGCCTGGCGACCTGCCCACGAGGCCCTTCCCTCGGAGAGGAGTTGCTTCAACTCATCGAGAAAGACCGGCCGTCGCCAGACCGGAGCCCAGATCTCCCCTTTGATGTCCTCGCCGCCGGCAGCACTTCCAAAATCGGCTGCCGTTGCCTTGACGGTGAAGGGCATGGCTGCCGTGCTGGTCTGACCGAATCCCAACGCTCTCGCAGCGGCCGCGGTGAAGAGAAGCGCTCCCTCGATCATAAGGACGAATTCCCAGCGGTTGACAAGGCTTCTTCCGACGTTTGCACCTCCCGCTCGCCCCGGATCGAATTGGCCTATCAGTCCTTCGTTGAGCTTCGGTCGTCCCTCGCCGGTGAGCTCATGTGCAAGCTGACTCTCAAGGGCTTCACTCGGAGGGCCGGCCAGTGCCGCCACATGCTCGAGGAAATTCAGAGAAATGTCACCGCTGCCGAGGACGCCCCCCGTACCACCGGCGAGTAGCGGATAAGCGGCCGCATCAGTAGTCAAGACCACTACGGCGTCTATCCAGTCGAGCCCCTCATCCGGGAAGGTATTTCTGCAGAGACGGACCCATTGCTCCTTCTCCTTCTTCACCCGAGGGTCGAGACCCATGGCACGGCCGCGCTCATACACCGTTCTAGTGGCAACGATCGTGCGGCGGATCGCTTCCAGTCGGTCGTCAGTTGTGGCTTCGATAATGCGTATCGGATTCCGTCGCTTGTCCTTGTGAAAAGCGGTGATGGTACGTCCGTTCCAAGGCGCGATCACAGGTGTCGGCCGGTATCGGTGCATGAAGAAGGCAACCATCTCTTCCAGTTCGGCGGAACTGGAAACGACGAGGACATCCCCCTGCCACTTGGCCGTCGCCCGCGGATCCAATTGCTCTGCGATCAAGCGGAAGACGCCCAGGCCCTTTAGATAGGAGCCGAGGGGCTCGGTGCGGCAGCCGCGCAGAAGGACGTCAGGCATCGGCAACCTCCTGATAGGAGGCGCTGACGTGCCAGTCGGCCAGCCGGACGATGGCTTCCAAGAAGCCGAGACGGAAAGGCCCGAGATCCGGTCGGTCGCGAAGGGACAACATGCGGGCTGCCCAAGAGGGTCCGTCGTCGGAGGCTCCGATCGCCATCACGGATAAGTCCATCGTGGAGGCAGGAACCGCGCCACCCGGCACGCTGACCTGGGGAAGCAATTCGCCATCGTGTACACCGAGGGCCACGATGGTCCCGTCGGGTAGCGGCTGCTCGTCGGGGAGGGGTCGAAAGCCGAGACGGACTCGCCCGTGGTGCGATGCCACCAGGTAGCAGACAAGATCACGCTCGGCGATGTCCTCCAGCGCATTGGACCCAGCGTCCAGCAGCGCGAGAGCAGAGGCGAGCTCATGGCGGAAGTAGCGGCGGTCGTACCTGCCGCCCCTCCCCTTGGCCGACTTGGCCCAGGGGCCTCTTCGTTCCAAAGCGGGTCGTTCGACGTCTGAGGCCGTGGCCAAAAGCGCGTCCTGGAAGGTTCTGTGGGCCTTTCCCAAGTCGTGGAATCGTCCGGCCACCGCCGCTGCCTCCAGTTGGTCCGATGTGCAACCGTTGTGGCCGATTCGCTCCGTGATATCGCGGACGGCGGCCTCGACGTCGGCCAGGTGCTGTTCGAGCGTCACCCATCGACCGGTCTCGAAGCTGAGCGGGTCGTGGCCGACTCCTTCTGAGAGGTCGTAAGACACTGGATCGCGCACCTTTACCGGCTCGACGGCATTCCTCGACTTCGTGTTCCATCCTTCCTGTGGCGTGTACCCCCCGGCAGCGGCCTCGATGATGACGACCAGGCCTGGTCTGACGTCCGCCTTTCGGCAGGGCCGCCAGCGCTCAGCCAGGTGATCAAACCGCCAGGCAATGGTTCGATCGGTCGTTTTCAGGAACTTCCGTAGTGCGCTCACCGGCACCGGGCACCGTTCCCGAGCGTGCGGAATGTCCTTTATCTGTGAGGGGTCGGCGACGACCCGCCAGGCAACCTCGGCGTCGAGGTCGTCTGCCTCGCGGATGAAGCGTGAGACATCAACGTCGTTGCCTGCAAGATCAGGAAGCGTGTCGAAGAGATCCAGGAGGTCTCGGCGCCGCAGCACCGGGAGTATCTCCTCGGTGACTGCCACATCGCGCCCAGCCAACTCGAGAGACGTGACTTCAGCCCCTTCCAGCTCAGCGAGAGCCTCACCCGCCGCCTGGACATCCGCATTTTCATAGGGGGGCGTCGCTTGCGGCTCTGTCCACAGGAGCAAGGCCTCAGGTGCCAACCCGTCTCGATTGCACCGGCCGGCTCGCTGGACCATGGAGGGCCACGGAGCAGCTTCCGAGAACAGTAGGTCGGCCGATATGTCCACCCCTGCCTCCACCACCTGGGTGGAGATCACGATCCGTCCCGGGCCGTCGGGATCCACGGGGGCCAGGGCCTGTTGTACTTGGTGGTGACGATCGGTCGGCCGAAAGCGGGAGTGCAGCAGAACCGTTTCAAAGTCTCCAGTACCGGTAAGCCGCCGGTGCACCTCGCTGGCACGGTCGACGGTGTTGAGGATGGCGAGAGACAGAGTGCCTGGCCGGTGCCGCTCGGCCAGCCCCTGGGCCACGGCTAATTCGTACCGGCCTTCGACGTTCAGGTGCTCGATCCGCCTTCGCGCCTCGAGACGCTTCGCAAGAGCGGACTCTTCATCCTCGTCACTCAGCTCCACGATGGAGGCGATGTCAGTGGCGTCGACGGTCTCGAGACGGCTCCTGTCGAGCGTGGCCGACATCCAGGTGGCAGAGCAGGGAAGCGCCGTTCCGATCGAGTTGCGCAATCCATGTAATTGTCGCGACGTGGGCAGCGCAGGCCCCATGAGCTGCACCTCGTCGTAAACGAAGTGACAGCCGTTGTTGAACAAGCCAAAGTCGATGGGCCAGATGAACCGGCCCTCCCCGTAACCTCGGTTGAGCTGCCGAGACGTCACCATGTCCAGTGTGCCGACGAAGATCGCATCGCGGTCGGGCGCGAGTCGCCAGTCGACTTCAAGTCGTCCTTCGCCACCCATAACACGGTGGAGATTCACCTCTGCATGTAATCCCAACCTGCTCAGCCAGTTGCTCACCTCTCCCATGACCTGTTCGACCAGGACCCGCATCGGGAGCACATACACCAGCCAGTGGGGGGTCGTAGCCTTTACTTGGGGGTCAGGGTGGATGCGACGGCGGAACAGCCACGAGAGAACGACGGCCAATGTCTTTCCCGTCCCTGTCGGCACGGCCAGGATTTCGGGTAGCCCTTCCACCGCCAACCGCGTCTGATACGGATAGGGCTGAGAACCTCCCGTGGATCTCCCCACCAGCTCTTGAAAGGCCTCTGTGACAATGGGGTTGTCCGCCATAAGGAACCGTATACACACCGGGGGTGACAGATTCTATTTGGAGTTGACCCGGTTTCCTGGACAACATCAAAGCCTCCGCAAGAACCGGGGTGATTCATTCCGTGGACGCGCCTGGGTCTGTGGCGTGGCCTGAGCCCGCCGAGCGAGTCTCGCCCGGTAGTTGCCAGGGTCCTCCAACGAAGCGGGTCAACTCCATGCGCTACGGCCTGCTCCGCTGGCGACTCCATGGCAATGCTTGTACTTTAGATCTGAACCGCACGGGCATGGCTCGTTTCGGCCGATCTTGGGGCGGGGCTGCCTGGGCCGCATCGCCAGCTTCGCCACCACGTCGATCTGCTGTTCCCGGCTCCTCAGTTCATCCTCCCAGTATCGAAGACGCTCACCCAAGTCCCGCAATCGCCTCTCGAGCGTTGAGGCGACGCTCCCGATCCGCGATCGCTGTCTCGCGAGCAGCGAGCTCCTCCTCGGCCGCGGCAGCGAACACCGGGACCTCGTCATCGCCGAACTCGCCGAAGACGCTGACCAGTTCTCTGTCGATGTGCGCAGCGATGGCGCGACCCATCGAGACCCCCGCTGCGTCGCAGTAGCGCTTCCATGTCGACCACTTCGCTGCCGTCACTGGGACCCTCACCATCCGGAAGTGCTCGTCCCCGCCGAGACGCGCCAACAACCTGCGGTCCACTCTCGCGAGCGTGCCACGGTCCAGGTCCATCACGACCACTCCTGTCTACCTGTAGACATCGGCAACTCTGTTGCATCAGGTGCGTGTGGTTTCCGAGGGGGTCGGTGCGCGAGACGCATAAGGTGTCGATCGCAGCCTCTGGACGTGGTCGCCTTGTTCATCCGTGTGCTCCTCGTTCGTAGCAGATATCGGTTGGATTCTTCTTCCGGGCGCTTTCATTTCGATCGCAGCGTCGGTCAGGCGGACCGCTCCTGGTTCCTTCTCGACACCCGAGTGCTGAGCCCAGCCCACCGCTGCGGTCGATGCTCCATGGCACAGATCGAGGCCCGTTCCAGGGGTCCTCGTGCCGGCCGCCTTCCACCTCGACCAACCGGTCGGCCTGTTCTGACCGCCGAGACGCCTTGAAACCGATTCTGCGACTGGTTTGAAAGCGGTTCTGTGATCCGCTTGTGACCGGCATCTACCAGGCAACCCTGTTCTCCGAGTGCCCAGGACCCTGTCATTCCACGGTCATCTCGATGCCACGACCGAGCGACCTGGGACTCAGGTCGACCCCGCCTCCAGGTGAGACCGCCGTCCGTATGACAGGGCGGTTGGCATCGGATCTGCGACTCTGTTGAAAGGGTCGCAGCGGACGATGCCGGCATGGGCAAGCCGTCCAGGTCGCGAGAACAGGCCGATCACAACGGTACGGACATCAAGTTGCTGGCTCCGCCCCTGCCGGTACTTGACCGGCCGCTCGCTGCCGCCCTCCTCACTCTCCTCCAGAACGCCGCCGGCGACGAACAGCCGGGTGCGTCGCACTCGCGAGGGAACGAGGCGGTACGCTCGTGAACGAGATGCGGTTCGCCTTCTACGGTCGAGTCAGTACCGAGGACCAGCAGGACCCGAAGGCGTCGCGCAACTGGCAGATCACCCGGGCCCGCCAGCTCATCGAACCGGACGGCGGTGAGATCGTCGCCGAGTTCTTCGACGTCGGTCAGTCGAGGTCGCTGCCCTGGTCACGACGACCCGAAGCGGCGAAGCTTCTCGCCACGATCGGAGATCCCGATCGCGGCTTCGATGCCGTGGTGATCGGGGAACCGCAACGGGCGTTCTACGGCAACCAGTTTGGGCTCAACCTTCCCGGTGTTCGTCCACTACTCGGTGGGGCTCTGGGTACCGGAGGTGGGTGGCGCCATCGATCCCGGCTCGGACGCTCATGAGATCGTGATGAGTCTGTACGGCGGGATGAGCAAGGGTGAGCGCAACCGGATCAAGACTCGGGTCCGCTCGGCGATGGCAGCCCAGGCGGCGATGGAGGGCCGATTCCTCGGCGGCCGACCACCGTACGGCTATCAGCTCGCCGACGCCGGCCCACACCCCAATCCCGGCAAGGCCGCCGCCGGGTTGCGTGCCAGGCGTCTCGAGCCCAACCCGGCCACCGCACCGGTGGTCCGCCGCATCTTTCGCGAGTTCCTCGGCGGCAGCGGGCTGCGAGCCATCGCCAACGAGCTCACCGCCGACGGCATCCCCTGCCCATCCGCCGCCGACCCCGCCCGCAACCGGCATCGCCTCTCCAACGGACCGGAGTGGAGGTTCATTGCGGTGCGAGCCATCCTCGAGAACCCCCGCTACACCGGCTATCAGGTGTGGAACAAGCAGCGCCGCGACGAGGTCCTCATCGACGTCAACGACGTCGGACTCGGCCACCAAACCCGGATGCGATGGAACGACCCCGCCGATTGGATCTGGTCCGACGAACCCAGCCATGAGGCCCTGGCCAACCGTAAGGAGTGGGAAGCCGTCCAGGCACGATTCCGCGTCAACAAGCGTCGATACAGCCGCACCCCGAAAGAAGACCGGCGGTATGTGCTCGCCGGCAGACTCTCCTGTGGCCGATGTGGACGGCGCATGGAAGGCACCTGGAACCACGACCGCCCCTGCTACCGCTGCCAGATCCACCGCGACCACCCCGCCAACCATCCCGACCACCCGGCGACCATCTACGTCCGGGAGGACAGCATCGTGCCCCACCTCGACTCGTGGGTCGGCGAGTTGTTCACCGACGAGCACCTCGACGACACCTGCGCCAAGCTCGCCGACGCTGCTCAACCGGACACCGACCAGGAAGCACAAGAACGGCGGATCCGTGACCGAATCCGCAAGCTCGACCAGGAGCTTGACAGCTACCGCACCATCGTCCGCGCCGAACCCGAGGCCGCCTCGACGGTGGGAAAGTGGATCGCCGAGACCAACCAGGAGCGACGCCGCCTCGAAGCCCTCCTGGGCCGAACCCCCACTGCGAAGCTCACCACCGAGGACGTCAAGGCCCTCGTTGCCACCCTGCAGGACATCACCGCCACCCTGGCCGCCGCCGACCCGGCGGACAAGGCCAAGGTCTACGCCGAGATGGGGATCGACATCACCTACCACCAGGATGGCCGGGTCGTCGTCGAGTCCCGGCCGCGTGTAGTTGAGTCGAGTGTCGGAGAGAGGACTCGAACCTCCACGGGCTTAATCGCCCACCAGGCCCTCAACCTGGCGCGTCTACCAATTCCGCCACTCCGACAGAAACCGAGCGAGTCTACGCCGGTCAGTTGTTCAAGAGGAAGGTCAGCACGAAGGTGCTGATCGCAAAGGTGACCCCCACGATGACCGTCAGCCGGTCGAGATTTCGCTCTACGACGGTGCTCCCGCCGAGGCTGGAGGTGGACATCCCACCACCGAACACGTCAGACAGCCCGCCACCCTTTCCCGAGTGGAGGAGGACCAGCGCCACTACGGCCAGGGAGAGGATGAAGTGGATGACGATTGCGATTGCTTCGACGACTGCCATTGCCCTATCAGATGGTTCGGAGAACCGCCGGTTGTCCGTGCGGTGGGTGGATTCTACCAGTGACCGGCTGCTTCGCCTATCCGGCCTGGCGGGCCACGGCCTCGGCCGCCGCTTTCGCTGCCTCCTCGTCCCCCAGGTACCGGCTGGAGAGGGGGGTGAAGTCCTCGTCCAGCTCGTAGAGCAGGGGAACGCCGGTGGGGATGTTGAGATCGACGATGTCTTCGTCGCTGATCCGGTCGAGATGCTTTACCAGGGCCCGGAGCGAATTCCCATGGGCGACGATCAAGGGCTCCCGCCCGGCGTGGAGGTCGGGGACGATGGTGTCGTACCAGTAGGGCAGCATCCTCACCACCACGTCCTTGAGACATTCGGTGGCCGGTATCAGATCGGGTGGTAGGTCCTTGTAACGGGGGTCGTGTCTGGCGTGGCGCTCGTCATCGGGGTCGAGCGGCGGCGGCGAGACGTCGTGGCTGCGACGCCAGAGCAAGACCTGCTCGTCGCCGTGCTCGTCGACGGTCTCCTTCTTGTTCAAACCCTGCAGCGCCCCATAGTGACGCTCGATGAGACGCCAGGAGCGCCGAACCGGGAGGTACTGACGGCCCATCACGTCCAAGGTCAGTTCGGCGGTCTTGATCGCCCGCACCAGGACCGAGGTGTGGAGGATGTCAGGGTCGAGCCCTTGCTCGTCGATGAGACGCCCCGCCTCCCGGGCCTCCTCTTCTCCCTGTTCGGTGAGCCCGACATCGGTCCAGCCGGTGAACAGGTTCTCCAGGTTCCAGGTGGACTCGCCGTGGCGAAGCAGGATGAGTCGATGGCTCACACCCAGTACCTGACGATGGCGGCGAAACTGTCCGGGTCGAGTGATGCGCCGCCCACCAAGGCTCCGTCCACGTCGGACTTGGCCATGAAGTCCTTGATGTTGGCCGCGTTCACCGACCCCCCATAAAGGATGCGGAGTCCCTCGGCGGCGGTGCTCGACATCTTGTCGGCAACCGTCTCGCGGATGATCCCGGCCATGAGGCCGGCATCGTCGGGTAGAGCGGTGCGTCCGGTGCCGATGGCCCAGATCGGCTCATAAGCGACCGAGGACGTGGCCAGGGTCTCCGGGTCGAGATGGGCCAGTGAGCCCACGACCTGGGAGACGACGACGTTCTCCGCCTCCCCCGCCTCGCGCTGCTCCAGCGACTCCCCGACACAGACTATGGGGCTCATCCCGGATCCGGTCACGGCCCGTGCCTTCTTCGCCACCATCTCGTCGCTCTCGCCGAAGCCCTGACGGCGCTCGGAGTGCCCCACGATGACATGACGGACCGAGAGCTTGGCCAGCATCGGGGCCGAGATCTCACCGGTGAACGCCCCTGATTCCTCCCAGTGCACGTTCTGGGCCCCGAGCCCGATCCGGAGCCGGTCGGCCTCGATCACGGTCTGCACCGAGCGGAGGGAGGTGAAGGGAGGCGCCACCACCACTTCCACCCGGTCGTGGTCCTTGAACTCGAGCCGGTACGACAACTTCTGCACCATCTGGATCGCCTCCAGATGCGTCGCATTCATCTTCCAGTTGCCGACGATCAGGTTCTTGCGCTCGGTCACGTGGCGGATCCCCGGTCAGGGCAGCCCCCTCCGGCCCTTCGGGCCACCTCCCCCAACATCGCTTCGCTCCTGGTGGCGGAAACATGTCGATCGTTTCTCCCCCCGTAGGGGGGAGTACCGCCGCAGGCAGGGAGGGGGGATCTTCGCATCAGACCCATCTTTCCAGAACCTGGACCCCGGGCAGGGCCTGGCCCTTCAGGTACTCGAGACCGGCTCCCCCGCCGGTGGAGACATGGGAGACCGCATCGTCGAGACTCATCGCACGGAGGGCGGAAACCGAGTCGCCGCCGCCGACCGCAGTGAAGGCCGAGGTCTCGACCATGGCGCGGGCCACTGCCTCGGTGCCGGCCCGGAAAGGCTTCCACTCGAACACCCCCATGGGGCCGTTCCAGAAAACGGTCTCGGCCGTGCGGATGACCGAGGCGAACAGCTGGTTGGTCTCATGGCCGATGTCCAGCCCCATCCATCCCGGCGGGATGTCCTTGATGTAGACCTGCCGATGGTTGGCTGTCTCGGCGAACTCGTCGGCAATCACGACATCGGAGGGCAAGATGATCTTCGCCCCGTCCCCGCCGTCGAGAAGCCCACGCACCTCCTCGACCATCTCCTCCTCGACCAAGGACTTACCAACCTCGACCCCTTTGGCCTGAAGCAGGGTGAAACACATCCCGCCACCAATCAGCATGGCATCCACCTTGGGGAGGAGGTTCTCGATGACACCCAGCTTGTCCGAGACCTTGGCCCCGCCCAGGACGACCACGTAGGGCACGACAGGATCCTCGATGAAACGGTTGAGGGCGGTCAACTCGGCGTCGAGGAGGGGCCCGGCCACGGACTTGATCAGCTCGGCGACCCCCACCGTGGAGGCATGCGCCCGATGCACCGAGCCGAAGGCGTCCTGGACGAAAAGACCGAACCCGTCGGCGAGTCGGGCAGCGAGCGCCGGGTCGTTCTTGGTCTCGCCCTGGTCGAACCTGGTGTTCTCCAAGACCCTGATCTCGCCCCCATCCTCGAAACCCACCTCCTTCGAGGTCATCCCGGCCATGGCCTCGGACACCGGTCGTAGAGACAGCTCGGGATCGTGCCCCTCCGGGCGTCCCAGATGGGAGCACACGGTGACCCGGGCCCCGGCATCGACCAGACGCTCCAGGGTGGGAAGGGCGGCCCGGATCCTGAAGTCATCGCTGATGACTCCGTCCTCGATCGGGACGTTGAGGTCGGATCGGACCAGGACATCCAGCCCCTGGACCTCCACGTCGTCGAGGGTCAGATATAGGGGCATCGGATTTCAGTCCTCGGTGATCGCCAGCTTTTCCAGCACACGCCCCAGCTTCAGCGGGTCGTGCTCGGGCCAGTCTGCACTGTCATTGGCTACATCTGCAAAGACGACACGCCAGCCGTGGCGGGCGGCGTCCTCGGCGTCGATCCGCACCTGTTCATGCCGGTCGGGGACATGGAGCGGCCGGTCGTGCGCGACAACGATGCCGGGCCCGGTGACACCGACATGTTTGGCCAGGGCCCCCAGATGCTCGGCTCCGTCCATCCCGAGCGTCTCGCCGTCCTGGGTGACGAGGTTGAGGACGAAAACCCTCTGTGCCGACGCCCCCATGATCGCCGGGGACAGCATGTTCACCTTCAACGCCGAGAGGATGGAGGTGTACAGGCTTCCGGGGCCGATCACGATCTGATCGGCGGCGGCCACGGCCACCAGTGCCCGACGGGTGGCGGCGATGTCTCTCGGCTCGATGTGAAGCTCGGAGAGATCTCCCGCGGTCTCCGAGATCCTCTTCTGGCCGACCACCCGCTTCCCGTCGATGGTCGCCGCCAGCGTGATCGGTTGGTCGGCGACCGGGATCACCGATCCCAGGGTGCCCAGCATCCGCTCGGCGGTGGCGACCGCCGTTTCGAAGTCCCCGTACAGGTCGGCCAGACCGGCCAGGATCAGATTGCCCAGGGAGTGCTCGGCCACGTCGCCGCTCTTGAAACGATGGGAGAAGAGCTCCGACCACAGCGAAGGCTCCGGGGTCAGGGCGAGCAAACAACGCCTCACGTCTCCTGGTGGCGGGATGCCCAGATCGCTGAGCCGGCCCGATGATCCACCGTCGTCACCCACCGAGACCAGAGCGGAGATCTCGCCGGCGTAGCACTGGATGGCTTCGAGGGCGGCAGCCTGCCCGTGCCCTCCCCCGACCGCCACCACCACCGGTCCTTCCGGGTCGAGGAGGAGGGGGGCGAGCGCGGTCTCGGTCTGAGTCTTCAACGTTCGATGTCGCGGTGGCGGACGGTGGCGGTGATCCCGTGCTGGGCCAGGCGGCGGCCGAGTTCCTCGGCGATGGCAACCGAGCGGTGATGCCCGCCGGTGCAGCCGATGCCCACGGCCAGATAGGACTTGCCCTCGGTCTCGAAATGGGGGATGAGAAAAGCGAGCATATCGTCGGCCCGGTCCACGAATTCCTTTGCCGCATCTTCGCCCATCACGTACTCGGCCACCCTCTCGTCGGTCCCTCGTAGCTGGCGAAGCTCGGGCACCCAATGGGGGTTGGGGAGGAATCTGACGTCGAAGAGGAGGTCGGTGTCTCGGGGGGTGCCGTGCTTGAAGCCGAACGACCGGATGGAGACCCGCATCGGCCTTGCCATGTCCTCCTCGCTGAACTGGGCGGTGAGCTGCTCCCTAAGTTCGTGGATGTTGAGAGAGGAGGTGTCGACGATCACGTCCGCCTCCTCCCGCAGGTCGGCCAGCAGGTCCCGCTCGGCATTGATCGAGTCCGAGATGGTGGCCCGGCCCAGTGGGTGGGGCCGTTTGTTCTCCTCGTAGCGGGAGACGATCACATCGTCGTCGGCGTCGAGGAAGACCACCCGGGTGAGGACACCCTCACGACTCAGCTCCTCGACCGCCCCTCTCAACTCCTCGATGGGAAGTCCTCCCCGCGAGTCGATGACCACGGCGAGATGCTTGTGCCGTTCAGGGATGTCATGGGACTGGGCTGCCGGCACCAGCAATCTCGGGGGAAGGTTGTCGATGACCGTGTACCCGAGGTCTTCGAGGATCTTGGCTGCCGACGAACGACCGGCGCCCGACATCCCGGTGACCACGAGGACGTGGGGGTGATCGGTTGCTGGTCGGTCCATCGGGGCTCTCGATCAGTTGTGCAACGCAGCGTACAGGTCGTCCGCCACGTTCTTCGGTACCACCTCGGCCAACGAATCGGCCCCCGCCTCCCTTATCTTCTTCAATGAGCCGAAACGCTTCAAGAGGTCTTTTTTCCGTTTGGGCCCGATGCCCGGCACCTCGTCGAGGATCGAGTCGATCATCGACCTGGAGCGGAGCTGGCGGTGATAGGTGATGGCGAATCGGTGGGCCTCATCCCGGACCTGTTGCAGCAGATACAGGGCCTCGGCATCACGCGGGATGCGGATCGGCTCCGGTTTGCCGGGCAGGTAGACCTCCTCCATCCGCTTGGCCAGCCCGATAGCAGGGATGTCGAGCTCGAGCTCGTCGAGCACCCTCACCGCCCGACCGAGCTGGCCGGGGCCACCGTCGACCAGCACCAGCGAGGGCGGGTAGGAGAACCTCCCCTGCTCACCGACGGAGCGATCCCGTTCGGCCAGATAGGCGCGGAACCTGCGACGGACCGTCTCCTCCATGGCGCCGAAGTCGTCCTGGCCCTCGATCGACCGGATCTTGAATCGGCGGTAGTCCGACCTCTTCGGAATCCCGTCCTCCAGCACCACCATCGAAGCCACGGTGTTGGTCCCCTGGAGCGTCGAGATGTCGAACGCCTCGATGCGCAACGGCGGCTCGGGCAAGTCGAGGACCTCCTGGAGCGAGCGCAACGCCTTGGCCCTGGCGTTGTGGTCCTGGCTCCTCTTCAGACGATGTCGGGCGAAAGCCTCGGCGGCATTGGTGGCCGTGGTCTCCATCAGCCTCCGCTTCGACCCACGGGCCGGCACCCGAAGACCGACCCTCGTGCCCCGACGCTCCTCCAGCCACTCCTGGAGCAATGCCTTCTCGGCGGGCTCGATCTCGACCAGGACCTCCTTGGGCGGGTCGTCCTCGCCGTAGAGCTGTCTGATGACCCGGCCCATGAGCTCGGCGTCGGTCAGCTCCTCGACCCGGTCGACGACGGTGCCCATGCGGCCCACCAGCCTCCCGCGACGGACGTGGAGTATCTGGAAGGCGGACTCCAGATCGTCACCATGGAAGGCGATGAGGTCGAAGTCCTCAGGGCGCTCGGAGACGACCTCTTGGCGGAGCAGGGCCCGCCGCACGTCCTCGATCCGGTCCCGATGTCGTGCGGCGAGCTCGAACTCCTCACGTTCCGACGCCTCCCACATCTTGACTCCGAGAACGGTCAGCACCCCTTCGGTGTCGCCGCCGAGGAAGGCGGCGAGCCCGTCGACCATCTGCTGATAGTCCTCAGGCGTCACCGCTTCGATGCAGGGACCCGAGCATTTCTCGATGTGGTAAAGAAGACAGGGTCGTCCCTGCGCCCGCTGCCGCTCGAAGAAGGGATCGGTGCATGTCCGCACCGGGAACGTGCGGAGAAGCTGGTCGAGAGTCTTGCGTATGGCGTAGGTGTGGGCATAGGGCCCGAAGTACTCGTTGCCCTTTCGCTTGGCGCCACGCATCACCCGGGCTCGGGGCCACTCGTCGCTGCGGGTTATGGCCAGATACGGATAGGACTTGTCGTCGACGAGCTTTACGTTGAACCGGGGCCGATGCCGTTTGATGAGCGAGAACTCGAGCATCAGGGCGGCCACCTCGGACTCGGTGATGATCCACTCCACCGACTGGGCGTTGTCCACCATTGCCTGGGTGCGGGGATGGAGACCGACCCCGAAGTAGGAGGGCACCCGGCCGCGCAGGCTCTTCGCCTTCCCCACATAGACGACTTTCCCGTGCTTGTCACGGAAGATGTAGGCACCCGGTTGGTCCGGGATCTCCGACGGTTTGGGTCGCTCGAACACGCCGTCTCAGGGTAGGAGGCGCCACCGGCAAGCCAGCAGCCTCGGGATCCCCCCCTGGTCGGCCAATTCGTGGTGCGGCGCCTCGACCGCCTTCTCCAGGGACCAGCCGGCGGTGGCGCCGGCGTTGAGCAGGTCGGCCATGGTGCGGTGGTGAAATACGATGCGGTTGCTTCCTGCAGGCTCATGGGACGTGCCCCGCGAGAAGTACTCACCCGGTCGCCACAGGATCTCCCCGTCGAAGTCGGAGATCGGGGTCGAGCCGGGGGCGGTCCACACCGGGTGGTTCATCACCACGACGAGCACACCGCCGGGTCGGACGACCCGGGCGGTCTCCTGAAACAGCCGCCGGTGGTCTTCGATGTGCTCCAGGACGAGGACGCAGTATGCACCGTCGTAGGAGTCGTCTCTGAGAAAGCCGAGCTCGGGTAGGTCAGCGATGACGACAGGCCCGACGCCCGCCGCTCGCTTCGCCAGATCGGGGTTGATGTCGACGCCGTGGGCCGCGGCTCCACGTCGAGTCACGGCCCCCATGACCCGACCCTCACCGCAGCCCAGATCGAGATAGGTCAGGCCCGGCTCCGGTCGGAGAACGTCGAGGAGTATCGGCGTGACGACCTCCTCGTAGGCCGAGTCTTCGGTGATCTCCGAGAGCCACCAGTCGCTCAGGTCGGACCAGGTCACGGGAGCATTGTGGTGCCTGGAGACAGGTCGACGGGATCGTCAGTAGCCGAGGACTTCCTTGAACCAGGGCAGGGTTCGCCCCAAGCCCTCCCGCAACGAGACCTGGGCCTTCCAGCCAAGGATCTTCTCCGCCTTGGTGGTGTCGGGCCGGCGAACCATCGGGTCGTCGGTTGGTCTCGGATGGAACTCGATCCCGGGATGGTTGCCCACCACGTCTTGGACCGTTTCGGCGAGCTCGAGCATGGTCACCTCCTCCGGGTTCCCGATATTGACCGGACCGGTCTCATCGGACAGAAGGAGACGGAGGATCCCCTCCACCTCGTCGTCGACGTAGCACAGTGAGCGGGTCTGCTTCCCGTCGCCGAACACGGGTAATGGGCGGTTCTCCAATGCTGCCTTGAAGAATGCAGGCACGGCGCGCCCGTCGTCGGGTCGCATCCGCGGCCCATACGTGTTGTGGGCCATCACCCCGCTGCCTGCCCAAAAGTTCTCGAACTGCGGAACGCTGAAGTCATAGACGAGTTCTGTAGGTTCGACCTCGGAGATAGCGGTCACCGGAGCCCAGATGAGGTCGCCCGAGACTCTCGAAGTGAGCCGCTGAGTCACACCCCGGTGCCAATCCAGAGGGCTCCAAGGCGTCACGTTGGCAATGGTCAGGCGCCAGGAGGGATACCGGCGGCCACTGGTCCCCTGTTTGAACGTCGTCTCGTGGCGACTCACCGAGGGAACGAGACCGAATCGAGCGAATGCAACGATGAGGTCGTCCTTGACAGAAGTCGAAGTGGTGGAGAATCGGTGACGGCTGCCGTCGAGAGACTTCTCGCCCGCGTGCACGCCGTCACCCTGTCTGTATCCCTCCAAGAACCACCCCAGACGCGATTTCGGGAGACCTAGCACCCAGCCGGGAATGGTCCTCTCCCCGGGGCCAAAGCCAAGATGCCGGAGCACTCGAACCATGAGCTTGGAGTGGACGAAGACGGCTGATGCCCGTTTCTCGGTCCCGGTTCGACGGACGACGTACAAGCCCAGGTCCCGCTCGATGATCTTTGCGACCTGGTCGAGAACTTCGTCCTCACAAGAGATGGTGAAGAACGAGTCGTGAGGATGGTCCCGGATGTGTCCCTCGGCGACCAGGAGACCGAGCAGCCAAAGGAACTCGTTCGATACCGGCAACTTCGCCGGAATGTGGGCGCTGCGCCCGGAC
>JBOGET010000024.1:0-20568 GCA_050741975.1 Acidimicrobiia bacterium
CCTATAGGTCGAGATCTCCGCGCCAAAACGGGTTCCGGTCACGCCAACCTGCCGAACAAGCTCGCCAGGTCGCAGGCCACGGCGACGTCGTGGACCCTGATGATGTCGGCCCGGTGCTCCAGAGCGAGGGCGATATAGGCCACGACCCGATGAAAGTCCCGTTTGCGTGGGATCGGGATCAGCACCGGCCGTCCCAGCGCCTTGAGCTGCTCCGAGTCTGCGATCACCTGGAGCTGCATCCGGGTGTACGCCTCGTAGTCACCCCGGTAGTTGATGGCGATGCCGGGGTCGAGGATCACGTTGTCGATACCCATGTCGGAGAGCTCGGCGAGCAGCAACCGAAACCGGCTCGCAGTCCGCGCCGCCTTGTCCTCCCTGATCTCGATCTCGCCCACATCGTGAGGGTTCTCCCCTTCCACATACACCGCGATTGCGGCGACCCCGGTGGCGGCGACCACGTCGCGCATCTCGGGATCGGTGAGACCGCCGGTGTCATTCACGATTACTGCGCCGGCTTCCACGGCGGCCATAGCGACCTCCGGCTTCCAGGTGTCGACCGCCACCAGGTGGCCCTCGACGACCAGTGCCTCGATCACGGGGACCACCCTGGATATCTCGTCCGCCACCTCTATGGTCGGATTGTCCAAATGTGACGACTGGCCACCGAGATCGACCAGCGTCGCCCCCCAGGTCCGATAGCGCTCGGCCATGAGCAACGCTTCGTCGACGGAGCGGGCAACGGTGTGGACGTTCTTCGAGTCGGGCGAGACGTTGATCACCCCCATCACATGGGTGAGCTCCCCCAAATCGAGCTGTGTCCGGCCCAGATCGAGCATGGGACCAGTCTGACACCCTTCACCCGAGGGGCACTACCACGTCGCCGGCGAGATCGGTGCGGACCACGGTGGCGCCGGTCTCCTCCAGGGCGCTGATGACCACGTCGGCGGGATGGCCGAAATCGTTGGGGCCGACCGAGATGACCGCAAACCCGGCGCCGACAGCCTGCAGCCAGTCGGCGTCGGACGTGGCGGCGCCGTGATGGGGCACCTTGAGCACGGCGGCCCGGAGATGCCCCAGCTCGGCCTGGGCGATGGCCTCGATGTCACCGGCCAGGAGCATGGACCGTGCCGGCCCCGTCACCGTGAGGACGATCGACTGGTCGTTGGCCGAGGCGTAGCGACGGAGCGGGCCTTCCACCGTCAGGGTCGATGCACCGAGCTGATACCGATCGCCAACCGCCGGCTCTCGCACCGCGACGCCACTCTCATCGAGAAGATGGAACAGATCGGTCGCGGCGGCCGTCTCATGAGGGTCGGTCTTGGCCCAGACGAGGCCGATCGGGATCCTCCCCACCAGACCGGTCAAACCGGTCGCATGGTCGGCGTGGACATGGGTCAACACCACCAACTCGAGGGCCTTCACCCCGTACTCCTGGAGACTCTCCATCAGGGGCACCGGCTCCGGGCCCCCATCGACCAGGGCAAACCTTCCTTGACCACCGGAGAGAAGGATCGCGTCGCCCTGGCCTACGTCCAGGACCACCACTCCCGGTTCGGGAACGGTGCGAATCGGGCCGAGCAGGACAACGGCGACGGCCGTGGCGGCCAGCAGGGTGAGGACCCCGCGCAGACGAGGCAGACGCAGATGGAGCAGGACCGCCACAAGGACGATCCCCAGCCCCAGCCATCCGATTTGGGGCCAGGCCGATGCGATGCGGGCCAGCCACAGGACGACAGCCGCCATCCACGCCCCGAGCTCGGCGATCACCGACGGCCCGATCACCCCGATGGCGCCTAGGACCGTGGACACGGCGACCAAGGGCGCCGCCACCAGGTTGGCCAGGGGCGAGAGAAGCGGCACCAGCCCGAAATGGAGCACGAGCAACGGGGCGACCGCGGCCTGGGCCCCGATGACAACGGCGAGGGCTCGGGCGAGCCTGGTGTGGGGCACCGGCCACCTGGATCCGACCATCACCCCGGCCGTCGCCGCGATCGAGAGTTGAAACCCGACGTTGCGAATCATCGTCGGGTCGAGGAGGACCAGCCCGATGACCGCTGCCGAGAAGAGCTGCCACGCTTCCATGGTCAGGCCGATCAGACGCCCTCCAAGAGCGAGTGCGGCCATGGCCGAGGCGCGCACCACCGAGGGCTCGAATCGGGTGGCGGCGGCGAACACCGGCAACCCGAGCAGACCCACGACCGCCCGCCTCTTGGGCCCGATCCCGATCGGGCCGGCAGCCACGTAGAGAAGACCGAGAAAAAGCGCCACATTCGATCCGCTGACCGCGGTGAAATGGGACAGACCGGCCCGCCTCATCGCCGACTGGTCGATCTCGCCGACCCCGCTGGTATCCCCCACCAGAAAGCCGGCGAGAAGGGCACGGCCTCCTTCCAGGGGGCTCAGACGGTCGGTCACCCGGTCTCGCATGGCGTTGCCCAGAGCCTGGATCGGCGACGACGGCCCGGCCAGAACCCGAAAGTTGTCGACGTCGACCACCCCGCGATGACGCTCTCCCCTGATCCTGCCCGGCTCCCCGGCAACGACTCCATCGACCTCGACCACGTCGCCCCGCGCCGCCGAGGCATCCTGACCGAGATCGGCCAGGATGACCCCGACATCCAGCTCGATGAGCGCATAGGGCCCGTATCTGCCGTGGACGACGTCGGTCACCATCACGCCGCGTCCCTCGATCGGGGCCGGGGCCAGCGGCTCGAGCGGGACGGTGGTCACCGACGACACCAGGGCGGCCACCGCCACGATCGGGGCCGCGACCGCTCTGCCGGAGAAAGCCAGGCAGAGAACGAGGACGGCCACCACGAGCAGGCCCCATCCACCCCTCGCCCCAAGCCAGCTCGCCAGCACGGTCGCCGCCGCACACCACAGCCAGGCGCGGGAGACTGTGGGCGGCAAGGCCGGATGATCGATGGTCAAGGGACGACGACCAGGTCTCGAATCGAAGCCAGCTTCGCCTCGCCGATGCCGGGCACCTCGAGGAGGTCCTCGACGGTCTCGAACGGCCCATTGGCCTCGCGATAGGCGACGATACGTTCCGCCAGCACCGGGCCCAGCCCGGGGAGATCCTCGAGCTCCGATGAGTCGGCGCGGTTGAGCGCGATGAGCCCGCCGTCCCCTTCACCGGGAATGGCTGCAACCGGGTCGCCGGGGCCGGGGATCTGGACATGGTCCCCTTCTGCCAGGGGCCGGGCCAGGTTGATCGTGTCGAGCAGGGCCCCCTCCAGTGCACCACCTGCTGCAGCCAGTGCGTCGGCGACGATCGACCCCTCTGTGACCTCGACCACCCCGGGGGTGACCACCCATCCCGAGACATAGACCGGGAACACCGCTCGGGCGGTGATCGGAGCGACGGTTGTCGGTTCGGCGGACGGGGCCGGTGCCGGGGCGCCGATCACGGCGAGCCCGGCGCCGATCAGGACGGCAGCAAGGGACAAGCCGACTGCCAAACCCTGTGCCCGACCCATCGCCGCCCTCTCACCCACCACGTCCCGGCTCTTGGGTACCTACCAAACCGTGGAGGGTGAGGGAAGACTCTCGTGGGTTAGTGTCCGGCACGTGCTCGACGTCAAGCCGTTTCTGGTAGTTCCCGGCACGGCTGCCGATCTGGGGTCCCGCGACTCGCACTCGAAGCAGGGTTTCGACGGTGGCAAGAGCGAAGGCAAGACCGCCCTTCGCCCTCTCAACGCCAGGCTGGCCGAGCTACAGACCCGGCTCTGGGCCGAGTCGAAGCAGAAACTGCTCGTCGTCCTCCAAGCGATGGACACCGGCGGCAAGGACGGGACCATCCGCCACGTGTTCAAGGGGGTCAACCCACAAGGGGTGCGGGTCTGGGGATTCGGCGTTCCCACCGAAGCGGAGCTGGCCCACGACTACTTGTGGCGCATCCATCAGCGGACCCCTGAGACCGGCGTGATCACCATCTTCAACCGGTCCCATTACGAGGATGTCCTGGTGGTGCGGGTGAAGAGCCTCGTTCCCGATGGGCAGTGGCAGAAGCGCTACGACCACATCGTCGTCTTCGAGCGTCTGCTGGTCGACGAGGATACAACCGTGGTCAAGCTCTTCCTCAACATCTCGAAGGAGGAGCAGCGAAAGCGTCTCGAGGCTCGTCTCAACGAGCCGGACAAACGATGGAAGTTCAACGTCGGAGACCTCGACGACCACAAGCGGTGGGACGACTTCGTCGCCGCCTACGAGGACGCCCTGACCCGGACCTCGACCGAGCATGCTCCGTGGTATGTGGTGCCCTCCGACCGCAAGTGGTATCGCAACCTGGCGGTCTCCAGCATCCTGATCCAGACCCTGGAGAAGATGGACCCCCGTTATCCGCTCGAGCCCGACCTCCACGGGGTGGTGGTGGAGTGATCTCGTGCCGCATGCAACCACCCACCCTCACGGGGGGAATCTGCACGTCGGATCACTCGAGAAGGGCAGCCGTCTGCCGGGCTTCGACCTCGAGTGGTATGGCCAGATAGGCGGCGCGGTGGCCGAGACGGTCCCATCGTCCCCTGAGATAGGCGGAGAGATAACGCCAGAGGAACCGCATCACTCCCAGCTCGTGCCATTGGCGCACGTGGACCAGCTCGTGGACGAGGAGGAGACCGGCCCGGTCCTGGGCGGAGCTGAGCAACAGGGGTTCGAGGAAGATCGTCCTGCCCAGGGTCATGGCCCGGATGTCACGGGCCCAGAAGCGCTGCAGCAACCTGGGAGCAGGGCGGACCCGGACCGTCTCGGGCTCGATCGGGTGGATGAGCAAACGGACACGGATTGAGTCGATCCCGCCCGCTCGCAATATCTGGCCGGCGTTCACCCCAACACGAAGTTGATGACGTTGGGAGGTCGGGCGATCACCTTCTGCACGACTGCCCCGTCGATCCAGCCTTGCACCTTGTCCAGACCCAGCGCCACCTGCTCCGCCTCCTCGGCACTGATGCCGGCCGGGACGTCGACCCGATCACGCACCTTGCCGTTGACCTGCACCACCATGGTGACGGTCGACTCCGCCGCCAGGCTCTCGTCCCACTCCGGCCAGGGCTCCGTGGCCAACATGGTCCCCATTCCCCGCAACTCCCACAGCTCGTGGGCAACGTGGGGGGCCGCCGGGGCGAGCATCAGGATCATGACTCGGTACGCCTCGCCGAAAGCCTTCTCCTCAGGCGACCGGGTCAGGTACTCCTGGAACACATTGGCCAGTGACATGAGCGCCGACACGGTGGTGTTGAAGTGGAAGCGATCGATGTCCTCGGTCACCCGCTTCAAGGTTCGATGGGTCTCCGCCATGAGCCATGCATCGTCGTCGTTCGGGACCCGGTCGACGAAAGCATTTTCGCCCGTGCCCATGTTCCAGATCCTGTCCAGGAACCGCTTGGTCCCGGCGACTCCGGCGTCGTTCCACACCGCGTCGTCGGTGGGGGGCCCCACGAAGAGCTCGAAGAGACGGAGGGCATCGGCCCCGAACTCCTCGTAGTAGCGATCGGGAGGCACGACGTTGCCCTTCGACTTGGACATCTTGGCCCCGTCCTTCACCAGCATCCCCTGGGTGAACATCCTCATGAACGGCTCGTCGACCGGGCTCAACCCGATGTCGTGCAGGACCTTGGTGATGAAGCGCGCGTAGAGGAGATGGAGGATGGCGTGCTCCACCCCGCCGATGTATTGGTCCAGGGGCATCCAGTACGCCGCCTTCTCTCGGTCGAAGATGGCGTGGTTGTTGTGGGGATCGGTGTACCGGAAGTAGTACCAGGAGGAGTCGACGAAGGTGTCCATGGTGTCGGTCTCTCGTCGGGCACCGCCACCGCACTGTGGGCAGGTGGTGTTCACCCAGTCCTCGACTGCGGCGAGAGGCGATTGGCCCTTGGGGGCATAGTCCTCGACATCGGGCAGCTCCACCGGGAGCTGGTCCCGTGGCACCGGCACCAGACCACAGCTCGGGCAGTTGATCATCGGGATCGGACAGCCCCAGTAGCGCTGTCTCGAGATGAGCCAGTCCCGCAGTCGGTACTGGATCGTCCCCTCACCGATCCCCTGCTCCTCCAGCCAGGCGATGATCCGCTCCTTGGCCGCCGCCCTGTCGAGATCGTCGAGGAAGTCCGAGTTGATCGTCGGCCCGTCGCCGAGGTAGGCCTGGCCGTCCCAGCCCTCGACCGGCTGCACGGTGCGGACGATGTCGAGACCGTACTTGGTGGCGAAGTCCCAGTCCCGCTGGTCCTGGCCGGGGACGGCCATGATCGCCCCAGTCCCGTAGCCCATCAGCACGTAATCGGCGATGTAGATCGGGACCCGACTCTCGTTGACCGGGTTGACTGCGAATCTTCCGGTGAACACGCCGGTCTTGTCCCCTTCGGCCAGCCGCTCGATCTCCGATTCCCGGGAGGCCCGGAGGATGTAATCCCGAGCCTGGTCCTCGTTCTCACCACCTTCGATCAGCTTCTCCACCAGTGGGTGCTCCGGCGCCAGGACGCAGAACGTCATGCCGAAGATGGTGTCGGGACGGGTGGTGAACACATCGAACGACTCGTCCGTGCCATCTACTGCGATCCTGAATCGGGCTCCTTCTGAACGACCGATCCAGTTCCGCTGCATGGTGCGCACCCGGTCGGGCCAGTCGTCGAGCGAGTCGAGGTCGTCGAGCAGCCGGTCGGCATAGTCGGTGATCTTGAAGAACCACTGGGCGAGATTGCGCTTCTCGACCAGGGTCCCGCAGCGCTCACATCCCCCGTCCACCACCTGCTCGTTGGCCAGCACGGTCTGATCCTTGGGGCACCAGTTGACCGGCGCCGTCGCCTTGTAGGCCAGACCCCGGTCGTAGAGCTCGAGGAAGAGCCATTGATCCCAGCGGTAGTAGGCGGGTTCATGGCTGGCCAGCTCCCGGCTCCAATCGAAGGCGGCGCCCAGCTTCCGGAAGTGCTCCTTCATCCTTGCGATCTGGGTCTCGACGCTGACCCGGGGATGGATGCCGGTCTCGATCGCCAGGTTCTCGGCGGGAAGACCGAAGCTGTCCCAACCCATCGGGCTGAGGACGTTGAACCCCCGCATCATCTTGTAGCGGGTGACCAGATCGATGTAGGTGTAGTTGCGCACATGTCCGATGTGGAGCTCACCGGACGGATAGGGGTACATGGCCACGTTGTAGAACTTGGGCATGGATGCGTCCTCGGTGGCGTGGAACACCCCCTCCGACTCCCACCGGTCCTGCCATTTGGCCTCGATAGCCTTGTGCTCGTATGACATGCGGGGACTAGGGTAATTAGCGAGACGGGGTTGTCCCCCTTTCAGAAACAGGGGTAACTCGCACCTGAGTGCGGAGCGTCGCCGAAGCCTGTAGCGTTGACGGTCTCACGGGGCGCGGCTTGGCCGGTCCCTGCGAGTCAACACCCACAAGGGAGGAAGAAATATGAAACGAGTGCGCTGGTTGGCACTCGTCGCTGTATTGGCCCTCATCGTCACCGCGTGTGCCGAAGAGGGCGCTGGCGACACGACGACCACCGCCGGTGGCGAGGCGACGACGACGGCGGCACCCGAGGCGACGACCACATCGGCCGACGCCGGGACGTCGTTCGAAGGTCTTACCCTAGAGTCCGGCGGCTGTGGTCGTGACCTCGGCTTCGCCCGTCCCAACGGTGACCCGGCGACATATGACGGGAAGATCGACTCGATCGCGGCGACAGCCGCCAACGAGGTGGTATTCACCCTCTGCTCACAGGACCCGGCATTCCTGGCCAAGATCGCGTTCATCCCGTTCGGGGTCCATCCTGCCGAGCATCTCGAGGCGACGGAGGGAGCACCACTGGAGAACCCGGTCGGGACTGGGCCGTTCATGCTGCCGGAAGGTGGCTGGGCCCGTGGCTCCGAGATCGTCTACCAGGCGAACCCGGACTACTGGGGCGAGGTACCGGCGTTCGACACTCTCGTGTTCCGCTGGAGGGACTCGAGCACGGCCCGGATCACCGAGATCACCTCGGGCAATGCCGACTTCATCACCAACCTGGCGGCGAGTGACTACGCCACCATCGAAGGTGACAGCAACTTGGTGTTGCTCCCCGACCTCAACCCCAACGTGTTCTACGTCGGGTTCAACGTCAACTACCCACCGTTCGACAACGTGCAGGTGCGGCAGGCCGTTGCCATGGGTGTCGACCGGCAGCGGATCATCGACACCTTCTACCCAAGCGGGTCAGAAGTGGCCACCCACTTCACCCCGTGCATCATTGAGAATGCTTGCGAGGGCGAGCCCTTCTACGAATTCGACCCCGAAGGAGCACGTGCGTTGCTCGCCGAGGCCGGTTTCCCCGACGGATTCGACACCACGATCAAGCTACGTGACGTGTTCCGGGTCTATCTCCCCGAGCCGACCGCGGTCGCCGAGGACATCCGGGCACAGCTGGCCGAGAACCTCGGGATCAATGCCACCATCGAGGTGATGGAATCAGGTGCCTTCCTCGAGGAGAACGCGGCGGGGACCCAACAGGGCATCCACCTGCTGGGTTGGGGTGCGGACTACCCGCACGTGACCAACTTCCTCGACTTCCACTTCGGTGGCGGGAACATCCAGTTCGGTGACCCGTTCCCCGAGATCGTCGATGTTCTCGCCGAAGGGGCGAGGACGACCGACCCGGCGGCGGCGCAGCCGATCTACGAGGAGGCGAACAACCTCCTCCGTGAGAACGTGCCCATGTTCCCCGTTGCCTGGGGAGCCGCGGCAGACGCCGCCCTGACCACTGTGGAGAATGCACAGGTGCCACCGGTGGGTGCACCCCAGTTCGCCACGATGAACCCGGGCGATGCCGATCTGGTGTTCGTGCAGAACGCCGAGCCGATCTCCTTGTACTGCCCGGACGAGACCGACGGTGAGTCGCTCTCGGCCTGTGAGCAGGTCATGGAGAGCCTCTACGGCTACGGTCTGGACGGTGGGGTCGTTCCCAAGCTGGCCACCGAGTGTGCACCGGACGAGTCAGGCCTGGTGTGGACCTGTACCCTGCGCGAGGGGGTGACCTTCCACGACGGCTCGACATTCGACGCCAACGACGTGGTGACCACCTGGTCAGTGGGTCTCGATGCGACCAACCCGTTGCATACCGGTAACAGCGGAGTGTTCCAGTACTTCTCCTACCTGTGGGGAGGTCTGATCAACGAGCAGGCACCGGCCGAGAGCTGACGACTCAGTCAGGCTGTATGTAGTAAGGGGAGGCACCTCGGTGCCTCCCCTTCCTCTACTCTCCGGGCCAGTCCATGATCGGATACATCCTCCGCCGCATCCTCATCGCCGTACCGGTCCTGGTCGGCGTCCTTCTGGTGGTGTTCCTGCTGATCAGACTGGTGCCCGGAGAGCCCTGCACCGCCATTCTCGGAGAGAGGGCGACACCCGAGGCATGCGAGCGGTTCGACCAAGTCAACGGGTTGAACCGACCCATACCGGTGCAGCTCGCCATCTACGCCGCGAACGTGGTCACCGGCGACTTCGGGGAGTCGATCCGCTTTTCCCGCCCCGTGAGCCAGATCATCATCGAGCGTCTCCCCGTGACCCTCGAGCTGACGGTTGCCGCCTTGACCGCGGCGGTCCTGATCGGCATACCTCTCGGCATCGCCGCCGCCCGCCGGCACAACACCAGCGTCGATGTTGGGGCCATGACGTTCGCCAACATCGGAGTCTCCATGCCCATCTTCTGGCTGGGTCTCCTGTTGGCCTATCTCTTCGCCGTCGTCTTGCTGGGAACCCCGCTCGCCTTGCCCCCGAGTGGGTCGTTGAGCCCGGGCAGCCGCCCGTTGCCCTTCTTCGAGATGTGGGGGCTCGAGTTGTCCGAGGGTCCCTTGGCGATCATCGCCGAGTTCATTTCCAACATGACGGTCACCAATGCCTTCATCAGCGCCCAGTGGGCCATCTTCCTGGACGGGGTGCAACATCTGGTGCTCCCCGCCATCACCCTGGCCACCATCCCCATGGCCATTATCGCCAGGATGACTCGGTCGTCGCTGCTCGATGTCCTGGGCCGGGACTACATCCGGACCGCACGGGCCAAGGGAGCGGTAGAGCGGCGGGTGATACGACGACATGCCCTGCGCAACGCCATGCTGCCGGTGGTGACCATAATCGGGCTCCAGTTGGGTGCCCTTCTCGGCGGCGCGGTGCTCACCGAGACCGTGTTCGGCTTGGCGGGCGTAGGAACCGCCCTGTTCGAGGCGATCACCGCCCGGGACTTCCCCATCATCCAGGGCTTCACCGTCGTCATTGCCGCCACCTACGTGATAGTCAATCTCCTCGTCGACATCTCGTACGGCTACCTCGACCCGAGAGTGAGGCTGGAATGACCCTCCGACCGGACATCACTGTTCCCGATGCGGAGACCCTGCTCGAGCTCCCTGGCTCGATGTGGCGGATCGCCCTCCACCGATTCTTGAAGAGGAAGGTGGGGGTCGCCGGGCTGATCCTCGTCGGTTTCATGGTCCTGGTCGCCGTATTCGCCCCCTTGATCGCACCCTACGATTACACCGAGAACTTCATCGGCCAGCCCGGGGCGGAACGTTGGGCCCCGCCCTGCATCAACGCCCTGGGGTGCGAGGGGACCCAGCATCTAATGGGGCTCGACGGCAACGTGCGGGATTTCTTCAGTCGCGTGGTCTTCGCCGCCCGGGTCAGCTTGCCGCTCGGTTTCACCACCGTCCTCATCGCCATCGCGATCGGCACCGTGATCGGAGCCATCGCCGGGTACGCCGGGGGTTGGACCGACAATGTCATGATGCGGCTCATGGACGTCGTCCTCGGCTTCCCCTCACTCATCCTGGCCATTGCCATCGTGTTCGTCCTCGGGCCCGGGATCCGCAACACATTGCTCGCCATCGCCATCGTCACCATCCCCCAGTACGCCCGGGTGATGAGGGCCTCCGTTCTGTCGATCAAGGAGGTCGACTACGTCTCCGCCTCCAAGGCCCTCGGTGCCTCCTCGTGGCGCGTTCTGGTCACCCGGGTCGTCCCCAACGCCCTCACTCCCCTTGTGGTCCTGGGAACCTTGGGTATCGCCACCGTGATCCTCGAGGCCGCGGCACTGGGCTTCCTCGGTCTCGGCGCCCAGCCGCCGACGCCGGAATGGGGCGCCATGCTCGCCGCCGAGAGGGCCAGGATCTTCACCGCCCCGCATCTGATGGTCTTTCCCGGGTTGGCCATCATGATCACCGTGCTCGGCTTCAACCTGATGGGTGACGGTCTCCGCGATGCCCTCGACCCCACCCTGAACCGATGAGCGCGGCCAGACCGCTCCCCGATAGCCCCATCGACACCGATGTACCGATGCCGGTGCCCGCCGGTGAGCGTCTGCTCGACGTGAGGAACCTCCACACCCACTTCGACACCAGACAGGGGATCGTGAAGGCGGTGGACGGGGCCGACTTCCACGTGAACCGGGGCGAGGTGCTCGGCCTGGTCGGCGAATCCGGATGTGGCAAGTCGGTCACCTCGCTCTCGATCATGGGTCTTGTCCCCCACCCGGGGGAGGTGGTGGCCGGAGAGATCCTGTTCGCCGGTAAGGACATCGCCAGAATGAAGGCCAGCGAGGTGCGCGAGCTGCGTGGTGAGCACATCTCCATGATCTTCCAGCAGCCCAGCTCGGCCCTGAACCCGGTGTACCGGGCAGGTGTCCAGATCCAAGAGGTCTTCGAGCTCCATCGAGGCTGGAGCACCGAGGTCGAGGAGGAGAAGGTCATCGAGATGCTGACCAAGGTGGGCATACCCGACCCGCAGCGACGGGCCGAGGCCTATCCCCACGAGCTCTCGGGTGGCATGGCGCAGAGGATCATGATTGCCATGGCTCTGGCCTGTGAGCCGGAGCTCCTGATCGCCGACGAGCCCACCACCGCCCTCGACGTCACGATCCAGGCCCAGATCCTCGACCTGATCCGGGACCTCCAGCAAAGCTCGAACACCGCGGTGATCCTCATCACCCACGATCTGGGAATCGTGGCCGAGATGGCGGACCGGGTAGCGGTGATGTACGCAGGCGAGATCGTCGAGGAGACCGACGTCCGGACCATCTTCCGGAACCCCCTTCATCCATACACACGAGGTCTGATCGGTTCGATCCCGGTGCTCGGCTCGCTCCGTGAGCGTCTCGAAGTTATCCCGGGCGTCGTGCCATCCATGATCGACCTCCCCCAGGGCTGCCGGTTCGCCTCGCGTTGCGTGCCGAGGGTGGAGAACGACCTGCAGATCTGCACCCAGGTCAAGCCGGATCTACGCCAGGTCGAGGAGGGACACCAGGTCCGCTGCTGGCTCTACTACGGGCCGGAGAAAGTCGTGGATGTCGATGCCTGAGACTCTGGTCGAGCTCCGCGACCTGGTCAAGGAGTTCCCGGTGAGGGGCGGCGTCCTCCAGCGGCAGCTAGCCACTGTCCGGGCGGTGGCCGGGGTCGACCTGGACGTATTCAAGGGCGAAACCATGGGCCTGGTCGGCGAGTCCGGGTGTGGGAAGACCACCCTGGGGCGTCTGCTGACCCGGCTGCTCGAGCCGACCAGTGGCACCATCCGCTTCGCCGGGGAGGACATCACCCATGTCTCCGGGTCCGATCTAAAGCCTTTCCGTCGGCGGGTCCAGATCATCTTCCAGGATCCCTATGGGTCGTTGGACCCCAGGTCGCAGGTGGGCCCCGCCATCGCCGAGGGCTTGCGTCTTCACGGGATTGGCGACCGTGACGAGCGTCAGGAGCGTGTCAAGGAGATGCTGGAGCTGGTCGGTCTCCGCGCCCCGCATGCCAACCGCTACCCGCACGAGTTCTCCGGCGGGCAGCGGCAGAGGATCGGGATAGCCCGCGCCCTGATCCTCAAGCCGGATTTCGTCGTCGCCGACGAGCCGGTTTCGGCCCTCGACGTCTCGGTACAGGCCCAGGTCCTCAATCTGCTGACGGAGCTCCAGCAAGAGCTGGATCTGACCCTGCTCTTCGTGGCCCACAATCTCGCCGTCGTCGAGCACATCTCGGACCGGGTCGCCGTCATGTACCTGGGCCGAGTGGTTGAGCTGACCGATCGGGACGCCTTGTACCGGAACCCGCTCCACCCCTACACCGAGGCCCTGCTCTCCGCCATTCCGATCGCCGATCCCGATCGACCCCGCAATCGGCGGATCCTCCAGGGCGAGATCCCCTCGCCGCTCAACCCGCCGCGTGGCTGTCACTTCCATCCTCGCTGCCCCATCGCCCGGGAGGGCCTCTGCGATGTCGAGGACCCCGGGCTCATGGACTCCCCTCAGGGCCCCCATCACCAGGCCGCCTGCTGGCTCCGGGCCGGGGAGCGGGCGGTGACCTCTGTGTAATTGGGACGGACAGGGGTCAAATACGAACCTGTGGCTCCCAATGACGGAGGGAACACATGACCATCGACAGAGTGGGTGTCATCGGCGGGGGGCTCATGGGGTCCGGGATCGCCGAGGTGTGCGCCCGGGCCGGGAGCGATGTGATCGTGCACGAGATCCATTTCGAGGCGGCCGAAGCGGCCCGGGCGCGGATCGAGAAGTCGCTGGACCGGGCGCTGGAGAGAGGCAAGCTCGAGCCCGGGGACAAGGACTCGATCCTCGGCCTCATCGCCTTCTCCACCGATCTCTCCGACCAGGCCGATCGCCAGCTGGTCATCGAGGCCGCCACCGAGAACGAAGAGTTGAAGAAGCAGATCTTCGCCGACCTCGACACGGTGGTGCCTCCGGAGTCGATCCTGGCCTCCAACACGTCGTCGATCCCGATCACCCGGATCGCAGCCGCCACCACCAGACCCGACCAGGTGGTCGGCCTCCATTTCTTCAACCCGGTCCCTGTGATGAGCCTGGTCGAGCTGGTGACCACCGTCATGTCCTCACCGGAGACGGAGAGCACGGTCCAGACCTACGCCGAGTCGCTGGGGAAGACGATCATCCGGGCCAAGGACCGAGCCGGGTTCATCGTCAACATGCTGCTCGTGCCGTACATGCTGGGCGCCATCCGGATGTACGAGGCAGGCGTGGCGAGCAGGGAGGACATCGATGCGGGGATGCGGCTCGGGGCCAACCACCCGATGGGGCCGCTCGAGCTCTCCGACTTCGTCGGTCTGGACACCATGAAACACGTGGCCGATGTCCTCTTCGACGAGTTCAAGGAGCCGTCCTACGCCTCCCCTCCCCTACTCACCCGGATGGTCGAAGCCGGTCTCCTGGGGCGGAAGACCGGGCGCGGCTTCTACGAGTACGACTGAGATCTAGCTGTTCAGGATCACCACCGGGCAGGGAGCGAGCCTGGTCAGATACTCCACCCGGGGGCCGAGATGAAGCCGGGTGGTGCCTGCTCGCACACTCGTTCCCAGGACCAGCAGATCGGCGTCGAGCTCGACGATGGCGTCGAGAATGCCGGTCTCCACCTCCTCGGCCTCACGCACCTCGGTCTGCACGTGCTGGCCGAGGCGGGTGGCCACGATCTCGAAGTCGGCGGTCACGTCGAGGGCAATGCTCGGCCGCATCCCGGTGAGCCGGGACGGGGTCACCACATGAACCCCGGTGACGACCGCGTCCGAACCGGCGATGGCGAAGGCGAGGTCGGCCGCATTCCGCGAGCTGCTGCTGGCGTTGGCCGGAACGAGTATCCGGGTTGGAGCCCAGTCGTCCGGCACGTTCTCCCCTCTCACCACGAGGGTGGGGGTCTTGGACAGCTTGATCAGGTCGTCGATGATGGGACCGAATATCGTGTCCTCGGACCGGCTCATGGTGGGGGTGCCGATGACCAGGAGGTCGTAGTCGGCCTCCGCCTCGGTCAGGATCGACTCGACAGGGTCGTGGCTGGAGACGATACGTGTGGTGGTGCCCCGATCCCTGAACACCGCCCGCAGCGAGTTGAGATAGGCCCCGGCCAACACCCGGTCCTGGTCACCTGCCACCGCCAGAAGCGTGGTGGAGATGTCGTTCGTCTCACCGAGACGGGCCACGAGGACAGCCTGGATCGTTTGAGTCCCCACCTGCCCGATACGGGGGCGTACCGGCACCAGCACCCTTCTCAACCCGGCCAGGAAGCTCCCTTTGAGCATCTCCTCCCTGGCCAGCCTCATCTCCTCCTCGGCGGCCGGTTCCACCCTCGCCAGGCAATAGCGCAGGGCTGAAGGAGCGATCAGCGAGGTCACCACCGCCATCAGGACGATGATGGAGAACATCTCCGTGGTCAGGATCCCGAGCGAGAGACCGATGGTGGCGATGATGATCTCCACCGCCCCACGGGCGTTGAGACCGGCGCCGTAGGCGAGAGCGGACCAGTGATCCTGGCCCGAGAGCCACCGCGCTCCCGCATAGGCTCCGGCGACCTTGCCGATGGTGGCCACGATGATGACCACCAGGGCGATGAACAGAAGCTCCGGCTCGAGGATGGCCCCCACGTTCACCTTCAAACCGGCCACGGCGAAGAAGATGGGGGCGAACACGGCCAGCGCCATGCTCTCGAGCTTGTGCACCACGTCGGAGGGCAGGCGGGGAAGGCCCCCGAACAGGATCCCGATGGCAAAAGCACCGATCACCGGCTCGAGATGGAGGGCCTGGGTGAATGCGCCCCAGCCGAAGGCGAGCACGATGACGAGCGTGAGGAGGCTGTCTCGGCCGCGGAAGCGGTCCTGGATGAGGTCCAGACCTCGTTCGACCAGGAATCTCCCCACCGTGATGGTGGCCACAAGGAAGATGGCGACCATCGCCATGCTCTGCACCACGATCCCGGCGCTGAGTGCTTCTGCGCTGGCCAGAGCGGTGACCAACCCGAGCACGGTCCACCCGGTTATGTCGCTGATCATGCCCGCGGCCAGGACCGCCTGGCCGAATTCACGCCGCATCAGATCGAGGTCGATCAGGATCTTGGCCAGCACCGGGATGGCCGAGATGGAGAGCGCGGTGGCAACGAACAGGGCGAACACCGGCCGTTGCGAGGGATCGCCGACGAGTTGGTCGGGAAGGGCGAAACCGAGCAGCAGCCCGGTGACGAACGGAACCACCAGACCACCGATGCCCGCGCCCAAGGCCACGCCGATCCGTCGCCTGATCAGGCCTATGTCCGTCTCGAGCCCGGTGATGATCAAGAGCAACATCACCCCGATCAGCGACACCACCTCGAGCATGAAGCCCTGAGCCTCGGTCTGGGGAAGGACCTGATCCCCGATCCACGGCACCAGCCCGGAGAGCAGCGAGGGGCCGAGCAACACCCCGGCCAAGATCTCACCGACCACCGCCGGCTGACCCAGTCTCTGCGCCAGCCCACCGAGGAACCTGGCAGTGGCCAGGAGCAGCGCGATCTGAATGACCAGCTGCAACACGTCGTTGTGTGAGGCGGCGCTAAATGTCTCCAAGTCGGGAGCCTCTTCTTCCTCTGTCGCCTTGGGAGTCAGCTGACGGGCTCGGGCCGGAAGCTCGCCCTACCCGGCGTGATGACCGGGATTCGCCCCGAAGGGTTGGGCCCCCCACCCGACCTGGGTCGGGCTCGGCGGTGAAACCGGCAATGTAGCTGGAGAACAGGACAAGCTCGACGCTCCGATGCTGCATAGGTCTGGAGGACTAGTTCAGATGGCTGTGGAAAGAATGGGCCATGCGGCCCATGCCCAAACTCGTCATCTTTAGGAATTATCCACAGGACAGGCGATCCGAACGATCTTAGGAAGGGTTAGGCAAGAAGGTGATGGTGGCACCAAACCATGTTGAGGCGGGCGACATGATGTCGAACAGGTACGACGGTCTAGACACCATTGCGGCGCTTCTCGAAGTCGAGCGCTACCGGCTCGGTGACTGGGAGGAGCCATTTGCCCGCCTCTACGCCATCGACTGCGCATCCATCGTCTTCCGCTATCACATTCCCGATCTCACCGAAACCGCCCGGGACCTCATCCAGCGTCTCCTCCATCAGGCTTTGCAGCTGGTCACGGCGGGTCGCGAGAACGAGCTGGCCTCGATCGAGCGGGCCCTCATGACCGGGCTCCAAGCGGCATCGAGGGTGACCAGGTCGGTGTGGCTGGTGGCGTTGAACGCGGTCCTGCCCGATCCGTTCCGGGCCGCCGTTATGAGCACCGAGGCCGCACTCCACGCATTCGGTCGGGGCCCAAACCCTCGTCGGGACGCAGTAGCCGAGGCGGTGCGGCGCCGGGTCTTCTCCCGCACCGAGGAGTCCGCACTGCTCGGCTCGGTCACCCGGCTTCAGCGGGCACCGACAGCCGTCGCCTGACCTACAGTCGGGTCGTGACCCGGCTCGAGGCCATACAGGCCGACATCACCACCATCGAGGTCGATGTGATCGTCAACGCGGCCAACTCCTCCTTGATGGGCGGCGGAGGGGTCGACGGGGCCATCCACTTCGCCGGTGGGCCGGCCATCCTCGAGGAGTGCAAGGTCATCGTCGCCCGCCAGGGCCCGCTCCCGACCGGTGAGGCCGTGATCACCACCGCCGGCAACCTGCCCGCGCTCCATGTGATCCACACCGTGGGCCCGGTCTGGGGCACGGTCCCTGATGAGGAAGCCGTCGATCTCCTCGCCTCCTGCTATCGCAACAGCCTCGATGTGGCGCGTGAGGCGTATGCGCGTTCGATCGCTTTCCCCGGCATCTCCACCGGGGTCTATCGCTTTCCCCGGCCGCTGGCGGCCGAGACCGCGGTCCAAACGGTCAGGGAGTGGGTCGATCGAACCCCCGACACCCTCGACCTGGTGCTGTTCGTCTCTTTCGACCAGCAGAACCTGACGTTGTACCAGGAGCTGCTCGGCAGCTGATCGGACCGCCGAGCCGGGCCGGGGCGGCTTAAGAATCGGACTCTTCTATGGTGACGCCGATGTCCGAGGGCATCCGACTTAGACGGGCGAGTCTGGTCCTCGCACTGGTGGTCACGACCGTGTTCGTCCCCGAGGAACGGGCGATCGCACAAACGCCGCCCTGTCCCACCGACATGCAGACGGCTTCGGTCGAGCCCGCCCCCGAGTTCACCTCGGCGGCCGTGGGCAGCACCCGGGCGCGGGATTGGCTGCGCAAGCACCCGATGCCGATAACGGCCTTGGTGGCATCGCTGCCCGGCCCACCCGGGTCGATCGTCGAGCAGTACCTGGAGCCGTTCGGCGCCAACGCAGTGCAGCTTTGGATGGATGGGCCGTCCCAGATCGAGAGCTGGCTCCAGCATCGGAGGGGCACCGGGTTCATGAGCTGGCTCGCCCCCAACGGCAACTCGCTGGTGTGGAACGGCTCGCAGTTCGTCGACACCGGACAACTCATGGGTGGTCTCGCTCCGTCCACGCCGGGCAGGATCGGGTTCCAGGTTGGTGACGAGCCCGATTCGACGAGCGCGATGCAGGAGATCGCCGCCGGCATCAATCGGGTTCGGGCCCAGGACCCGGAGGCAGTGCTGTTCACCAATCTCAGCTTCTGGGTCCCCAACTCGGCCCAGATGACACAGCAATACGTGTCCTCGGTGGACGGAGACGTCGTCGTCACCGCGGACTACAACTTCGAGGCCTCCCATTACACCGTCCTGGAGACGTTCCGCTCAGCGGGTCTGGCCATGGGGGTGCCGTACTGGGAGTACCTGAACGCATATGTGGGCCAGGAAACCGACTGCCAGGTGACCCACACCCGTTCCGACCTGCTGTGGCAAGCGATGGCCGGGCTCGCCTATGGGTACACCGGCCACTTCTGGTTCCTCTATCAGGCGTCTGCGGCGGGTCATCCATCGGCCACGAGCTGGGGCGGCTCGATCCTGCTCCAGCCGAACGGCACGTGGGGCTCCTCCCCCACCGCCCATCACGGGATCGTCAGCGACGTCAACCGTCGTCTGGCCAACCTGGGCAAGGCGATCACCAGATTGACCTCGACCGATGTGAGGTTCATCCCGGCCAACCACCCTCTGAGCGAGCAGCCGATAGATACCCAGAACTGGTCACCTGGCGCCGGTGGTTTCCCCTTCCTCACCGTGGTCGGACCGGCCCCGGGCCAGAACCCACTCGAGATACTGCTTGGCTTCTTCGTCGATCAATGGGGCGAGCGCTACGTCGTGGTGCAGAATGCGCGTCACACCCATTCCACCCGCCGCCCCAACCCTCCTCTTCCCGGCTCTGATGATGTGGGGACGATCCACCTGATCTTCGACTTCGCCGGTGCGCCCCCCGGCCTTGCCACCGACCACATCCGGGTGCTGCGCTCGGTCGACGGAGTCCGGGGTGATCTGCCCCTCGACAACCTCGGCGGCACCCTGCGCCGGGCCAACATCATCCTCGATGCCGGTGACGCGGTGATGCTCAAGTTCGACACCGGCCGGGACTTCGTCTTCGGCCCTGCCCGTGAGGATGTGGGGCTGGTCGATCCAACCGCGGGCATCTGGTATCTACGTAGGGGCAGCGGCATCACCTCCTTCTACTACGGCAACCCGGGGGACACTCCCTTCATGGGTGACTGGAACTGCGACGGCATCGACACCCCGGGTCTCTACCGGCGTTCCGATGGTTTCGTCTACCTCCGTGACACGAACACACAGGGCGTCGCCGACGTCCGCTACTTCTTCGGGAATCCGGGAGACCTCCCCATCGCCGGAGACTTCGACGGAGACGGGTGCGACACCGTCTCGATATATCGGCCTTCCGAGGGAAGGGTTCACGTCATCAACCGGCTCGGCGCCGGAGCCTCCGGGGTCGGCGCTGCCGAGCACACCTATTTCTTCGGGAACCCGGGAGACAAGCCGTTCGCCGGAGACTTCGATGGCAATGGCATCGACACCGTCGGGCTGCATCGGGAGACCACCGGCCTGGTCTACTTCCGCAACAGTCACACCCAGGGCATCGCCGACAATGAGTATCTGTTCGGCAACCCCGCCGATCAGCTGGTGGCCGGGGACTGGACGGGTGTCGGGTTCTCCACCCCGGCGTTGTTCCGGCCGGACGAGGCCCGTTTCTACTTCCGCCACACCAACACCCAGGGCATCGCCGACAACTCGTTCCCGTTGGGCGACCTCGGCTGGGTCCCGGTGGCCGGGTCCTTCGGCTGAGGGACCCGATCGTCGCCCGCTCGAAGTGGCTGTGACCTCTCCTAGCCTGCGCCGATGTCGGTCAACAGGATCCTCTTGGGAGCGTTGCTCCTCCTTGCAGCTCTCGGCTGCGGGTTCTTTCTGGGAAGGTCGAGCGCCACATGGAAGAGGGAGACTTGGAGAGCTCATGTGCGACAGGTCTTCAAGACGTCTCTCATCGTGGCCGGCGTCCTGATGATCGCGATTCAGGCAATCCCTTATGGTCGGGCTCATGCCAATCCCCATGTCGTCGCAGAGCCCGATTGGGACTCCGCTGTCACACGAGATCTGGCCGTCCGAGCCTGCTTCGACTGCCACTCCAATGAGACACAGTGGCCGTGGTATTCGAACGTTGCACCGGTCTCTTGGCTGGTGCAACGAGATGTCGACCAAGGGCGCGCCAAAGCCAACTGGTCGGAGTGGGGTCAGCATGCGGGTGACGATGAGAGCTCCGAGCGCGCCGAAACCGTCAGCGACGGATCGATGCCGCCGTGGGCCTTCAACATCCTCCATCCGGAGGCAAGGCTGACCGATGAGGAGCTCTATGCTCTGGA
>JBOGET010000025.1:0-2520 GCA_050741975.1 Acidimicrobiia bacterium
CTCTGCCTCGGCTTCCTTGCCTTCAGCTGGCTGCCCGGCATTCCCACGTTCGACTTCGCCGTCCTGGCCGCCTTCTTCTTCTCCATGTCATCGGACCGGCTCCACAGCTGGCTGGTGAACCACCCGGTGTACGGAAAGATGATCAAGGGCTACCGGTCAGGTGGGCTCACCATGCGGATGAAATGGGTGGCGGCCATTGCCATAACCCTGTCTCTCTCTTTCTCCGCGATCGTCCTGGTCGACAACACGGTGGTCAGGATCGTCCTCGCCGCGGTGGGTGGGTTCGCCCTCTGGTTCGTGTTCACCCGACCCACCCGGCCCGACCCGGTCGCCTCGACCGACAGCCGTTGATCAGCCTCCGCTGACCGCCTGGAGCACCTGGATCTCGGAACCGGGCCCGACCCGGGTCTGGAGGTCGGCTCGAGTGGCATCGACGAAGATCAGCACGTGGGGGCGGATCAGGCCGTTCTCGTCGAGCAGATGGTTCTTAAGCCCGGGCTCGCCGGCGAAGAGGCTGTCGAGCACTGCTCCAAGGGTCTCTCCCTCGGCCTGGTGTCTCGGCCCGGTCGTCACTGCCTGGGCCAGGACCCGAGGCAGACGGACCGTGACACTCATGTCACCATCCGGATGGCGTCGATGCGGGGGAATGAGGGTTCGATCTCCTCCCAGGTCTCACCCAGGTCGCGGGTGAGCCACAGCTTGCCGCCGGTGGTGCCGAAGCAGAAGGTCCCTCCGTCGTCCCCGTCGAATGCGCGTCGCAGCACCCCGGTGAACTGGGGGGCCTCGGACCAACCGGTGCCTGCCACCGCCCATGAGTCCCCGTCGTCATCTGAGGCGTAGGCCCTGAGCATGCCGTCGACCGGCACACGGTTCTCGTCGGACTCGAGGGGGACGGTCAGCAGCCGCCCCGAGAGTGGATGGCGCCAGATGACGAAGCCGAACCCGGCGGGGAGCCCGTTCTCGATTCGCTCCCAGCTGTCTCCTCCGTCAATGGTCCGGAACACGCCCCGGTGGTCCTGCCGCCAGATCCGGTTCGCGTTCTGCACATCCTGGGCCAGACCGTGGACGCAGTAGCCGACCTCCGGCCGCTCTCCCCCCTCGGCAGTGTCGACCGATGGCACCCCATCGTTCTTGGGCACCCAGGTCACCCCCTCGTCGTCGGACCTGAACACGCCAACCGCCGAGATCCCGACCCAGGTGCTGCCCGGCCCGGAGAGGACGCGATGTGTGCACAGACCCCCGGCTCCTGGATACCAGTGCTCTCGAGTCCGATGCTCGTTGATGCCCTCGACCGGGTTCCAGCTGATTCCACCGTCGTCAGAGGTGAAGAGACCGGCCTGGGCCACGCCGGCGAGGAGACGGTCGCCCTGGTTGTGGAAAGTCCAGATCTGTTCCATCTTGCGATCCGACCCCTCGGGCCATGACGGTGGGGAGTCGGTCGGCGTCCAATCGACCATGTTCTGGCTTTGATGGATCCCGACACCGAACCAGTTGCTGCCCACTGCTGCGAGATGGGTTCCATCGGCCGTGTGGCCGAAGGCGGTCACCTTCCAGCCGGGGAACAGCGGGCCGTCGACTTGCCATCTTGAGCCGGATTCGGACAGCAGGTAGGCGCCCTTCTCCGTTCCCACCGCGATTCGCATGATGAGCCTTCTCCTGTAGAGAATCGGAAATCTAGTTGTCTGCCATGCCGCCACCGTCCCGACCTTTCAGTCGCTGGTCCCTGGCCGCCGTCACCGCCACGGCGATGGGTGTGGCCACCTTTGGCCAGAGTGCCTTCGGGATCCTCGCCTCCAATCTGATCGACGAGTTCGAGGTGGAGAGGTGGCAGATCGGGATCCTGGTCACCGGGATCGGTTTCACCGGAGCTCTCATGTCCCCGGTCTTCGGGCGGGTGACCGATCGGATCGGGGCCGTCAGATCCACGGTGGGCGTCTTCCTGTTGACGATGCTCGCCATGACCCTTGTTTCGACAGCCCCCAACTACGGCGTCCTCCTGGTGGGCGCGTTGCTCACCGGATTCCCCAATGCCTGGACCAATCCCGCCACCAACGCTCTGATCGTCGACAACATTGCGGCGGGTGCCCGGGGCCTGGTGACCGGGATCAAACAGTCGGGTGTGCAGATGGGAGCGTTTCTCGGCGGTCTGATCCTTCCTGTCCTGGCATCTGCGGCCAACTGGCGCGTTGCCTACGCCTTCTTCCTCGTGTTCTCTCTGGCGGGTCTGGTCGGGATGTGGCGCCGATCCGGGGGGGAACGACGAAGCTCCGCTCGAGAAGCGGGCAGGGCTCCGATCCCGAGGGCCGTGAGATGGATCGCCCTCTACGGGGCACTCACCGGCTTGGGAGTGTCCGCCGCAGTGACCTTTCTCCCTCTCTTCGCCGAAGAGGCCCAAGGGTGGACGACGGCCCAGGCCGGGCTTCTGATTGCCGGCGTAGGGCTCGTCGGTGTGATCGCCCGGATCACGTGGGGTTCGGCCTCGGAGCGGTGGCTGGGACACGGTCGGACTTTGCGTTTGCT
>JBOGET010000026.1:0-28967 GCA_050741975.1 Acidimicrobiia bacterium
TGTCGATCCGACTCTGGGTCTTGATGGGCGCCTCCTTGGCCCAGCCTCGAGGGATCCAGTAGGCATCGAACTCGTCCCATCCGGTCAGCTCGATCTCAGACAGCCACTTCGTGGCGGAGACGTACCCATAGAGACCTGCCACGACCAGGCGGGCCGGGAATCCGTGCTCCAGCGGGAGAGGCTCCCCGTTCATCCCCAACGCCACCAGAGCCTCGCGGCCGTCGTAGGCGGCTTCGACGGGGAACCCGACGGTGAAGCGATCTACCGAGCGACCCACCAGCTGCTCGGCGTCTTCCCGCACCCCGGCGCGGTCCAGCACGTCTGTCAAGGGCACCCCGAGCCAGCGTGCGTTACCCACCAGGTCCCCGCCCACCTGGTTGGAGACGCAGGAGAGGGTGACGTCCCGCTCGACCATGGGCATGTCGAGCAGATCGAGATAGGTGAGGGAATAGGGCCGATCGACCCTCCCCGTCACGCTCAGGGACCACTCCTGCAGGTCGACCCGGGGCACGGAGAGAAAGGCGGTGTCGATCCGGTAGAAGGTCTCGTTTGGCGTGATCACGGGACTGAGGCCGTCGACCCCGAGCTCGGCTGACGCCGGCACCGGCCCGAGGGCCTCGGTGGCCGCGGGGAGGACGACTTCGGACCGCCCCGACACCGCTCGCCTCGACCGGTCCACCAAGGCCCTGCCCACCCCGCCTGAGACAGCGGCCACGCCGAGCACCGCCCCGACACCGATGACGAATCTGCGCCGGGACGCGTCGACCGGATCGGTGGTCCCGGCAGCTTCGTCCTGATCGGGTTGGGAGGGGCGCCCATAGAGCCACTGGAGAGCGGCGAGCCCGGAGATCGAAGCGACCCCGGCCGGGATCACGGCCAATCCGAGCCTCACCCTGGGGTCGCGGACCGCGGCGAGGGCGGCGACGACGCCGAAGCCGATGAACACCGTGACCGCAATCCCGAACCGTCGGCGGGCGAGGACCCCGACCAATGCGCCGAGCAGGACGGTGACCACGGCAATCCCGATGAGGAGCACCAGCTTGTCGGCGGTCCCGAAGGTCGCGATGGCCCATTCCTTGACCGATGTCGGGGCCACGTCGATCACCCAGTTGCCCAGACCCTCGACGAGGGAGGGCAGGCCGATCAGCCCGGCCGCGAGCTCGGAGACACCGAGGGCGAGGGCGGCGGCGACACCACCCGATGTTGCGGCTGAGGCGGTCGGTGATCTCATGGAAGTCAACCTAGATAGTGCCCCGACAACGGAAGCTAAAGCAGAAAGAAACAATCGAGCAAATAATCTCCGCCGATGCATCTGGCGATCGGTGACGACGGTGTCCCCCGTTGCTCGTGGGGCGCCGAGCCCGAGATCTACCGGGTCTATCACGACGAGGAGTGGGGACGGGCCTCCACCGAGGATCGTCTCCTCTTCGAGAAGATCTGCCTCGAGGGCTTCCAGGCGGGTCTCTCCTGGCTCACCGTCCTGCGCAAGCGGGACCATTTCCGGTCGGTCTTCGCCGGGTTCGACCCGGCCCGTGTCGCCGTCTTCGACGAGGACGACATTCAACGTCTCTTGGCCGACTCCGGCATCATTCGCCATCAGGGGAAGATCCGCTCGACGATCAACAACGCCAGCCGTGCGCTGGAGCTGATCGAAGAGCGAGGGTCGCTGGCCGCCTATTTCTGGGAATGGGCCCCGTCCGAGGATGGCGTTCCCGCCGACATCCCAGCCGTGACCGAGGTCTCCACCGCCCTCTCCCAGGACCTGCGCAAGCGGGGATGGTCATTCGTGGGGCCGACCACGGTCTATGCCTTCATGCAGGCGATGGGCCTGGTCAACGATCATCTCGACGGGTGTCATGTCAGGGAGGAATGCGCTGCCAGACGCAGACATGTGCTGGGGCTCGATCTATAGGGTTTGGCCATGATCGACCGCCCCGCCTTCACCATCGGCATCGAAGAGGAGTACCTGGTGGTGGACCGGGCGACGAGGGACCTGATCAAGGACCCGCCGCCGGACATGTGGGACTCGTTGCGCGAGGTTCTCGGCCCTCAGGTGACGCCCGAGTTCCTCAAGGCGCAGATCGAGGTGGGGACCAAGGTCTGCTCCAAGCTCGGCGAGGCCCGGCAGGACCTGGCCAACTTGCGCAGGGACCTCTCCGCTGTCGTAGACCGGTACGGGGCGGCGATCATCGCCTCCTCGACCCACCCCTTCGCCAACTGGATGGAGCAGGAGACGACCGAGCAGCCCAGGTACCAACGCATCGCCGCCGACTACCAGCTCGTGGCGAGACAGATGGTGATCTGCGGGATGCATGTCCATGTCGGGATCGAAGACGACCACCTCCGCATCGACCTGATGAACCAGGTCAGGTACATGCTCCCCCACCTCCTCGCCCTGAGCACCTCGTCGCCCTTCTGGGCCGGGACCGACACCGGTCTGCTCGCCTACCGGCTGGTCATCTTCAAGAACATGCCCCGCACCGGTGCCCCCGAGGAGTTCCTCTCCTGGGGGGAGTACCAGCGGATGGTCGCCGTCCTGGTCGAGGCCGGGATCATCGAGGACGCCACCAAGCTGTGGTGGGACATCCGTCCCTCGGCCCGATACCCGACGCTGGAGATGAGGGTCAGCGATGTCTGCACCAGGCTCGACGACGCCATGACCGTCGCCGCCTTCTACCTGTGCCTTCTCGGCTATCTGTTCCGGTTGCGGCGGCGCAACCAGAGATGGCGCATCTACTCCCCCTTTCTCATCTCGGAGAACATGTGGCGGGCCCAGCGTTACGGGACCGAGGGCTCACTCATCGATTTCGGGCGGGGTGAGCTGGTCCCCTTCTCCGACCTGGTGGAGGAGGCCATCGAGATGCTGGCCCAGGACGCCCTCGAATTCGACGTCATCGAGGAGCTGAGGCACATGCGCACCATCGTGCGTGACGGAACCAGCGCCCATCGTCAGCTCGCCGCCTACCGCACCGCCCTGGAGAACGGGGCGGAGGAGCGCGAGGCCCTAGAAGCTGTGGTCGACCATCTGATCGAGGACACCCTCTTCGGATTGTGAGAAAGGAAGTTTTACCGTGACCCACCCGGCCGACCCCGACACCCTCTCCTTGCAGGTGACCGGGCTACTGTCCGTGGACGGGTCCCACATCCGCCGGACCCTCTTCGACGAGATCGAGGCCCGTCTCCCCAGGGACCCCGAGGCCCGGGTCAACGTCCAACTGTCCGAGCTCAACCCGGGTCGGACCGCCTCGTGGCACGTCCACAACGGCATCGTCTACTTCGTGATCCTGCGCGGCGTGGTGACGCTTCAGTACGAGGGCCGATCCGAGCACTACTCGGCGGGTGACGTCTACACGGAGCCGATAGGCGTGGTGCATCGAGCCTTCAACCCGCACCCGCAGATCCCCGCCGCCCTGATCGGATTCTGGGTGACCGCCGCCGACCGGCCCCACGTGACCGAGGTGGGGGCGCCCCCATGGACACCGACCGAGGAGCCCCACCCCATTCTTGGCCGGCCGACTTTGCCCGAGACCAACCCTCAGTGAAGACAGCTTCCGCGTCTCCCCACCTCACCGTCTCGGGCAAACAGACGCCGGTCGGCCGGGGCTACCCGCCGCGTGTCTCGATGCTCTGACGAGGCACCTGCTTTCATGCCCTCGTGAGCGAGAGTCTGACCCTTGTCGACCGAGCCACTGGATGGCCGGATCGGGTGGCGATCACCGATGGCGAGGGCGTCTACGCCTATGAGGATCTCCTCTCCGGGTCGGAACGAGGTGCGTCACGTCTTCTTTCGGGTGAGGCCGATCTCGACGAGGCCCGGGTGGCCTTCATGGTCGAGCCGTCATATGCATATGTCCGCACCCAGTGGTCGATCTGGCGTGCCGGTGGGGTGGCGGTACCTCTTTGCCTCACCCATCCCGCACCCGAGTTGGAGTACGCGCTCGACGCCACCACGCCCGCCGCGGTCATCGCCTCGCCCGGCTACGCAGAACTACTCCGGCCCTTGGCCGAAGCGAGGGGGATCGAGCTCGTCCTGGTAGACGAGTTGGAGACAGGGCCCGTCTCCCTGCCTCGGGTCGACCCGGAACGGCGAGCCATGATCCTGTTCACCAGCGGCACCACCGGCCGGCCCAAGGGTGTCGTCACGACCCACGGCAACATCGAGGCCCAGATCAGGTCCCTGGTCGAGGCGTGGGCGTGGACCGGGGACGACAGCATCCTCCTCACCCTCCCCCTCCATCACATCCATGGCATCGTGAACGTGATCGGATGCGCCCTGTGGAGTGGCGCCCGCTGCGACATGCTCACCCGTTTCGAAGCGAGCCGGGTCATCGATCGGCTGGCCGAAGGCGATCTCACCCTCTACATGGCCGTGCCCACCATCTATCACCGTCTGATCGCACATATGGACGCCGCCGGCGAGGAGGAGAGGCGAAAGGTCAGGGAGGGTTCGAGCCGGCTTCGTTTGATGGTGTCGGGCTCGGCGGCCCTTCCCATCTCCGTTCTGGAGCGTTGGCGTGAGCTGACCGGCCACATCCTGCTCGAGCGTTACGGGATGACCGAGATCGGGATGGGGCTGTCCAACCCCTACCAGGGCGAGCGCATCCCCGGCTCGGTGGGAACGCCACTTCCCGGTGTCGAGGCATGTCTGGTCGACGAGAGCGGCGAGCCTGTGCCCGACGGGGAGCCCGGCGAGATCCAGGTGAGCGGCCCCACCGTGTTCCTGGAGTATTGGGAGCGCCCCGAGGACACGCGGGCCGCCTTCACCAGCGACGGATGGTTCCGCACCGGCGACACCGCGGTGATCGAGAACGGCCGATACCGTATCCTGGGGCGTTCGTCGGTCGACATCCTCAAGACGGGTGGGGAGAAGGTGTCCGCCCTCGAGATCGAAGATGTGCTGCTTCGACATGAGGCGATCAGCGAGGCGGCGGTGGTCGGCATCGACGATCCCGAGTGGGGCCAGCGGGTGGTGGCGGTGTTGGTGGCAAGACACCCGATCGAAGCCGGCGAGCTGAGACGGTGGGCCCGCGACATCCTCGCCCCGCACAAGGTCCCCAAGGACTTCCACTTCACCGACTCACTCCCCCGCAACCCGCTGGGCAAGACCATGAAACCCGAGGTGGTCCGGTGGGTGGAGGAGGGGCCCCAGCCAGACGGCACCATGGAGCCCTAGCCTTGCAGGTCCCAGCTCTTGGCGAGCATTTCCGGTCGTTCGTCGGCCCCCTCCTTGTTTCGACCGACCGTTACCTAGAGTTGACTTCCCCAATCGGCCGAGGGAGACACGTCCTTGACCAGACCGGTGCGGATCGCCGTCCAGCTCCAGCCCCAGCACGGCGACTATGCCGATATCCGGGCGGCGGCGGTGCGAGCCGAGGACATGGGGGTCGACGTCGTCTTCAACTGGGACCACTTCTTCCCCCTGAGCGGTGAGCCCGACGGGAAGCACTTCGAGGGCTGGACCATGCTCGCCTCCTTCGCCGAGATCACCGAGCGGGTCGAGATTGGCGCCCTGGTCTCAGCGAACAGCTATCGCAACCCGGATCTGCTCGCCGACATGGCCCGTACCGTCGACCACATCTCACGAGGACGACTGATCCTCGGGATCGGGGCGGGATGGTTCAAACGTGACTACGACGAGTACGGATACGAGTTCGGCACCCCCGGGACCCGTCTCAGCGCCCTCAGGGATGCCCTGCCCCGGATCGAGAACCGTTGGAAGCTGCTCAACCCCTCTCCCACCAGGGAGATCCCGATCCTGATCGGTGGAGGAGGCGAGCGCCGCACCCTGCGCTACACCGCCCGCCACGCCGACATGTGGCACGGTTTCGGCCGACCCGATGTGATCCGGCACAAGAACGGGGTGCTCGACGCGTGGTGTGCCAGGGAAGGGCGTGACCCGGCCGAGATCGAGCGATCTTGTGGCGCCAACCCGCTCAAGCCCGAGAGCGGCGACTCCTACCTGGCTGCGGGCGCAACCCTCATCACCCTGTCCTTCGATGGCCGGACCTCCTACGACCTGCGCCCGCTCGAGGACTGGGTGGCCTGGCGAGACGAGCGAAACGGGGTCTAGACGGCAGACCACGACGTCGTCATCGGCGGCCGCGGACGTCCCGAGCCGCGCCGGGTCAGGTGCCGATCAGGGCCTCGTCCGCCTCGGGAGAGACGATCCGTTGGGACCGCCCCAGCCACCAGAGGGCAATCAGACCGCCGATCCCAGCGAGGAGACCACTCAACTGATTCCAGGTGAGGGCGCCGATGGTGGCATCGCCGCTGCCGAAGCGCAGCGAGTCGAGCAGGAACCGCTGGAGCCCGTACCAGGTCACCCAGGCGAAGAAGAGCTGCCCGTAGCGCAGCTCGATGCGACGGTAGAGGAGAAAGAGCAGCCCGAGCAGAACGGCGGCGCCGATCATGTCGTACATGGCCACGTGGTGGTAGATGCCACAGAAACCGTCGGCCCTCGCCTCGGCAGCTACACATTCCAGGTGATCGTGAACCGGGGCCACGTCGAAGCCGGGCCGAATCCCGTATCCCCACAATGCGGTGGTGCTCTTGCCCAGATGCTCGACGATGGCCAGGTCGCCGATGCGCCCGACCACTGTGCCGAGGGCCAAGCCGAACGACGACATGTCGAGCGTGGGGAGGATGGATAGCCCGACCTGTCTCATCCGCCACCCGCCGGCGATGATCCCGCCGGCGAAACCGCCCATGATCGAGAAGTTGCCCCGTACCGGGTTCAACGCATCGACCAGGGGCACCCCGTCGAGGAGCTGGGCCGGCGTGGTGAAGTAACGAGCGCCGAGGATGGCGCCGATCAGCCCCCAGGTCAGCACCGACTGGTATTTGACCGTGTCGAATCCACGGTTTCGCATCTCCCTGGTGGCGATCCAGGCACCGGCGACGAAACCGAGAGCGGCGAGCACCCCATGCAGAGAGAACTGGACGGGGCCGAGATCCCACACCGGGATCGGGGGGTAGCTGATGACAGCGAGCATGGGATGCGGAGGGTACCCGGTGAGGGAAGTATGACTTCCTACCCTGAGCCCCGATGACCATCGGGGTCGAGACGAGGGCGCCGGGACGGGTCAATCTCATCGGTGACCACACCGACTACACGGGCGGCCTGGCTCTCCCCCTCGCCATCGACCGGCAGGTCGTCGTTCGGGGGAACTGGGTCGCTGAACCGGTGTTGAGTCTCATTTCGGACCAGGACCCGGCACCTGCCCGGATCCGGCTCCCGGTCCACGACCTGCGGCCCATCGAGCCGCCGTGGGCGCGACGAGCTGCCGCCATCGCCGAGGAGTTGGGTCTGGAGCGGGGTTTCGTCGGGACCGTGGAGTCGACGGTGCCGATAGGAGCCGGGCTCTCCTCATCGGGTGCCCTGGGGGTGGCGCTGGCCCTGGCGCTCGGCGCCGGGCAGGACCGATCCCAGCCCGAGATCGCCCGACTCTGCCAAAGAGCCCAGCAGAGGTCGACCGGGGTTCCCGCCGGGATCCTCGACGAGATGGCATCCCTGGCCGGAGTGAAGGGCCATGTGCTCCTACTCGACTGTCACGAGCTCCAGGTCGAGCCGATACCGGTGCCCACCCATGCAAGGCTGGTGGTCGAGCACGTCTCGCAGCGCACGGTGGTCGGCAGCCCGTACGCCGACCGGGTTGCGTCCTGTAGGGCGGCCGAGGCCGAGATCGGGCCGCTGCGTCTGGCCGGCCCCGACGACGTGGCTTCCATCTCCGATCCCGTGTTGCGAGCCCGAGCGCGTCATGTGGTCACCGAGAACGAGCGGGTGCTTCGATGCGCCGAGGCACTGCGTGCGCGTGACCTGGTCGAAGCGGGACGGCTCATGACCGCCAGCCATGCCAGCCTGCGCGATGACTACGAGGTGTCGACTCCCGAACTCGACGCAGCCGTGAACTCCCTCCTGGGCACTCCGGGGGTGTATGGCGCCAGGCTCACCGGCGCCGGCTTCGGAGGCTGTGTCATCGCCCTGACCCATCCCGACGCCGAGACCGACGGCTGGGTGGTGAAGGCCGTCGACGGGGCATCGGTGAAGCCGATCCAATGACGTGTTCAACCACCCACCTCCACGGTGGTCGGATGCTCAAGGCATCGAATTACTATCGCGCCCGTGAGTGACCTGCTGACAGCAGCCGCCTCGGCGTTGAACGTCCCCGAGCCCCTGGTCGAGCGGTCTGCCGCCGCTCGAGCCACGGCCAACGGCACATCGGTGGACGATGTCCTCACCGCGTGGGCCGGTGGCGCCCCCGCCGCCGGGACCGCACCGGCGCCGGCCCCTGCCCCCGTCGAAGAGGAGGCGCCTGCCACGACGGAGCCGTCGCCTGAGCCCACACCTGCATCCGAGCCGGCTCCCGCCGCTCCGCCCGAGGTTGCGGCGCCCGCAGCGGCGATCGTGCCAGTGGAACCGGAGCCGGAGATCGTGTTGGAACCGATCCCGTTGCGGCGCAGGGTGCGGACGGCGACGCGGGTCGGAGCCTGGACCGGCGCCGGTCTGGGTCTGATCGGGTTCGTGATCGCCAGCAACTGGTGGTCGGCCACCGCCACGGTGACCGGCGAGGGCCCTTTCACAGCCGTCATCCAGGTCAACTCGAACGGGGTGGTCATCGGCGCCGCCCTGATCAGCGTGGTGTTCGGTTCGGTGATCGCATCGCTGTCCCGGGCCGCCGCCGCCTGGGCCAACCCGGGCATGCAGCTGAGCAACTCACCTCGCTCCACGGCCTGGGTCGGCGCCCTGATCGGGCTGTTGCTCGGTGTGGTTGCCGGAGCGGCACTGGCCAGTGGCTTTGGCACCCCGGTTGAAGGGGTGGAGGGCGTGGTGCAGCTCCCGGTCCTCCCCACCATCGCCGTGATGGCGGTCGGAGGTGCGTTGCTCGGTGGGTTGACCGCAGCCGTCACCCAGGCGATCGGCGTCCCGGTTGCGGTTCCGGAAGGCGCAGGTGAGGAGATCGAGACCGTGCGACGCCGACTCGGCTCAGCCTTTGGGATACCACTCACCGGGGTGCTCCTACTCCTCGTCCTCGTCCTTCCCTTTGCCATGGCCCTCATCGAGTCGAACCACCTCACCTCGGGCGGAGCCGCCATCGTGGGCATCCTGACGGCAGCCGGCATCCTTGGCTTCGCCTCACTGGCCGGGACCAAACCGAACATCCGGCTCTCCTTCGGCGAGGTGATGGTGGCGCTGATCGGGATCGGCACCATCCTCGTCTTCATCCTGGCGGTGCTGTTCGCCCGCAGCCCGGAGGAGGAGTCGGAGGAGCCCGCCACCGAGACCGAGGCGGCCATCGTCCTCATCATCGGCTGAGTTCCCTCGTCGCGAGCGGACTCAGAGACAAACCGCATGCACCGCGTCACATATGCGTGACGCCATGCATTAGGAATGCGGTACGGTCAGCTCAACCCCGCGGCCCTGGCGATCTCGGAGGCGTTGATGGCGGAAGAGACGTCGCCCAGGGCCAGGGCGGCCCGGATGCTCCTCGCCACCTCCATGGCCACCTGAACCTGGGCCTCCCTGGTCGAGGCCCCGAGATGAGGGGTGAGAACCAGGTTGGGGGCGGTGAGCAGCGGGTTGTCCGGTGCCAGCGGCTCGGTCTCGTACACATCGAGACCCGCGCCCGCAATCCGCCCATCCCGTAACGCACGGGCCAGTGCCGACTCGTCGACGACACCCCCACGTGAGGCATTGAAGACGAACGCACTCTTCTTCATCCGGCTCAAGGCGCGCTCATCGATCAGACCCCTGGTCTCCGTGTTGAGCGGGACGTGGAGTGTGATGACGTCGGCGTTCTCGATCAGATGGTCCAGCGAGACCAGGTGGGGGTGCAAGTCCTCGATACGGTCCGCAGGCAGATATGGGTCATAGACGATGATGTCCATCCCGAAGGCGCGACATCGCTCGGCCACCTCCCATCCGATCCGCCCGGCTCCGATCACCCCCAGGGTCTTTCCCCGGAGCTCGACACCCTGGAGATGGGCCCGCTCCCACTTTCCCTCACGAATCGTCCGATCGGCTTCGGTCACCCGACGGGCCACCGACAACAGCAGTGCCATGGTCAGCTCGGCGGCCGAGACGGTGTTCCCACCTGGAGCGTTCATGACCGCCACCCCACGCTCCGAGGCGGCGGCGACGTCGATGTTGTCGACACCCACTCCCGCCCGACCGACGACCCTCAGACCGGGGGCACTGTCGAGGACGGAGGCATCGACTCTGGTGGCACTGCGCACGATGAGCCCCGCCGCCTTCGCCAATTCACCGGCGAAATCGGGGTCGGAGGAATCCTTGAACCGGATCACGTGGAAGCGCTTGTCCTCCCGAAGCGGGGCCAGCCCCTTCTTCGACACCCGGTCGGTGGCCACCACCCGGTAGGTGCCGGTCACCGCAGCACCTCACCCAGCGTGTCGAGGAGCTCGCCGAGGTTGTCGAGGCTGTGGTCTCCCATGTGCCCGATCCGGATCGTCGACTCCTTGAGACGTGAGTAGCCGCCGCCGATCACCCATCCTCGCTCTCTCATCGTGTTCACCACGTCTGGCCCCGCGGTTCCCTCGGGAAGTGTGATGCAGGTGATCGTCGGCGAGCGGTGGCCGGGAGGGGCGAACACGCCCACGTCGACGCCCTCTGCCCGCATTCCCTCGACCCAATCGATGGTGGCTTTCCGCATGGCGGCATGACGCGCCCAACGCTGCCCGATGCCTTCCGCCTCGATCCTCCCCAGCTGGACCTGGAGTGCGTAGAGCAGTGAGATCGCCGGCGTCGACGGGGTCTGAAAGCCCTCAAGGGCCTTGATCATGGGAAGCAGGTCGAAGTAATAGCCCTTGTGCGTGGCCTGGGCCGACCGATCCAGCATCGCAGGGGAGGCCACGGCGAAGGACAAGCCGGGAGGCAGGGCCAGCGCCTTCTGTGAACCGGTGAGGACAAAGTCCAAGCCCCAATCCTCGGTTCGGACCTCGGTTCCGGCCACCCCGGTCACCGAGTCGACCAGCAGCAGCACTCCCTCGTGACGGCCGGTGACCCGGGCCATCGCCTCCAGGTCCTGGAGGGCGCCGGTCGAGGTCTCGGAGTGGGTGATGGTCACCGCGTCGAAACCCCCTCGGGAGAGTCTGTCGTCCAGCTCGTCCGGGTCGTGGAAGTGACCCCAATCCACCGCCCACACCTCGGTCTCGTGACCGCAGGCCATGGCGATCTCGCTGAATCTGGAGGAGAAGGCCCCGTTGACCAGGCTCAACACCTTTCCCTCTGCCACTCCGTTTCTCACCGCAGCCTCCATCAGGCCTGTTGCCGACGAAGTGGAGATCATCACCGGGTGCTCGGTGAGGAAGACCTGCTTCAGCCCCTCCTGGAGGATGGCGAGCAGCTCCTGGATGGCCCGTCCCCGATGGCCGATCATGGCTCGGGTCTGGGCGGCCAGCACCTCGGGGTGGACCTCGGTGGGCCCGGGTAGGAAGAAGTGACCTGGCGGTAGGTCGGTCGGCATGTCGTTCTCCGTACTCGGTTTCCTGTCGCCCTCTACCCGTCAGCCAGGCTCAGTGCGTACCGCACGCTACCCACGATGTCCCACGCGACGAGAACCGGCTCCCCGGTTCGCTGATGTTCCCGGAGATGGGACAACGGGAATGCGTAGTCACCGTCCGAAGTCGGGACGAATTCCAGCTCCGATCCCTCCACCAGGACCACAAAGGAGGTGATCTCCTCGAGGGTGCCCTCGACCGAGGTGACCACCCCCCGGGCCGTGCCCGAGGTCTGGCTGCAGGCGATCAGGGAAAGGGTCATCACCGACGCGGCCAGGATCATCAAACGGGACGGTGAGCTCGACATGGCACGGTCTTTCCGCTTCTGGCTCAGGAGGCCCGGAGGGTGGTCTCGAGCCTCTCCCACTCCCGCTCCTGGCGGGTCCACCGGAACCAGATCACCGCGATCGTCACCCACAGGAGCAGACCACCGCCCAGCTTCATGATGACCCCGGCAATGGTCTGATCGGCCACGGCAGTGAGCCCATAGGCGAGGGCGGCGTCGCCGTACATCGGGTAGATGGCGACCGAGGAGAAGGTGAGAAAAGACGCCGGGATGGTGGGAAGCAGCGACTGGGCGAACAGATAGAACATCCTCAGTGGGGGGGGCAGCTTGGGGATGGCCGGAGTGGGTGAGAACACCGGCATCCACATCAGGATCGACACCCCGAAGAGCCAGCCATGCACCAAGAGGTGGGGAATGCCACCCCGCAGCATCACCGCCACCAGATCAGGCCAGTGGATGACGATGAAGGTGGCGTTGAAGAGGATGAAGGCGGGCACAGGTCGGGCCAGCGGCCTGACCAGCCGGGCCACCTTGGGATTTCCCAGGGTCACGTCGGCCAGCCACCGGGGGATCCCCCGCAGCATGAGGGGCGGGATGACGAGGGCGATCACCATGTGCTCGACCATGTGCACCGTGAACAGAGAGGTCTCCCCGATGTCGTGGATCGGCCATCCCGAGACCAGCCACAGTGCGAAGAGCGCCCCGTACCATTGCCATCTCTGGACGATGGTGGCCGGAGGGGCATCGGAGGCGAGCACCGGTCGCAAACGGCGGTCGGCGTACCAGTAGCCGTAGGCGAGGACGAAGACCAGCACCCAGACGTCGTAGTGGGGGTGCCATGGCGGCAGCATCTCACCCACCCCTGATCGCGATGACGCCGAGCGCGGTGAGGACGATGGTGTACAGGGCGCCGGCCAGGATGAAGCCGCCGGTGAAGAACCTGCTCAGCGTCGACTTCTCGAACCGCAGGTGCATGTACCAGCCGACCACGATCACGAACTTGAGGATGGCCAGGCTGACCAGCAGCAGGGTGTTGAGGGCGCCGAGGTCATAGGCCCGGTTGATGTAGAACATGCCCACCTCGACCGCGGTGAGGGCGGCCAGGACCACGGCCAGCTTCCAGTACTGGGCTGGGCTCGGGTGATGGATGTGCTCGGGGCTGCTCATGCCGGGGGCACCGAGAGGAGATAGACGACGGTGAAGATCACGATCCAGATGATGTCGACGAAGTGCCAGTAGAGACCGACCAGCTCCAGGTTCAGACCCTGCTTGTCGCTCAGACCGCCCCGACGACGGGAGATCCCCCAGAGGGACAACAGCATTATGACCCCGAGCGCCACGTGGGTCCCGTGGAACCCGGTGAGGAGGTAGAAGGCCGATGCGGCCGGGTTGGTGCTCAGCTTCATGTCGTGAAGCGTGATGAACTCGGTGAACTCGAACACCTGGCCACCTAGGAACACCGACCCCAGGGCCGCGGTGGCGAAGAGCCAGGTCCTGGTCCCGTTGTGGTCCTCCCGGGTCTGGGCGTTGTGGGCCAGGACCATGGTCAACGAGCTCATGAGCAGCACGAAGGAGCTCACCGAGGTGAACGGGATGTCGTAGATCTCCGACGGGTAGACCCCGGCGAACCCGCCCCGGTTGGAGTAGAGGAGATAGTTGGAGATGAGGGCGCCGAAGAAGAGGAACTCGGAGCTGAGGAAGAGCCACATCCCCAGCTTGCGGTTCTCGACGCCGGTGGACTCGTGCTCGGGGTGAGCCTGCTCCAACGCCGTCTCGTGGGCAAGCTCAGCCATGGGTCAGGGCCTCCTCGCCCTCGCCGGCCTCCTCGTGCTCCTCGTGCGGCTCCTCGAGCGGCTCGATGGCCCAGCCGATGACGGCGGCGAGGCTGATGATGAGCCCCACCACGATCAAACCCTTGGCCCACAGCGCCCGGTGGTAGATCACCCCGTAGAACATCAAGGGGAGCCCGAGGGCGAAGAAGATGGGGAAGTAGGAGGGGTTGGGGAGATGGATGGGCGACTCCGGGTTGAGCTGCTCGTGCTCGATGGCCGCGAGCGTCTCGTCGGCGTCCTCCTTGCGGACTGCCCGGCCTTCCTCGTCCTCCTCGTACTTGAGATGCCAGAAGTGGTCGAGACTGGTGACAACGGGTGGGACGGCGAAGTTGTACTCGGGGGTGGGGTTGGGGGACATCCACTCGACGGTGCGCGCATCCCAGGGGTCGAGCCCCGACTCTGCCCCTCGGCGACGGCTGGTGTACCAGTTGATCATGAAGACGAGGATGGAGAGCGCGATGATGAAGGCGCCCACCGTGACGGCGACGTTCCAAGGCTCCAAACCGGTTTCCGGGGCGTACTTCCAGGTCCGCCTGACCATCCCCTGGAGCCCGAGCCAGTGCATCGGCCCGAAGGTCAGGTTGAACCCGAGCAGCATCAGCCAGAAGTGGGTCTTGCCCAGCCGCTCGCTCATCATCCGACCGGTCAGCTTGGGGAACCAGTAATAGAGACCCCCGAACAGGCCGAACACCGCCCCGCCGAAGATCACGTAGTGGAAGTGGGCCACGATGTAGTAGGTGTCGGTCTGCTGCCAGTCGGAGGGAACCACGGCGTGGGTCACCCCGGATAGCCCGCCGATGGTGAACATGGCGACGAAGCCGATGGCGAAGAGCATGGGGGCAGTGAGACGTATTCGACCCATCCACATCGTCCCCAGCCAGTTGAAGATCTTGATCCCGGTGGGGATGGCGATGGTCATCGTTGCCAGGCCGAAGGCGGCCTGGGCCACCGGGGTGATCCCTGAGGCGAACATGTGATGGGCCCAGACCCCGAAACCGAGGAAGGCGATGGCGGCGCCGGCGAACACCACTGCTGAGTAACCGAACAGGGGTTTTCGGGAGAAGGTGGGCAGGATCTCGGACACGATCCCCATGGCCGGAAGGATCAGGATGTACACCTCCGGATGCCCGAACAGCCAGAAGAGGTGCTGCCACAGGATCGGGTCGCCGCCATTGTTGGCGGCGAAGAACAGCGAGCCGAACTGCCGGTCGAAAGTGACCATGAACAGGGCCACGGCGATGATGGGGAGGGAGAAGAGGAGCAGGAACGATGTGATGGTGGTCATCCAGGCGAACACCGGCATCCGGAGCAGACGCATCCCCTTCGCCCTCATGTTGAGCACGGTGACCAGGAAGTTGACCGCCGACACCAACGAGGCGAGACCGATGATCTGGAGACCGAGGGCCCAGTAGTCCATCGCCGTCCCCGGCGAGTAGAGCGGCCCGGCGTTGGGCTGATAGGCGAACCACCCCGCATCCGGCGAGTCGGCGAGGAATTGGAAGCTGCCCGGTCCGCCCCCCGGGGCCAGGTTCCCGTCGATGCCGCCGATCCCGTCGACACCGACCGGCGGGGCCGTGGTGCCGAAGATGAACGTGGAGTAGAGGAAGATCCCGCCGAAGAAGAAGATCCACCAGGAAAGGGCGTTGAGCCGGGGGAAGGCAACATCACGGGCCCCGATGAGCAACGGGAGCATGTAGTTCATCAGCGCCGCCGACGTCGGCATCACAAAGAGGAAGATCATCGTCGTGCCGTGCATGGTGAACAGGGCGTTGTAGGCGCCGGCGGTGAGGAACTCTGAGTTGGCCTGCGCCAGCTGGATGCGGAGCAGCAGCGCCTCGATTCCCCCGATCAGGAAGAAGGTGAAGGCGGCGTAGCCATACATGATCCCGATCCGCTTGTGATCGACGGTGGTGACCCACGACCAGAGACCGGTCGTCGAGCTCGGGCGGCGGAAGATCGTGGTGGTGGGGCGTTCTGTGGTCGCGGTCATTCGAGACTCTCCAACCAGACGATGAGAGCATCGATCTCGGCCTCGGTCAAGGCGAGGTCGGGCATGAAGCTCCCCGGCTTGGCGCTGGGCGGATCGGCCAGCCACTCCTTGAGCGCCTCCTCATGGCTCTGGCCCTCCCCGGGGAAGATGGCCCCGGCGAACACGTTCCTCGAGGCGAAATGGGTCAGCTCCGGCCCGTTGAAGTTCTCGGGGGGGACGATGTTGGACAGGGTTTCGTCCTCGAAGCGGACGGTGTGGCACTGGATGCACTGCTTGTTCCGGTACACCTGATAGCCGTCGTACTCCGGATCGCCTTCGGCGGGAACCGCCGCCGCCGACTGCTGCAACTCGAGCCACGCCTCGTACTCGGCCGGCTCCAGGGCCTGGACCCGGGCTCGCATCAGGGAGTGAGACAGACCGCAGAACTCGGCACAGTGGCCCCAGTACTCACCGGGCTGCCCCGCCTGGAGCCGTAGCTCGGTGGTCTGGCCCGGGACCAGGTAGCGCTTGCCGTTGAGAGCGGGGATCCAGAAGTTGTGCAGCACGTCGTCCGAGGTCATGACGGCACACACCTCCTGCTGCGCCGGGATGACCATCACGTTGGCGGTGTCGATCCCGGCGTCGGGATAGTGGTACTCGAACCACCATTGATGCCCGGTCACCTGGATCTCGATCGCATCGGCGCCGCACTCGGTGAGGTCGAAGACGGCGGCGGTCGTGGGCACCGCGATCCCGGCCAGGATCAGGGCGGGGACGATGGTCCAGGCGATCTCCAGCTTGGGGCTGCCGTGGAGTTGTTTCGCCTCCTTGGCCCCGGAACGGTCCCGGTACAGGAGCACCGCCACCAGGATCGCCCCCTGCACCAGGGCGAACACCGCGACCGCGATCCAGAACACGGGCCAGAACAGGTTGTCGATCCGCTCGGCGAACGGGCCTGCCGGTTCGAAGGTGGTCAGGGGCATGTCTTCGGTCCCGATGAGCGAACAGGCACCAAGGATGAGGGCGGCGCCGACCAGGACGCCAAGGCGGACGATGCGTTGACGGGACCGGGCCATCGGCGCGGCATGATACGGGCTCTCCAAACCACCGACCAACTTGGGGGAGCGGGCTCCCTAAAGAGGTGTCAGGGGGCGACGGCGTCGATGGCCGCGACCAACTCGGCGTCGGAGGCGGCGCCTTCGAACGACGCCGAGACCACACCGGAGGCGTCGACCACGAAGACCCAGGGCTCGGAGGGGAGCCCCCACTCGGCAGTGGCGGGAACCACTGTCAGCTCATCGGGTGAGGAGACCTGGAGGTCCTCGTAGATCTCGACGTGAACGAAGTCGACCCCCGGGTAGTCGGGGCGAAGCGCCTTGACCTGGTCGAGGAGTGGGCCACATGCCCGGGACGTGCAGAAGGCCGGCGTGGCGAACACGATCACGGCCGGGGTCCCGTCGCTCACGGCCTCGGCGACGCTCAACTGGTACATGGCGGGGTCCGGTTCCGGGTCCGAGGTGATGATGGAGAGGTCGGGGAACTGAGCCGAGGTGCGTGTCTCGGAGGCAGGCGCCTCGTCCCCCGGTTGGATCAGCGGTGAGTCGTCGAAGGCGACGAACCCCACCGGCCCGGCGGTGGCCAGCCCTTCGGCATCGATGGTGGCCTGATACGTGGCCGCCTCGGGGATCTCGACCCGGGCCACGTAGAGCCCGCGGACGTCGGGGATGGTCCAGACGAACTCCATCGGATAGGTGTCGAGAGGCGACCCGTTCTCGTCTCGGATGGTCACGGTGGCGGCTCGGTCGGGGGAGGTCAGGAACTGGTCGGTCTCGGGGTCGATCAGGGCGAACATCACCCTTTGGTCGTCCCCCACCCCGACACTCCCGTTGCTCGAGGCGACCAGGGCGAACGGCTCCACCTGGTCGGAGCCACATGAGGCCAGGACCATGGCCAGACCGGCAAGCACCGTTAGGTGTCTTCTCATCTGAGGATCACGTCCAGCAACACCGAGGCGAAGAGTGCCGACAGATAGACGGTCGAGGTGGTGAACAGCCGCATCGCCTCATCGGGGCGGCGATAGACCCGCCAGGTGTCCCACAGGAACCAGGCGCCGAGGATGATCGCCGCCACCAGGTAGGTCCAGCGCATTCTGGCTACCGGGACGAGGAGGAGGCTGACCGCCACCATGAGGCCGGTGTAGAGCAGCATCTTGCGGGTGGTGGCCCCCACCCCGGCCACCACCGGGAGCATTGGGACCCCGGCCCGCTCGTAGTCGTCCTTGTACCTGATGGCCAGTGCCCAGAAATGCGGGGGCGTCCAGTAGAAGACGACCACGAACAGCACCCATGCCGGCAGGGCCAGGGACCCGGCGACGGCGGCCCAACCGACCAGGGCCGGGGCCGCCCCAGCCGCCCCACCGATCACGATGTTCTGCGAGCTGGTCCGCTTAAGGCTCACGGTGTAGACGAACACGTAGAAGAGGAGGGCCGCGGTGGAGATGACGGCCGCCAGGAGGTTGGTGGTCGCCCACAGCCAGGCGAACCCGGCGATGCCGAGGATCACCCCGAAGACCAGGGCGTTGCTCGGCGTCACCTCGTGACGGGCCAGGGGCCGGGCCCGGGTCCGTCGCATGATCTGGTCGATGTCCCGATCGACATAGTTGTTCAGGGCGTTGGCCCCGCCTGCGGACAGGGAGCCACCGATCAATGTCGCCGCCACCAGCCAGGTCCCGGGCCAGCCCCCGGCGGCGAGGACCATCGAGGGCACCGTCGTGATCAGCAACAGCTCGATGATCCGAGGCTTGGTCAAGGCGAAGTAGGAGGCCACCCGGGAGCGTGTCGATCGCATGCCGGGCGCGGCCGGGTCGGTTATGAGCGGGACGACCAAGTCGTGGCCCTCACTCGACATCAGTGCCCTCCTCGGAGACGGGGGGCGTCGCCTTCTCTGCAGCGGACCGCTTCGCCTTCTTCTCCGCCCAGCGCAGGGCGAGGATGGCGAGCACGGCGGGGAGCACGAAGACCCCGACCTCGTCGATACCCCAATAGTGAGCAAGTGTCAGCATCATCCCGAGAGGATCAGTAGGCCAAGTGTGGTCAGGGCAACCATAAGGAGAAGCATGGCGTATTGGGAGCGCACCGCCTCGGTCCCGAAGTCACCGAGGGCGCGATCGTGGGCCAGGACCACCCCGAGGACGTGTCCGGTGACGATCACCGCCACCTGTGCGTACCAGACGGGCTCCGAGGCGGTGAGGAAGAAGTCGATCTTCCGCTCGGCGGTGCCGAACAGGTCCCAGCCGAGGGCGAAGGGGTCGGAGACGGCGGTGATGAGCTGCTGACCCTCGAAGACGATGAGTGTCATGTAGTGGGCCACGGCGTAGGCGAGGGCGATCGGGACCAGGGTGTGGGCGAATCGTGTCGCCACCCTGACCGCGGTCCAGTCCCCGCCCACCATCCGGGCCGCCACCCAAGAGGCCAGCCAGTAGGCGGCTCCGATCGCCAGCACGCAGCCGATGAGCAGCACCGTCTCCCCGAGCATGGTCTGCCCGACATCCCCCATCAGGCCTCGAAACGACTCGGTGGCCGACGCCCCGTCGTAGGTCACGGTGCCGATGGCGATAACCACGAAAGCGGGGACCCCACGCCATGGGGGGATCACCGTGAGGGCCCGCAGCCAGCCCCGCCACACCAGCCTCCCGTCACGTCGGCCCAGCGGTGAGATCGACGAGATCAGCCGGTTGTACGGGGTGAAGGCGTCGAAGACGGCGAGCCCGGTCTCCCGCCCCGCGTACGCCATCAGGCCCAAGGTGAGCAGGGTGTAGACCAGTGCGGCCGTGCCCAGCACGACGGGGCTGCCCGAGTCGGGGCTCACCAGCTCCAGCCAGGTGAAGGCGACGAGGAGGAAGGCGGCGGGCCAGACCCCGAGCCGTTCGGAGAGCCCGACTCTCTCGCCCTGGCCGATCCGGAGCACCCGACCCAGGGACCGCCAGGGGTTGATGTCGGTGTACCAATCCCCGACGACCGCCCCGGCGAAGGGCACGACCAGCCAGAACACGACCCACACCAGCACCGGGGCGATCGTGGGCCGGGTGGGGTCGGTCTCCAGACCGAGGAGCGGCGGGAGCAGCTGCCCGATCACGAGCAACAACGAGACCACGCCGGTCGCGGGGAGCATCCAGCCTCGGGGCAACGGGAACCGGCTTGGGTCGTGTGGGGGACCGTCCTGCAATCGGGGCTCAGGCCAGAGGACGGCGAGGGCGACGAAGCTGACCACCAGGACCACCCCGGCCCCGACCACGAAGTAGGTGACCGGCACCGGCAGATCGAGCCTCCCCCCGATCCCGTGGGCCAGGGCAACCGCAGGTAACAGAACGACAGCCCCCGTCGCCGTGAGGGAGATGACGCCGAGACGTCGCACCGCGTTCCTAATGCAGGGCGTCACGTATACGTGACGCATTGCATAACGTTTGACGAAGCGACCCGCATCAAGGAGTCACCTCGAGCTCGAAGAGCAGGGTGTGGGTGGATTCCAGCTCCACCTCGAAGATGCCGGGGATGTCTGCGGTAAGGGTGATCTCGATGGGGACCCCCGGCTTGGCCTGAAAGAAGACGTCGTACGAATGGACGTGGATCTCGGCCTCCGTGTCGGAGAGGACCCACACCGACACCTGGTCACCGACGGTGTAGCTGAAACGACCAGGGCCCTCCACCTGGCCCCCCCGGTAGACCACGTCGATCGGCCGGCTGGTGCTGGTCGTGGCGGCTGCCGTGATGGTGGCCGCCACTGTCGTGGTGGTCGCCACCGCGCTAGTCGTGGTCGAGGGGATGCTCGAAGTCGTCGAGGTCGTGGTGGTCGAGTCGGATCCTTCAGAGCAGGCTGTGACCAGCAGCACCACTCCGAGGAGCATCGCGATCCTGACGCACATGCTGGAGGACGGTAGATCTAGCCCCTCGCAATCAGCGACTCCGCCTTAGACGGAGCCGGACTCCCCCGGCGCCGCCGCATATGAGGCGGTATGGGCCTATCTCCTCCGTCTCGCATTCCACGACGAGATACCCGAGGACTACTGGCCGGAAGGGGGAAGCCGGTGGTTCGAGATCGTTTGCGACCTCCTGGAGAGCCGGGGGGACCCTTTCTGGGACGACATCGGGACCGAGGCGGTGGAAGATCGGGACGTCATCCTGGAGCAGGCGATGACCGACGCCCACCAGGAGTTGACCGGGCTGCTCGGCGAAGACACGACGGCTTGGCGCTGGGCCGATCTTCACACGGCTCCGTTTGAGAACCTCAACTTCGGCCAGTCGGGGATCGCCCCCGTCGAGTGGTTGTTCAACCGCACCGCCCCCAAGCGTCTCGGGGGGCGGCGCCGACATCGTCGATGCGGTCGGGTTCTATCCGCCGGAGGGGTACGTGGTCGACTGGATCCCGTCGATGCGCATGGTGATCGACCTCTCCGACCTCGCCGCTTCGACGTCGATGAACACCACCGGCCAGTCAGGCCATGCCTTCCACCACCACGACGACGACGTGCTCGCCCCATGGGCCGACGGCGAGCAGCGCCCGATGCGATGGGCCCGGGACCAGGTCGAGGAGGCTGCGGAGGGGATCCTCCGCCTAATGCCTGCTTTCTGATGTCGTCGGTCGCCGGGGCGGTCGCTCAGCCGACAAAGGAGGAGATCGCTTCGACGACACGATCGGGGTGTGTCCAAGGCGCCTCGTGCCGCACCCCGACCAGCTCGGCCACGGTGGCCTTGCGCAGCGCACCCGCCAGCTGGTATTGCCATGAAGGTGGGACCAGCTCGTCCAGGGTCGGTATCACCACCAAGGTCTCGGTCTCGATGCGGCCGATCCAGGGACGGGAGTCGAAACGGAGCAGGGCCAGAGTCGCCTGGGCTCCAGCGTCCACATCGCGACGGTGGGTCTCCTCCCACAGCCAGCGGGCGTGACGCTTCTCGACGGCCCCGGTGACCAGGAGGTATAGCGATCGGACCTCGGGCGTGCCCAGACCGGTGAGACGCTCCCCGGCCCGGGCCAGCAGGGCCCCGGCCGCCCGGAGGGTGCGATGGGGCTGGGGGTGATGGGTGAAGGTCGCGATCAATGCGAGACGATCAACCCGGGTCGGATGACGACGGGCGAAGGCCTGGGCGATGGTGCCACCCATCGAGTAGCCGACGACCGACACCCGGCCCACGCCCAGGGCATCGAGGACTCCGGCCATGTCGTCGGCCAGGTCCTCGACCTCGAACCGGTCCCGGGCCAGGGGGGCCAGGCCATGACTGCGATGGTCGACCATGATCACCCGGTACTTCTCGGCAAGGGCGGGTCCGATCCGATACCACTCGGCCAGTGACGACCCGGCCAGACCGTGGATCAGGAGCAGCATCGGGGCCCCTTCCGGGCCCGCCTCCCTGACCACGAACTCCTGGTCGCCCACAAAGACGGTTCGACCGGAGCTGCGCCAGGGGTGCTCCTGGGGCGGGCGGAAACGAGGGCTGATGGTCGGGGCGAATGCCCGCCACAGGACCAGGACGGCGAAGAACCCCCTCCACTTCCTCATCGATCCTCCCCGGTGACGGCGAAGACGAGGTCGTCGACGGGACGACCGGCGATGAGGTGCTGGTCGATGATCCGGTCCAGCTTCGCGACGGTGACATTCGCGTACCAGGTTCCCTCGGGATACACGACGCATATGGCCCCCTGCTCACAGATGCGGAGACAGTCGACCTTGCTGCGCAGGACCGACCCCTGGCCCGGCCCCACCGGGGTCGCCTCGGCTTCGGGTTTGCCGGACCATGGCGGCGGGGCGGAGGCCAGGTCGAGATCCTTCAGACGGCGCTTGAGATGACTCCACAAAGCATTGGTCTCCTCACGGGGGGCGCATCGGGGAGTGGTCTGATCGGCGCAGAGGAAGATGTGCCGCTCCACTCTGGGGATGGAAAGGGCCTCGGTGATCGCCTCGAGACGCTCTTCTCGGTTCACGGGGTGACGGTGATCCCGGTTCCGTCGGTGATGCGGCCGATCTCGGTGGACCCGGGGACCTGGTCGAGATACCCTGTCACCGACCCCGAGGGCAAGGCGACCAGCAGCCCGCCCGAGGTCTGGGCGTCGGCGAGCAGTCTCAACCCGTCTTCGTCCACATCGGATTGGACGAAGTCGAGGATCGCCTTCAGGTTCCGTTGCGACCCTCCGGCCCACATGCCTTGCTCGAGCAATTCCCGCACACCCTCGAAGACCGGGACCCGGTCCAGACCGACGGTGGCGCCGACGCCCGACGCCACACACATCTCCCGAAGATGGCCGAGCAACCCGAACCCGGTGACGTCGGTGGCAGCCGACGCTTGATGGGCCGAAAGGGCTTGGCCCGCCACGTCGTTGAGCGTGACCATCGTCTCGATCGCGGTCGTCGCCAGTTGAGGAGGGCACTGGCCCCGTTTGATAGCGGTGGTGATGATCCCGATCCCCAAGGGCTTGGTGAGGACGAGTGTGTCCCCGGGCTGCGCCCCGGAATTGGGGAAGAAGGAGTCGGAGTCGACGATGCCGGTCACGGCGAAGCCATAGGTGGGCTCCGGGCTGTCGATCGAGTGGCCCCCGACCACGGTGCACCCTGCCTGCTCCATTATCTCCAGACCGCCGGAGACCACCTCCCCGGCCACGTTGAAATCCAGCTCGTCACGGGGCCAAGCCAGGTACTGCAACGAAGTAAGCGGCGTGCCACCCATGGCGTAGACGTCGCTCAATGCGTTGGCGGCCGCGATCCGACCCCAGTCGCCGGGGTCGTCCACCACCGGGGTGAAGATGTCGACGGTCTGGACCAAGGCCCGGCCGTCGCCCAGGGCGAAGACCCCGGCATCGTCGGAGGATGAGACCCCCACCAGCAGGTCGGGGTGTGAGCTCGCCCCGTGCCCCGTCATCGTGCTCAGCACCCTGGCCAGCTCGTCGGGGCCGAGCTTGCAGGCGCAGCCGGCGCCGTGGGAGTACTCGGTCATGCGCAGGTCGCTCACGTTGGAAAGATAGCCCTGGCCCGATCATTGCCCTCTTCGCCGAATCGGCTTCGGGCTGCCGGGCCGATAGCCGTCGGCCCGCAGTTAGCCTTTCACGACTCATGTCCGAAGAACCGACTTTTCTGACACCAGCCGCCTTCGAGAAGATGCGCCAGGAGCTCGATCATCTGAAGCTCGAAGGGCGCCGGGAGATCGAAGAGAGGATCGCCGAGGCCCGCTCCCATGGCGACCTGCGTGAGAACGCCGACTACGACGCGGCCAAGAACGACCAGGGGATGATGGAGGCCCGTATCCGCAAGCTGGAGCATCTGCTCAACACGGCCGAGGTCAGAGAGATCACCGACACCGGTCGGGTGGAGGTGGGCTGCGTGGTCACGGTGATCGACTCCGACGGGGACGAGCTCGACTATTTCGTCGCCCCTCAGGTGAACAAGGTGTCGGGGTTGCTCCTCGCCTCGCCCACGAGCCCCCTGGGAGGCGCCCTGCTCGGTGCCTCGATCGGAGATCAAGTCTCCTATCAGGCGCCGGCCGGGACCTTCACCGTGTCGGTGAAAGCGGTTCGCCCCTACGAGGGCTGAGCACCGTTAGCCTGACGCCGGTTCGCCGTCCGAGGGCTACCGGTGAGACTTCGACTTAGACGACCCCGTCAGCTTGCCAGGGATCTGCTGGCTGCGGCGCGCCGTGATCACGAAGAGGTCGCCGACTACCTCGAGACCCACGGAGAGGAGTGGGAAGCACTGGCGGAGGTCGCCCCCGGGGACGCCGCCGACGTCCTCGAGCAGCTCAGCGAGGAAGACGCTGCCGGGCTCCTGGCCGAGCTCGAGCCCGAGGAAGTAGCCGACATCCTGGAGCAGATCGCACCAGAGCTCGCCGCAGAGCTGGTCGAAGAGGTCCCCATCGAGGATCTTTCGGCGGCGGTGGGCGAGATGACGGGCGAGGCTGCCGCCGACCTGTTGTTCGAGCTCGACGACGAGGTCACCGAGAACGTCCTCGCCCTGCTGGACGACGATGCCCAGCAGGAGATCCGGCGTCTTCTCGAGTACCCACCCGACACGGCTGGCGGTCTCATGACCACCGAGATCGCAGCGCTGCCGATCGGTCTCACCGCCGGGGAGGCGATCGAGAGGGTCCGCCAGCTGCACGAGGAGTACGAAGACCTCTCCTACGTCTATGTGGTCGACGACGAAGCCCGGCTCAAAGGGGTCATCTACTTCCGCAACCTGGTCTTCGCCCGCCCTGGAGCCAGCCTCGACGAGGTGATGGTCCCCGACCCTGTCTCGGTGAACGTGAGGGCGGACCGGGAGGATGTGGCCGACCTCAGCCAGAGATACCGTCTCTTCGGCATACCGGTGGTCGACGACGAGGGGCACCTCCTCGGGATGGTCACCACCGATGCGGTCATCGAGGCGGTCCAGGACGAGGCGACGGAGGACTTCGCCGCAGCGGTCGGCGCCGGTGTCGAGGAGACGGTGTACACCGACGTGACCAAGTCTGTCCGGTCGCGTGCACCCTGGCTGTTGCTCAACCTGGTCCTGGCCCTGGTCGTCGCCTGGGTCATCGAGCATCAGACGAACATCATCTCGAGCGAGCCGGTGCTGGCCGCCCTGATGCCGATCGTGGCCACCCTCGGCGGGAACGGGGGGAACCAGAGCCTGGCGGTGATGATCCGTTCCCTCGCCTCAGACGACGTCCCCCGGGCCCAGGTGAGCTCGATCCTCCGGCGTCAAACCGGTGTCGGGGTCCTCAATGGATTGCTTCTCGCCGTGGCCGCCTCGGCACTCACCTACGTCCTCGTCGACGCCGGTGTCTTCGCCAGCAACTCCCAGCCACTCGACGTGGCTGTCGTCATCGGTCTCGCCTGCATGGCGAATCTGGTGATAGCCACCCTGTCGGGGGCGGCGATACCGCTGGTCCTGCGTCGGTTGGGGCTCGATCCGGCCCTGGCGTCGTCGATCCTGCTCACCATGATCACCGACGTGGTCGGCTTCGGCGGCTTCCTGCTGGTGGCCGCCGGGTTGCTATGAGATGCACTCGGCCCAAACTCAAAACCTGAGCCGGCGGACGACGCCGCCGTCTGTCAGCTCCCGATGACGAACTCGCCGGAGCTGGCGAACGGGCCCCGGAATGCCACCCTGCTCCCGTTCTGGACGCTGGCGAAATGATGGTCTTCGATGAGCTGGGTCTCGCCCTCGGTCCGCTCCGCCTCGGGTTTGCGGAAGGCGTCGACGGCGCCCGGGTCGGCGAAGATCTCGGCTCCGAAGGTGACGGTGCCGTCATCGACCAGTCCGACCACGAAGTTCTCGATGTCCACGTCGGTATAGGCACCAGGAGGTATCAGGATGAACAGGGTCTCACCGGCGGTGTCCGAGACCCGGGCCACAACCTCGTATCCACCGACCGTCTCACCTGCGAGAGTGGTCGTAGGGCTCTCACCGGCAGGAACGGCCGACGTGGTCGTCGTTCCCCCACCCTCGGTAGCCGGGGTGGCGATGAGTGACGATGTGGTGCTGATGTCCGTGGTCTCGTCGCCGTCACAGGCGGCCAGCCCGAGCACGAGCAGGCCGGCCAGGGCACCGAAACGCAAGCCATGTGAAGACTTCATGGCCCACAAACGTACCCCAACCCGTCGAAGTTCCAAACAGTCGGGACTTCGGTAGGGTCGCGCCCATGCCCGGCAGACAGGCGGCAGCAGGCGTTGCCGCGGCCATTCTCGTCACGGCCCTGTACGCGATGAGCATCTCGTCGAGCCCTGCCACCGCCGCCGAGATGTGCCCTCCGGTGACGATGGACGTCCTGTTCCCACCGATCACGATCCCGGCGGTGACCACAACCACCGCCCCTGTCGTCACCACGAGCACGACTACGACAGCACCCACAACAACGACCACCACGGAAGCACCGCCCGAGACCACCACAACGGTGCCGGCAACGACCTCTTCGACGACACCACTCGAGACCACCTCGACGACGCAGGCACCACCGGAGACGACAACCACCACCATCCCTCCACCGCCATGTGACCCCTTTGTCTACGACCTGACCTGGCCTCTGGCTGCGCCTGGTCAGATCGGATCGCCGTTCGGAGCCGACCGGGACGGAGGTGCCCGGAAGCACCAGGGCGTCGACATAGCCGCCCCCAAGCTCACCCCGGTGCTGGCGGTGGCCAATGGTGTGGTGTCCACGGTCGCCCAGGAGGTGGGCACGGAGGACTGTTGTTGGACCGCGATCCGGCACACCGACGGCTGGCAGGCGTACTACATCCATCTGAACAACGACCGTCACGGGACCGACGACGGGCTGGGGATCGGGGTCCGGACCGACCTGGCGGTGGGAACACCGGTGAAAGCAGGCGATGTCATCGGTTGGGTGGGCGACTCGGGGAATGCCGAAGACACCGTCGAGCACCTCCACTTCGAGCTGCGAGACCCGGAGGGGATCCCGATCGACCCGCGGCCCAGTCTCGACTCGGCCCGGGGGGCGGCGGTCCTACTCGACCCTCAGCCCGGCTGGCCGTACGCCGACTACGACGGAGACCCCGGGGAGGCGATGGCTGCGATGATGCTCAGCGAGGGCATCCTGCTCGACTGCGATGGGTCGAGGATCAACTTCTGCCCCGACAAGGTGGCCTCTCCCGACCTGGCCTTTGCCATCGCCCGTCACCTCTTGGGCAAAGAACCACCCCGGATCGAAGGTCGTTACCAACCCCTGACCGAGAAGTCGGCTCCCGGCTGCGAGCGCGTCGACGCCTGTGTTCTCCTTGGCCTGCCCGAGACCGAGATAGCCCGTCTCGCCATGTGGGTCCGCACCGATGCCCTCGTAGCCAGCCTCCGCTCCTCACCGCCAGTCGAAGGCGTGCCCGTGATACTTCTCCTCTCCGCCGAGGAGGCGGAGTCTCTCATCCGGACCATCGGAGCCCGGGAAGCCTGCAACCCGCCCCTCGACGACCAGCGGCTGCTGACGAGGGCGGAGACACTGATCCGTCTCGTCTCGTGGGCCCGGGGCACCAATCCCGAGCCCTGTCTCCCGCCCGCTCAGCCGACTCTCTGATAGAACAGTCTCGCCAGGTCTGCGGTGATCGGCCCTTCCCGGTAGCGACGCTCTCCGACCTCCGCCACCGGCTGGATCTCCCGGACAGTGGAGAGTGCCATGACCTCGTCTGCGTCGTCGAGACGATCGAGCGCCCATGCCCCTTCCACCACATCGAGGCCCAAATCCGATGCCAGCTCGAACATGACCCGCCGGGTGATGGAATCGAGTATGCCCAACTCCAGTGTCGGTGTCTCCAGCACTCCCTCCACCACCCATGCCACCGAGAAGGTCGGCCCCTCCAACATCACCCCCTCGACGGTGGTGAGCAGGGCGTCGCCGAACCCCCGGGCAACGGCGTGCCGCGTCGCTGCCATGTTGGGGGCGTAGGAGAGGACCTTGGTCCCCGCCAGGTCCCAGTCGACACCGGCGGCGTGCCATGGGGCGGGAACGGGGAAAAGAGTGGCCGGGCCCACCGCCCGGCTCCACGGATGGGCGAACACGATCACCAGTGGCTCGGCCGTGTCACCGGGGACGGCGGAGCCCCTGGTCACAACGACGCGCACCGCGCAATCGCCACATGAACGAGCGACGTCGGTGATCCACTGTCCCAACTCGTGACGCCCGGGCAAGGGGATCTCCAGAGCCTTGGCGCTGCGGGACAGACGGTCGAGATGCTCGTCGAGGGCGAAAGGACGGCCACCGTAGGTCTTGAGCACCTCGAAGCAACCGTCGCCGCGTAGCACCGACGAGTCGGTCACCGGGACGGTCCCGCTGGTCTCCACACCGTTGATCAGCACCCGGGTCGTCATATGGACATGGGCTTGTGCTTGTTGGTGATGGGGAGCCGCCGGTCCTTTCCGAACGCCTTGACCGTGATCTTGACCCCGGGCGCCGCCTGCCGTCGCTTGTACTCGTTGCGGTCGACCATGTTGGCAACACGGGCCACGAGCGCCGGATCGAACCCACGGTCGACGATGGCGCCCATTCCCAGATCGGCCTCGACATAGAGCTGGAGGACCTCGTCGAGGACCTCGTAGGGGGGCAGGGTGTCCGAGTCCTTCTGATCGGGGCGCAGCTCCGCCGACGGCGGCTTGTCGATAGTGCTCTGGGGGATCACGTCACCGTCCTTGTTCCGCCAGCGGGCCAGGTCGTAGACCAGGGTCTTGAAGACGTCTTTCAGGACGGCGTAGCCACCGACCATGTCTCCGTACAGCGTGGAGTAGCCGGCCGCCATCTCCGACTTGTTCCCCGTGGCCACCACCATCGGCCCGTGCTTGTTGGAGATGGCCATGAGCATGGCCCCCCGGGCACGAGCCTGGAGGTTCTCCTCGGCGATGCCG
>JBOGET010000027.1:0-12282 GCA_050741975.1 Acidimicrobiia bacterium
AGCCCGGGCTCTACTTCGTTGGCCTCAAGTTTCTCTACTCGGTGTCATCGGCGCTGATCCACGGCGTGGGCCGCGACGCCGCTCGGATCGCCGACGCGATAGCGGCCCGAGACATTGAACCCGTCGAAGCCACGAACCACCCAGCGGCGGGTTGAAGGCACGTACCGAAGCCACGCTCAGACCGGCAATGCATCAGGAAAGCGTCGCATCGTGACCCGTGAAAGGCTTCTGCCTCATCGTACGAATCGCATGCCTAGCACGTCCGAGGGACTCGAACCCCCAACCTTCTGATCCCTAGATCTCCAAGCCGTGTCCAGGTGCGTCCACAGGGGTCCGCAGAGCCTGCAGCGACGGGCTTTCGAGTCGACCGACGTCCACGCGTGTCCGGTCAGGTCCACAGAGAATGGCTCCCAACTTGGCTCCCGGAGTCGCAGGCCGGCCCGACGAACGTGTTCGGCGGCTGACGCGGCACCCGGCAGTCAATCTGGGCTCATCGCGATCGGCGGTGGTTCATCTTGTTGGTGTGGGATGACTGCTAGCACCTTGTGGCGGTAGCGGTGTGGGTGGCGATGCCCATAGCCGCGTCGTTTGAGCACTTTGATCTTGTTGGTTATGCCTTCGGCGTAGGCGTTGGTCTGGGGATCGTCGAGTAGTTGAGGATCTCGTTTCTCCATTTTCTCCGCGATCGGCATGATCTCCCCGATCGATTACGAACAGCAGTTACTACGGCCCGCCGAAGGCGACGGGCCGGAGGCTGCATGACCCCGTTCCCGGTAACACAGTGTGGCACCGTCCTCGCCGAGCTTACGCTTCCAGGGAAAGGCTCAATGGCTACCTTCTCGGCTCATACCGCATCGCCACCGCCCCCGAGCCGAAGTCCAGCCGGCTCACGAGCCTCAAGTCGACACGCTTCGATAGAGCCGCGAACAACGTGGGCCCGTGGCCCACTAGCCTCGGCTGCACCACGAACTCGTACTCATCGATCAATCCCAGCTCCGCCAACGCCATCGGGAGCTTCACACCTCCCACGAACAGCCCCTTACCCGACTCCCGCTTGAGCTGCTGAACGGCCTTCCCCAGATCCCCGCGCACGAGTTCCGCGTTCCAATCGACCCGGTCCAGGGTGCTCGACACGACGTACTTCTTTGCCGTGTCGATCGTCCGGGCGAAGGGTTCCATCCAATCAGGCCTCGCTCCCGTCCCCGCCGGCTGCCGCCACGCTGCCTCCATCATTTCGTAAGTCACCCGGCCAAAGAGGAGGGCATCGGCTTGGACGAGGTTCTCGACCGCGTGACGATGCAAGTCTTCGTCAGCGAGCATTACACGATGATCGCAGCACCCGTCAATGTGACGTTGATGGAGTACCGAAGGGGTCCCATTACGCAAGAGTAGATGGCTGCCGGTAGGGCAGAACATGTCGATCCCCCACCGTTTCGACCATTTCACGCCACGATGGGCATTACAGCTATGGCTTGACGGCCGATTGTTTCGTCCCTCGACTGTTCCAGGATCCGATCTTGTTCAGGAGCAGACAAGACGGTGTGGTAGACGAACCTGGAACGGAACGACGCCTCGTCCAAAGACACCACTCGAGCCACAACCCAACAGGGTTGGGCAGCCGGTTCACGAGCGAACCATCCAGGACCCAACCCGAAGACTGGCCCAGCCTCCGGATCACGTCCACTTCAACAAGAGGCCGGATCCAGAGTGGGTGTCTTGGCCGGATTCGTCGGATGCAGACGCGCGTTATGCGATATCTCTGGAGATGAGTTAGGACACGTTCTCTGCAAAAACGATGCGAAGGTCAACTGTCCAGCCCGCGATCACAGCGTCACCCCTCAACACATCACCCGGGCTCCTCCCTGGGGGCGCCTCCTTATGATCGATGTAAGTGGTTGATCGAGCAGGCAATAAGGCGGATCGGGTGCGGGCGGCGGAGGTGGTGGCCGCCCTGTGCTTGGCGACCGATCTGGGGATGGGCTTCCCCTTCTGCACGGCCTTGAGGCGACGTTGATGACGATGCGCCTGGCCGAGATGCTTGAGGTGGACGCGGACATCGCCGCCGACACCTTCTACGCCAGTCTGCTCATGTATGTCGGATGCACCACCGACGCCGACATGTCGTCCCGCAGCTTCCCGGAGGTCTGACGGTGAACATGACGCCGGTCGAGTGCCGCAACGACAAGCGGTGGATGGAGACCGTGGAGTCATCGGAGTGGACCGACGGGGAGGGACCCACGGCTCTAGGCAGACGAGGACGGATCGTTATGCACACACCCCGCCGGACCGAGTTCGATGACGAGGTCACCGAGTACGAGCCGGGGAGGCGAGTCGGTCATCGCATGGTTTCCGACTCGATGATCATGTTCACCGCCTGCTAAGCCGATCCCATCTCCGACGGGACCAGAGCCACAGTCGTGTTCGAGCCCGAGCGTCTCCCCGGCGGTTACTTCGGGAAGCTGGTAGCGCCGTTCGTGGCGCGCACCGTCCGACGTAACTACCGGGCTGACCTCGCCCGGCTCAAGCGGATCCTCGAAAGCGAAGACGAGACCGATACATAAAGACCCACTCCCCGCACGCCCGCATTGACCGCCTGCTCGAGCAGGGCCTGATCGGGCGCGAGCAGGCGGAGGATTTTCAAAAGAACGGCGCAATCGGCTCGCACCTGGAGAACCTGGAGCGCAACGACGGGTTCAAGGGCTTTAATCAGACGGGCGTGAGGGAGATCATCCACGCCATCCCGCGCAAGCAGCGGGGCAACGCCTGATCGCGTGCTCGGCAACGTCCGGGCGGGCGCGGAGTGTCATTGCAGTGTGAAGAACCGGTGCCAAGGCAGCTCGGGGACCCGCCATGTCCGGGCGACTCGCCAGCCCGCCGCCGACATCTGGGCCGTGACGTCCCGCAGCAGCGAGCCCCTGTACCCGATTTCCCAATGGTGCCCGATCTTCTTCAGCCGCTCGGGCGGTTCCTTGGGCCGGCGCGGCGGCACCCACGCGAAGCTCCGCTGGCCGAGCTTGGGAAAGTGCGCCGCCAGGCGGACGTGGCGCGTGGAGTCGGGGAGGCTGATGACGCAGCCGGCGCGGCAGACACGTCTCAGCTGCCGGAGCGCCGGCAGCAGCTCCGCGAATGGCAGGTGCTCCAGGATCTGGCAGGCGGAGCCGATGTCGAACGACGCGTCTTCGGCCGGGATCTCGGTCACGCTGCCGAGGATATCCGGCTCGCGGCGCAGGTTGATGTCGAGCGTAGTTACCTGGAAGCCGGCCTGGCGGAGCGCGTAAACGGCGATTCCGGGCCCCGGACCCACTTCCAGCACGTGCGGCGACTGCAATCCCTGGGCAAGTTCATGGATCGCCACCACCTGGTGGGCGACCGAGTGCATCCGGACACCGCCAGCGAGGTAACAGGCTACGGAGTAGGGTTGCGCTTGGCTGGTCAATCGGCCGACAGGTTAACGCGGGTTTCAGCCGAAGCCACAGCCGGCTCACCGCCGCATCAGGATGATGTAGAGCGCGTGGATCACCCCGGGCACCCAGAAGAAGATGGTCAGCAGCACGCTGAACCCATTCCAGGAGCTGCAGTTGGCGCTCGCCGCCCGCGACGCACTCATTGCGTACAACCGGACTATCAAAGTTTGGGCCGACCTGACGATGCCCTATCTCATAGACCACGCCAGCGTCGATGTTCTGCGGAAGCTGGCGCAACAGATGGAGGGGTTTAGTCGACTTCGACCCTGCTGAATATTCGAACCATGATCTGAACAACGTGGCCGCTTGCCGAAGACGGAGAGGTTGAGGTGATGCGCAGCTCCGTCACGTCGAACCCCTGGTACCGCCCTGAGTTGATGAAGACTCGGACGCGGACCGACCCAGCCGGCACGGAGTATTACTCCACGGGCCACGGGCGAAGCGAGTCTCACCGGCAGGAGTATCCGTGCGATGGCTGCGTTGAGGGCGTGCCTACAAATAGGGTCCGCGACTGGAGCAAACGCCTTTCCAGCGACAAGGCTTGGGTTGTGGTTCATCCATGGCCGACCGAGAGGACGATCACATGGAAGGCGAGCTGGGGTACGACAGCGCTCCGGGTCCGGAAGGCCCTCGAACCGGAACAGGCAGAGATAGCCGACCAGGAACGAGCGGAGCTTGTAGCCAGGGTTCGGAAGAGGTTCGGCAGACAGGCCTAGGTGCCTGGGGGATGTTCGGGTTGCGAAGAAACGTTTCAGGGTATGAGAACATGCCGTCGATAAGAGACGAGATACCCGGTTGAATGACAGATTTGCGATTCGATACGCTTGACACCAGTCCAAGGTGGGAAGGACACCCAATGCCAGTCGGCCGAGTTGAACTAGCCGAGAGAGAGTTTTCAGTCGACCTTCAAAATGAACTGCTTGCATACCCAGGGAAGTGGGCGGTCATTTACAGGGGTCGGCTAGTCTTCGTCGCCGACGATCCCGCTACCGCGCATGCCAAGGCGGCCGAAGAGGTCGGAAGCGATGAGGGACTGTTGCTCCACCACATCCCGGGGACGGGCATATCGCCTATTTCTTCTAAGACCTGACGCGTGGTCAGGCTCGAAGCGATGTTGGGCCCCAACGGCCTCTACTACCCGAACCTGACCATTGAAGTGGCTATCAAGAACCGCCCGACACTAAGTGTGGCCGGGATACTGGATTCAGGAGCAGACCGCACCATTTTGCCGCGTTCACTCCTACCTGCGGTCCAGATCGATTGGGACTCGCTCCCTCTGGTGAAGGGCCCGATGGACAGCCAACCGGAGGACAAGGTGCTGGCGGCGTGAAAAACGCGAGTGTCAGGGAAAGCTCCGGTGGCGCACCTGGAACTACGAGAACATGTTTTGGGTGGCTGATGTGCCGTATCTTCTGATCGGCCGAGAAGACTTCTTTTCAAACTTCAGCGTCCGCTTCCTCTGGAACGCGGAACCACCGGTGGTCGAGATCGACAAGCTGTGATGCGCCCTCCGCGCATTCCGCTGTGAACAAATCGTGAACAAGCCGCCCGAACCGGACGCACTGTTCGCTCCACCAGCCGACACCTGCAAGCCCACTACCTGGGAGAACGTCAGGGCGCCCGGGGCGACTCGAACCCCCAACCTTCTGATCCCTAGTCAGAATCAGGGGGTTTCGGCTACCTGGGCGAATGCTCAGAAATAGCCTCTGAGCAGGGGTTTTGTATCTCAGCCACTCTCATCGTTTCGCGGGCTTTCAATCCTCTCGCGGACCAAATGCGGACCAAACGGAGCGACTCCTGTACCCCCGCTGTGGCACAATAATCTTTAGCGATGAGGAGTGTGAGCCCGAAACGAGAGTGGAACGGGGCCGCGCGGAACGAGCACAGGCAGACCGCATCCACACGTCACCTTGACCGGTGAACACCTCGTGGTCATAATGCCGACCCAAGGAGAAGCATGACCCGCAGAACAGCCACATCTCGAACTGTCATTTCATCCGCTTCGTGCGTGTGCTGTCGCTGCTGTCTGCGCTCTCGGCCGGCGTCATTGTCCCACTGCTGACACTCACCTAAGCCGCCGAGAGACCCCTCCCCCGAGCTGGGCTGCCGCGTCTCGCCACCCACCTCTACCGACATCCCTGTCGAAACCCTTTCAGGAGCACGCCTCATGCCTCTTTTCCTGGTCGAAACCACGATCTCCAACCCTCAGCATCTGACCTTAATCCGTGATGACCTCCTTGGTGCTGCCATCGAATCCGGAGCCGATCTGGTGGAGAGTCGAGTCACCGGGTACGGGGATCGGCTGTTCTCGGTGTTCGAACACAGCAATGAGCATGTGCTCCGTGAGGCCCTTCGCGTCGTCGACCCGGGTGTTGACGTGGCCGAGGTTCGTCTGGTCGGCGCGACGGTGGAGGAGGCCCGCACCTCGGGGAGTGGAAATTTCCTCGCAGAGTGGGACTTTCCCGATGGGCTCTCCATGGACGCATACCTGGAGCGCAAAGCCGAGAAGGCTCCTCTCTATAGCCAGGTCCCGGAGGTGGAGTTCAAGCGGACCTATGTGCGGGAGGACATGGACAAGTGTCTCTGCTTCTACCAGGCGGACTGTGAGGAGGACGTCCTACTGGCGCGAAAGGTGGTCGACACTCCGGTGGATCGACTAACGGAGCTGGGGTGATGGTGGAAACTCTCCACTCCCGGCTCGGTTTCGACGACTCGGTGCTTTCCTGGGTCTCCGATCCGGAGGAGACGGGAACCACGTCGACTGTCCCCGACTTGGAGCGGCTGGCATCTTTGGGTCTGCTCAACCTAGGGATTGACGACCGGCATCACCTGGACGGCCAGGCGGCGGTCATCTCAGCGCTTGCTCACAGGTCGATGAGTGTCGCCTTCTCCGCTTGGGCGCACCGGATGGTGGTCGAGTATGTCGGGGTTGGCGGCCACAGCCCGGGGCTGTTGGCCGCGTTGCAGAGGATCGATCTGATCGGGTCGACGGCGATGGCATCGGCACTCCGAGCCAAACTCGGTCTGGAGCGGGTTGGTCTGACCGCCGTGCCCGACAGAAACGGATATCTGGTGCAGGGTGGGATCCCCTGGGCCTCAAACCTCTACCAGGACCGGACGCTGGTAGTCGCCGCCGGGGAGAAACCCGACGGCTCCCATGTGGTCTTGAGTCTGTTGCTCGACGGTAAGCAAGTGAGGGCGACCTCGGCACCCGCCTTGCTCGCCCTTCAGGCAACCGCCTCCACCAGTGTGGTAGTGGAGGACGCCGGAGTCCCGGCTGAGCGTGTCATTTCGGAGGATCTCAACGCGTTTCTCACCCGGGTGCGGCCAACCTTCATGGTGCTCCAAGCGGCCTTTGCCATCGGTCTCGGCGAAGCAGCCTTGGCCGTCGTGGATGTGCCGCTGCATGGCGCCGACACCGTCCTGGATGCCGATCGGAATCAGCTGCTGAGCCGTCACTCCTGGCTGGTAGACACCACGATGGCGGCTCTCTCGGGTCCCGGGATCACAGCAAGGGAGCTGGTGTCCTACCGGTTGGAAGCCTCCGAGTTTGCCCAGGCCGCGGTAGCCGCCGAGGCCAGGAAGGAAGGGGGACGGGGATATGTCGCTGCGAGTTCCACCGCCCGCCGTATCCGGGAGGCGGCGTTTCTTCCCATCCAATCACCGACCGAATCTCAACTGCGATGGGAGCTGCAATGCTCGGCTTGACCAACGTCTCCAAGACGTACCACGACCACCGACGCAGCGTCGTCGCCGTCGAGGGGGTGGATCTCCAGATCCGACCCGGCGAGGCGTTCGGGCTCATCGGACCCAGCGGGTCGGGCAAGTCGACCCTGCTCCGGATCCTCGCCGGTCTTATCGAACCCACATCCGGCCAGGTCCTCAGGCCGGAGAGGGTCGGTCTCGCCTTCCAGGACCCGCTGCTCTATCCCTGGCTCACTGTCCGGGAGAACATCGGGCTCGCCCGGCGCTTCTCCGCCCACCGCGAGATCGACCGATCGCGGGTTGACACCCTCATCGAGGAGTTCGGTCTGGCCTCACTCGCCGACGTCAACCCGACCTCTCTCTCGGGTGGGCAGGCACAACGTGTCGCCCTGGCCCGAGCCCTGGTCACCCGACCGTGGGCGGTATTGTTGGACGAACCGTTCACGGGCCTTGACCCGGCGGCCCGTGCCGTACTCCAGGACTGGCTACGTGGCTGGCATGGGACCCACGACATCACCCTGGTATTGGTCACTCACGACGTGGCCGAAGCCCTGCTCATCTGTGACCGTGTCGCCCTGCTCCTCCCCGAAGCGAAGGGTTTCGCCGGAACCTGGGAGGTGCCGGAACTGACACGAGACCAGATCAACAACCACCCGCTGCTCATCGAGATCTTGGGCAGCTTCCGAACCGATGTCACCGGTGTCCCAAGCGGGAACACATTGGAGAGGACCGTCGCATGAAACTGACCCGAAGAGAACTGGTCCGATCCATCGGGCTGGCCGGCGCAGGCACAATTCTCGCTCCCTCCTTGCTCGCAGCCTGCGTCGGTCAGACAGGCAGTCGACTGTCAGGGGACTCGGTGCTCCGGGTGGGATACCTGCCGATAACCGACGCCACCCCGCTGCTCGTCGCCCACGGGGAGGGCTTCTACGCAGACGAGGGTCTCGATGTGGAAACTCCGAGCCTGCTCCGGAGCTGGGCTCAGGTGGCCGAGGCGTTCCAAAGCCGACAGGTGGATCTGGTCCATCTTCTGATGCCGATGACCATCCAGATGCGGTTCGGTCAGAACGTGCCGCTCAAGGTCGTCGCCTGGAACCACACCGGCGGCTCGGCTCTCACCGTCGCCAACAACGTCGAATCGGTCGCCGACCTGGCCGGGACAACGGTCGCGGTCCCCTTCTGGTACTCGATCCACAACATCGCCCTGCAGATGCTGTTCGCCGACACCGGTCTCACCGCCATCATCGACGGCGAGCCTTCCGCAACGGATGGCACGGTGAAACTGGTAGTGATGGCACCACCGGACATGCCACCCGCTCTGGGCAACGGGGCCATCGCCGGGTACATCGTCGCCGACCCGTTCAATGCGGTGGCCGAGGTCAACGACATCGGGAAGGTGCTCAGGTTCACCGGTGACATGTGGCTGGACCACGCCTGCTGCGTGGCGGTCATGCACGAAGATGCAATAGCCGAACGACCCGAATGGGCCCAGGCCGCGGTCAACGCACTAGTCAAGGCCCAACAGTTCGCCGCGGTCAATCTGGACGAGACGGCCACGCTTCTCTCCGAAGCCGGAGGCCGATACCTGCCCCAACCCGAAGCCGCAATCAACCGGGCCCTCACCTACTACGACCACGACGAGTACGGAGCCACCGGGGCCATCAAACACCTCGATTGGAGCACACCCCGGATCGGCTTTCAGCCATTCCCCTACCCCACCTACACCGCCGAGCTGGCCGCCCGGCTCCAGCAGACCACCGTCGACGGCGACAGGTCATTCCTAGATGCCCTCGACCCTGCGTCGGTGCATGCCGAGCTGGTGGATGAGAGCCTCGTCCGCTCGGCTATCGACACGGTCGGCGGCCCGGAGGTGTTCGGCCAGGCGGAGGACCTAACTCGCACCGAGGTGATCGATGTATAAGCCAACGACGCGCCTGGTTCGAGGAACGGCATGGCGTGGGCTCGGCGTGATCACGGCCCTCGGGGTCTGGTGGCTGCTTGCATCCGTCGCAGCGCCCGCGGGGACCCTGCTCGCCCGATTCGGGCCCGGCGAAGCCCTTCCCGCTCTCGTCGACTTCCTCACCTCGGGCATCGGAGTCTCCCACACTGCAGACACAGTGCGCCGACTGCTCCTCGGGCTGGGAACAGCCATAGTTGCGGGCATCGCGGTTGGGGTCACCGTGGGTCTGTCCCGCACCGCCGGGGAAGCCACCTCCGGGGTGTTTCAATTCCTACGAATGGTGTCACCACTCGCCTGGACCCCGATCGCGGTCGCCGCCTTCGGGATCGGAGACCCCCCGGTGTTCTTTCTGGTCGCCGTGGCCGCCGTGTGGCCGGTCATCCTGTCCACCGCTGCCGGAGTCGAACAGGTCGATCCGGGTTGGGTAGCCGTCGCCAGAAGCCTCAACGCCACCCGATTCGAGACTGTCCGCCACGTCTTCCTGCCCGCTATCCGAGGCCACATCGGGACCGGCATACGACTCGCCCTTGGCACCGCCTGGATCGTCATCGTCCCCGCCGAGATGCTCGGTGTCGACTCCGGACTCGGCTATGCCATCCTCGACGCCCGAGACCGACTCGACTACCCCGAGCTCATGGCCGTCATCATCTGGATCGGCGTCCTCGGCACCATCCTCGACCTCGGCGTGCGACGTGCAACCCGGCCCCGCCTCAACGGAAAACCGGCGCCAAGCCCGAGCAGCGGGCCCGCCAACTCAGTCACACGCTTCAGCCAGGAGATGCCTGCCTAACCGATGTCCCCGGCGCTGGGTGGCGGTTCAGTCCTCGACGCTGGCTCCAGCGGGCGCGCATTGTTCTCAGGCGAGCCGCCTGTAGGAGTGTCCTTTCGTGAACGTCGGGTGCGCCACCGGACCGACCCACCTGACCTGGACCTTGCCTGAAAGCGGCGTAGAAGACACGAGCGCATTCGTGCCGTTCCCGAGCACTCGCGAATCGGAGCGACATCGCTCAGAGCGGATGATCTGGATGCTGTGGCGCGGCAGGCCGACCCGGCGTTCATGGCTGACACCAGTTTCGGGCTGATTATTCCGGAGTCACGTCGGCCCACCAGAAGCCGTCCCGTTCGATCACGTCCCCGATCGCGATCGAGAGGGGCGTGGGGAACATCGGGCCCGCCCAGCAGAATGTGTGGAATTCGCCCCGCTCGCCCAGCGGATCGGTCCCGGCGGGAAGGACAGCATGATCCCAACTTCTGCCTGCGAACCAGGGGTCCAGCTGGGAGGGGTCGACACAGGTGATGACGGCGCGCACCCCCGATGCCACCATCCGCTCAGCCAACGCCCGAGTGCCATTCTCTCCACACCAGATCGGAAACAATGGTTCGATCCCGGTCAGGGCTGTCATCTCCTCCCGGTAGGCGCGGACGTCCTCCAGGAAAAGATCGCCAAAGGCGACGTGGGTGATGCCCTCGATCACCGCTCGCTCGATGGCCTCGCCCATGCGCCGTTCGTACTCCTCATTGGGACACGGCGCCGGCAGCGGCACTTCCCACCCCGGGAGTCCCAAGGCCGCCGCCTGAGCGAGGAGCAACTCACGGCGGACCCCTTGCATCGACACCCGGGCCGCGTCCTCGTTCAAGGTGGTGAGTAGCCCCACCACCTCGATACCGTCACCGCGCAGGGTGTGAAGCGCCCAGGCCGAATCCTTCCCCGACGACCATGAAAGCAGCACCCGCACAGTGGCCGAGGGTAGTAACCCCTCACGTGTGTGAGGGTCACTTACGGACCGAAAGGCAGCGTCAGGCGCAGCGAGCCATCTCCGTGACCGGTCCCGCAGGCCTCACACCAATTCCCCAGTACGGAGCCTCCGGATATCGCATAGATTTTGCCGTCATCCACCCGGACCGACCAGGCGAGCTGCTTGTTGCAGTCGAGGCCGATGGTGCGTCATACCACTCATCGCCGACCGCCAGGGACCGAGATCGCTTGCGCCAACAGGTTCTGGAACGACTCGGCTGGAGGTTTCACCGAATCTGGTCGACCGACTGGTTCAGAGATCCTGACGCCGAGACCGCCAAGGTGGTGCGCGCCGTTGCTGCGGCGTTGGAAGGCCGTTCCAGGGAGCAGACGGTGGGTTCGCACGTCGAAGTCGACGACTCACAGACTCCCTTGCGAGGCAAACGACCATGGTTCCGTCCAGAGTTGCCCATCGTCGAATACAGCCACGCCCAACTCGTCAGCATTGCGAAGTGGATCATGTCTGACACCCTGCTGAGGACCAGAGACGAACTCGTGCGCGAGATGATGCGAGTTCTCGGCTTTCAGAAACGGGGCAGCCGGATCGTACAAGCATTATGTCGTGCGGCCGACGAGGCTCTGCGTTAAGGCTCAGCCGTTAGGCCTCTTCGGTCGGCGGATCCCATCGAACATGGCACTCAACAACAGGACACTTTGCCGCTTCTCGGCTTCGCTCACCTCATGGTCAAGATCGACCACCCATACGTGGCTGCCGTCCCGATCTGTACAACCACATCGAGACGACCCAGTGCGCACATGACGACCGAGGCGTCGGCCGGCGAGCCGGCCCGCCTCCCGCCACATCTCGGCATCGGCGGGATTATCGAGATGCCTGACCACGGCACCGGCCGCTTGCAGCTCGAGGGCAACCTCAGGGATCAACGGTTCGGCGCGGCGTCGGCGACGATGCCTGTCGAGGTTGTGGACTCGCCGCGATATGGTCATCTTGAGGTCAGCCGCCCCTTCATTCCTCCACTTCAAGGCGGACCTCCCGCGGACCAAATGCGGACCAAACACGAACCTGGTCTCGGTGGGCAGTCCACCTGTAGGCGAAATCCTCTGCTACTACAAGGGATTTCTCTAGCGCGCCCGGGGCGACTCGAACACCCAACCTCCTGATCCGTAGATCTCCAAGCCGTGTCCATGAGGGTCCACAGGGGTCCGCAGAGCTTGCAGCGACGGGCTTTCGTGTCCACCGGCGTCCACGCGTGTCCGGTCAGCTCCACAGAGAATGGCTCCCAACTTGGCTCCCGGAGTCGCAGGCCGGCCCGACGAACGTGTTCGGCGGCTGACGCGGCGCCCGGCAGTCAATCTGGGCTCATCGCGATCGGCGGTGGTTCATCTTGGTTGGTGTGGGA
>JBOGET010000028.1:0-18299 GCA_050741975.1 Acidimicrobiia bacterium
AGCCCGGAAAGGATCCGCAGGCGCCGGTCGGCTCATAGCCGCCGTGCTGGAGCATGAAAGAGAGGGTCGGTCTTCGGACCGGCCCTCTTCTGAACCCTCGTGGGATCTCAGCGTGTCTCGCGGTGAACGGTGTGCTGACGGCACCACCGGCAGAATTTCTTCATCTCGAGACGGTCGGGGGTGTTGGTCTTGTTCTTGGTGGTGACGTAGTTGCGTCGCTTGCATTCGGTGCAGGCGAGCGTCAACGGCGGTCTCTTGTCGCTGGGCATGTGCGGTCCTACTTGAGGATCTTGGTTACTCGTCCGGCGCCGACGGTGCGGCCGCCTTCCCGAATGGCGAAACGGAGCCCTTCGTCCATGGCGATGGGTGCGATCAGCTCCACGGTCATCTCCGTGTTGTCACCGGGCATCACCATCTGGGTCCCTTCGGGCAGTTGGATCGCCCCGGTCACATCGGTGGTCCGAAAATAGAATTGAGGCCGATACCCGGGGAAAAACGGGTTATGCCGGCCCCCCTCCTCCTTGGTCAACACATACACCTGCGCCTCAAAATCGGTATGCGGAGTGATCGACCCCGGTTTGGCCAACACCTGACCCCGCTCCACATCATCCTTACCCACACCCCTGAGCAGAACCCCCACATTGTCCCCGGCCCGACCCTCATCCAACAGTTTGCGGAACATTTCAATCCCGGTGGCCACCGTCTTATGAGTCGGCCGGATCCCCACAATCTCCACCTCCTCATTCACCTTCAGGATCCCCTGCTCCACCCGGCCCGTCACCACCGTCCCCCGCCCGGTGATCGAAAACACGTCCTCGATGCTCATCAGAAACGGCTTGTCGGTATCCCGATCCGGCTCCGGCACATAGCTATCCACCGCGTTCATCAACTCCATGATCTGATCAGAAGAAGCCACATCCCCTCCCAACGCCTGCAACGCGCTACCCCGGATCACCGGAACCTCATCCCCCGGAAACTCATACTCGGTCAGAAGATCCCTCACCTCCAACTCCACCAGATCCAAAAGCTCCTCATCATCAACCATGTCCACCTTGTTCAAAAACACCACAATCGAAGGAACCCCCACCTGACGAGCCAACAACACATGCTCCCGGGTCTGCGGCATCGGACCATCAGCCGCCGACACCACCAGAATCGCCCCATCCACCTGCGCCGCCCCCGTAATCATGTTCTTGATGTAATCCGCATGACCCGGCATATCCACATGCGCATAATGACGAGCCGCAGTCTCATACTCCACATGAGCAATCTGAATCGTGATCCCCCGCTCCCGCTCCTCAGGCGCCTTATCAATCTGATCAAACGACGTCATCTGATTCGAACCACCAACCCGCTCCGCCAACACCTTCGTAATCGCCGCCGTCAACGTCGTCTTCCCATGATCAATATGACCCATCGTCCCCACATTCACATGCGGCTTCGTCCGCTCAAACTTCGCCTTCGCCATCTCTCTCGACTCCCTCTATCTCTTCTCGATCGCTCTTATCTTTGACACTTCAGGGCTGCCCGCGCCGGTTGGCCACGATCTCGTCGGCGATCGAGTCGGGGACGTCCTGATATGAGTGGAATTGCATCGAATAGGTGGCCCGACCCTGTGTCTTGGAACGAAGATCGGTGGCATAGCCGAACATCTCCGACATCGGCACCTGGGCCCGGATCACCTGGCTGTTCCCACGCTGGGTCATCCCCTCGACCTTGCCCCGGCGGCTGTTCAGGTCGCCGATCACGTCGCCCATGTACTCGTCGGGTGTGGTCACCTCGACCTCCATGACCGGCTCCAGCAGCTTGACCCCGGCCTTGCGGGCGGCCTCCTGAAGGGCCATCGACCCTGCGATCTTGAATGCCATCTCCGAGGAGTCGACATCGTGGTAGGACCCGTCTGTCAGGGTCGCCCGCACGTCAACGAGCGGGTAGCCGGCGACGATGCCCTGGTCGAGGGCCTCCTCGATGCCGTCGTCGACCGACGGGATGTACTCACGGGGGACCTTGCCGCCCTTGATCTGGTCGATGAACTCGTATCCACCACCGGGCCCGGTCGGCTCGAGATCGATGACGACATGGGCGTACTGGCCCCTGCCACCGGTCTGCTTGACATGGCGGTACTCCACGGAGTCCACCGCCCGGCGAATAGTCTCCCGATAGGCGACCTGGGGCTTGCCGACGGCGGCATCGACCTTGAACTCGCGGAGCAGACGGTCGACGAGGATCTCCAGATGGAGCTCGCCCATTCCAGAGATGATGGTCTGACCGGTCTCGTCGTCGGTGCGGACCAGGAAGGTCGGATCCTCCTCGGAGAGACGATGGAGCGACTCGGAGAGCTTCTCGTCGTCTGACTTCGTCTTGGGCTCGATGGCGACCGAGATCACCGGGGCGGGGAACTCCAACGACTCCAGCTGGAGCGGCTGGCCCTGCTCGGCGAGGGTGTCGCCCGTTGTGGTGTTCTTGAACCCGATCCCGGCCACGATGTCGCCGGCGAACACGTCTTCGATGTCCTCCCGGGAATTGGCGTGCATGCGCAGGATCCTGCCCAGACGCTCCTTCTGGCCGGTGGTGGTGTTGAGCACCGTGTCGCCCTTGGCGGCGTGGCCCGAATAGACCCGGAAGTAGGTCAGCTTCCCGACGTGGGGGTCGGACATGATCTTGAAGGCGAGAGCGGAGAAGGGCTCGCCGTCATCGGGCATCCGCTCGACCACCAGCTCCTCGTCACCGGGGCGGAAGCCCTTGATGGCGGGCAGGTCCGCCGGGCTGGGCAGATAGGCGACAACGGCATCGAGCAGCAGCTGGACGCCCTTGTTCTTGAAGGCGGAGCCACAAAACACCGGGGTGAAGTCACGGGCGATGGTGCCGGTGCGAACCCCTTCCTGGATCTCCTTGGAGGTGAGGTCGCCGTTCTCCAGGTATGACTCGAGCAGAGCCTCGGACGTCTCGGCCGCCGCTTCCAGGAGCTTCTCCCGGTACTCGGCGGCGCGGTCGGCGAGGTCGGCGGGGATATCGGTGGTGTCCCAGTGCTTCCCGTCGTCACCCTTCCACTGGTGGGCCTTCATCTCGACCAGGTCGACGACCCCGGTGAAGTCGGCCTCAGTCCCGATCGGGAGCTGCATGACCAGCGGCCGGGCGCCGAGCCGGTTGACGATGGACTTGACGTCGAAGTAGAAGTCGGCGCCGGTCCTGTCCAGCTTGTTGATGAAACAGATCCGGGGCACGCCATATCGATCGGCCTGGCGCCACACCGTCTCGGACTGGGGCTCGACGCCGGCGACGCCGTCGAACACGGCGATGGCCCCGTCGAGCACCCGAAGGGCCCGCTCCACCTCGACGGTGAAGTCGACGTGACCCGGGGTATCGATGATGTTGATCCAGTGGTCGTGCCAGACGCAGGTGGTTGCGGCGGAGGTGATGGTGATCCCGCGCTCCTGCTCCTGCTTCATCCAGTCCATGGTGGCCGCGCCCTCGTGGACCTCACCGATCTTGTAGTTGCGGCCGGTGTAATAGAGGATGCGCTCGGTCAGAGTGGTTTTGCCCGCGTCGATATGAGCCATGATCCCGATGTTTCGGGTTCGGCTCAGCGGCACCTGGCGCAGATGTGATATGGCAGCGTTTCCGTTGCTCATTCCTGTCTTGTTACTCCGACTCGCTATGAGGTTGTGAACGTCCCACGTCCTGCGGTTCGAGCTCGTTTCGGTGTCGGGCCCGCCTGCTGGAACGTTCGGGTATTTCTCTTGTCAGTTACTCCATTGGGACCGGTGGGCTACCAGCGATAGTGGGCGAAGGCCTTGTTGGACTCCGCCATCTTGTGGACGTCTTCTTTGCGCTTGATCGCCGCCCCGGTGTAGTTGGAGGCGTCCAAGATCTCGTTGGCCAGCCGCATCGACATCGTCGGCTCCCGTCGCTGTCTGGCGTAGTTGACCAGCCACCGGATCGCCAGACTCTCCTGACGACGGGCCGAGACCTCCACCGGCACCTGATATGAGCTACCGCCTACCCGGCGTGAGCGCACCTCGACCTGGGGGCGGATGTTGTCCACGGCCCGCTTGAGGATCACAGTCGGGTCCTGGCTGGTGCGCTGCTCGACGATCTCGAGGGCCCCGTAGACGATCTCCCGGGACGTGTTCTTCTTCCCCTTCCACAGGACCTTGTTGATGACCTTGCTGACGAGGACGCTGCGGAATACCGGGTCGGGCTCGACCTTGCGCTTCTGTGCGGGTGCCCTGCGCATCAGGAGACCTTCTTCGATCCGTAGCGGCTCCGGGCCTGTCTGCGATCGTTGACCCCGGATGCGTCGAGGGCGCCCCGGATGACCTTGTAACGAACGCCGGGCAGGTCCCGGACCCTGCCCCCACGCACCAGGACGATGCTGTGCTCCTGGAGGTTGTGGCCCTCACCGGGGATGTAGGCGGTGACTTCGATCTGCGAAGAGAGACGGACACGTGCCACCTTGCGCAGAGCCGAGTTCGGCTTCTTCGGGGTGACCGTGTAGACGCGGGTGCACACGCCGCGCCGCTGGGGGGCGCCGCCGAGTGCGGCCGTCTTGGCCTTCTTCTTCTTTGGCTTCCTGCCCTCGCGGACGAGTTGCTCGATCGTCGGCATGTTGCTCCTACTGCGAGGAAACGGCACGGGCACAGCCCAAGAGCCGATCCTGTTTGAAACCTTGCGTACCGGGCACGGAGCGTGCCCGGCCCATCCGGTCGCGCTCGAAGAACGAACGGCCCCGGACGAAGCACAGATTCTACGTGTCTTCCCGGACTAGGGCCAAATTGGTGTCGGGTTGGGGATCAGGGGACCATGGTGGTCGAAGACGTCGTCGTGGTGGTGGTGGTGGTGGTCGAAGGCGTCGTCGTGGTGGTCGGTGTGGTCGACGACGTTGTCGTGGTGGTGCTGGCGGTGCTGCTCGACGTGGTGGACGATGTGGTCGAGGTGGTGGTCGGATTGGGGGCGGTCGTGCTCGAGGAGGAGCCGGGCCCGCCCGGCATGGTGGTGGGTGGAGCGGTGGTGGTCGGCGTGCCGGGGCCGGAGGGGCCTCGACGCGGCGGCGGGAGGCTGGGAGAAGCCTCGGTCGAGGTGCTCTCACCCGGTGTCGTCGTGGTGGGGGCAGGAACGGTCGTCGAGGTGCCGGGCTCCAGCGTCATCAGGGATGTCTCGGCAGCGAGGATCTCGTACAGATCCCTCGGCTCACACGACCTGACCGGCAGCCGTTCGGCATCCTCGACCCCGGCGATGGCTGCGGCGTCGGCATAGACCACGTTCCCCGGCCCCCGCCCATCCCGCACCGCGTAGTACGCACGGTTTCCGGTCCGACCCACGACTTGCACCGTCTCGCCGCTGAACAGGGCGCCGATCTCGGTCTCCCCGGGACAACCGAACACCGGAGTCTCGTCGATCACCGAGCCCACCGTCTCGTAGCTGGCCAGTCGGCCGATCCAGATCACTGCGAACATCGCACCGAGCCCGAGGAGGACGAGCCCGAGCCCCATGATGAGACGGCTCACAGTGACCACGTCGAAACGTGGACTGCGCCGATGCTCCCCACGCCCCGAAGACCCGGCCTTGAGCCCCTTCGCCACTTCCCGGGCGAACTCGTCGGGAGAGATACGTCGCGATCTCTTCCCTGGTGGCTCCTGGTTGACACTCATGCGGGATCTCAGGACCGCCCAAAACGGCCACTGTCCCGCCGCAGGAGAAGCTATGTGGCCGAGACGTCGCTGTCAACGTGGAAAGAATCTCAATGCACTGCGTCACGCATACGTGACGCAGTGCATTAGGAAAGGGGCTACTCCTCCTCCTCGTCGGCGCCGTCGCCGAGACTGCCCCCAAGGGAGGCGAGCCATTCGGCGGGGTCGTCAGGGAGGGATTCGTCCTCGCCCGGGGCGGAGAGGCCGCCATCGAGGAAGCCGAGAGAGGCCACGGTGGTGGCGCCGGGCAACGCCGGCTGCAGCGCCTGGTACTGCTGGGCGCCGGTACCTGCCGGGATCAGCTTGCCGATGATCACGTTCTCCTTGAGACCCCGCATGAAGTCGGAGCGACCCTGGATGGCGGCATCGGTCAGGACCCGGGTCGTCTCCTGGAACGAGGCGGCCGACAGCCACGAGTCCGTGGCCAGGGACGCCTTGGTGATCCCCATCAGCTCGGGCCGGCCCTCGGCAGGTCTCTTGCCTGCCGTCACCAGCTCCCGGTTGGCGTCACGGAAATGCTGGTCATCGATCAGGGCCGCCGGGAGGAAGTCCGAGTCACTGGGTGAGACCACCCGGACCCGACGCAGCATCTGGCGGACGATCATCTCGATGTGCTTGTCGTGGATCTCGACACCCTGGGAGCGGTACACCTCCTGCACCTGGTCGACCAGGTACTGCTGGGTGGCACGGACCCCGCGGATATCCAGGACCTCCTTGGGATCGAGCGGGCCCTCGGTGAGCTGGGTGCCGGCCTCGATCTCGGTGCCATTGGCCACACGCATCTTGGCGTAGCGGGAGATCGGGTGGACCACCTCCTCTTCACCGGTCTCGACGACGATGCGCCGGCCCTCGCCGTCCTCTACCAGGCTGACGACACCCTTGGCGTCGGAGAGGACCGCCTTGCCCTTGGGTGTCCGGGCCTCGAACAACTCGACGACCCGGGGAAGTCCATGGGTGATGTCCTCACCGGCCACTCCACCGGTGTGGAAGGTGCGCATGGTGAGCTGGGTGCCGGGCTCGCCGATCGACTGGGCGGCCATGATCCCGACCGCCTCGCCGGTCTCGACCATCCGCCCGGTGGCGAGCGACAGGCCGTAGCAGGCCTGGCATACCCCGCCCCGGGTCTCACAGGTCAGCGGCGAGCGGACCCGGACGGACTCGATGTCGGCCCCCTCGATGGCGTGCAGCTCCTTGGTCCCGAGCACGGTCCCGGCCCTCAGCTTCTCGTCGTCGACCGTGGCCACCAGGGTGCGGCCCTCCTTGAGATCGTCGGCCAGGACCCGGCCGAAGATGCGTGAGCGCAGGTTGCGGATCTTGCTGCCACGCTCGTCGACCACCGAGATGACGATCCCCTTGTCGGTCTCGCAGTCGGCTTCGAGGATGATCACCTCCTGGGAGACGTCGACCAGACGACGGGTCAGGTAACCCGAGTCGGCGGTGCGTAGGGCGGTGTCGGCCAAGCCCTTGCGGGCACCGTGTGTCGAGATGAAGTACTCGAGGACCGACAGACCCTCCCTGAAGTTGGCGATGATGGGCCGGGGGATGATGTCCCCCTTGGGGTTGGCCACCAGACCGCGCATACCGGCGATCTGACGAACCTGCATCATGTTCCCCCGCGCCCCCGAGCCGACCATCATGTCGAGGGCGTTGAACCGCTCCGACTTGAGACTGCCCTTCATGGCGTCGGTCACCTTCTCGGTGGCCTCGGTCCATATCTCGATCAGCTCCTGACGGCGCTCTTCGTCGGTGACGACACCCTTCTGGAACAAACTCTGCACCTTCTCCGCTCGCTCCTCGTACTCGGCGAGGATGACCGGCTTCTCCACCGGGGTGCGGACGTCCTCGAGGGCGATGGTGAGACCGGCCTTGGTGGCATACCTGAAGCCGAGGTCCTTGATCCCGTCCAGGGTCTCCGCCACGGCCGAGCGGGGGTAGCGCTCGATAACGGTCTCGATGAGTCTGCGGATGTCGGCCTTGATCACGACCGAGTCGACGAAGGGGAACCCCTCGGGCAGGACCTGGTTCATGATGACCCGGCCCAGGGTGGTCTCGGAGAGACCCTCGGAGCCCAGAGGCTCATCGGTGAGGAGACTGCCCAGCGTCGGCTTCAGGTCGGCGTGCAGCTCGGGGTCACCGGCGAGGTCGCCGAGACGGATCTTGATCGGGGCGTGCAGCGACAGCTCGCCGATCTCGTGAGCCATCACCGCCTCGTCGAAGTCGACGAAATAGCGGCCGGCACCCTTGGCGTCCTCGATGATCTCGGAGAGGTAGTAGATGCCGATGACCATGTCCTGGGAGGGAGTCACGATGGGACGACCGGAAGCCGGCGACAGCACGTTGTTCGAACTGAGCATGAGGATCCGCGCCTCGGCCTGGGCCTCGGCCGACAGGGGGAGGTGGACGGCCATCTGGTCGCCATCGAAGTCGGCGTTGAACGCCTCGCAGACGAGGGGGTGGATCTGGATGGCCTTGCCCTCGACCAGCACCGGCTCGAAGGCCTGGATGCCGAGACGGTGCAGGGTCGGCGCTCGGTTGAGCAACACGGGATGCTCCTGGATCACGTCGGAGAGGACGTCCCAGACCTGGGGCCGCTGACGCTCGACCATCCTCTTGGCCGCCTTGATGTTCTGGGCCAGGTCGAGATCAACCAGACGCTTCATCACGAACGGCTTGAACAGCTCCAGGGCCATGATCTTGGGCAGACCGCACTGGTGGAGCTTGAGCTGCGGACCGACCACGATGACAGAGCGCCCGGAGTAGTCGACCCGCTTGCCGAGCAGGTTCTGACGGAACCGGCCCTGCTTGCCCTTGAGCATGTCCGAGAGCGACTTGAGGGCCCGGTTGCCCGGGCCGGTCACGGCGCGACCACGGCGACCGTTGTCGAACAAGGCGTCGACGGCCTCCTGGAGCATGCGCTTCTCGTTGTTGACGATGATCTCGGGAGCACCCAGGTCCAACAGCCTCTTGAGACGGTTGTTCCGGTTGATCACCCGGCGGTAGAGGTCGTTCAGGTCCGAGGTGGCGAAACGACCGCCGTCCAGCTGGACCATGGGCCGCAGATCGGGCGGGATCACCGGGACCGTCTCCAGGATCATGTCCTCGGGCCGGTTCTCGCCCTCCCAGAAAGGCTTGACCACCTTCATCCGCTGGGTGGCGCGCTGCCGCTTCTGGGCCGAGCCCGCCTCCAGGTTCTCCTCGAGGGTGGCCATCTCGGTGTCGAGGTCGAGATGGGTCAGGAGTGCCTTGACCGCCTCGGCCCCCATGCCCCCCTCGAAGTAGTCGGCGTAGCGGAAGTAGATCTCACGCCACAGCTGCTCGGACTCGACCAGGTCCTTGGGCTTGAACTTGCGGAAGGTGTCGAAGGCGTCCTCGATCAGCTCGATCTCGCGATCGGAGCGCTCCTGGCGGTCCTTGATCTCCCGCTCGACCTCCTTCTTGCGAGCATTGATCTCCTGGCTCTTGGCCCCGCCCTCCTCCATGCGCTCCAACTCGTCCTCGAGTGCCTCGAGACGGACCTGGTTCCATTCGGTGAACTCGGAGCGGACCACCTCGATCTCGTCGCGCATGGCGGACTCGAGCTCGGGCAGGTCCTTCTGCCGCTTCTCCTCGTCGACGGAGGTGATGATGTAGCTGGCGAAGTAGATGACCTTCTCCAGCTCCTTGGGCGACATGTCGAGCAGATAGCCGAGACGGCTGGGAACGCCCTTGAAGAACCAGATGTGGGTGACCGGGGCAGCGAGCTCGATGTGACCCATGCGCTCCCGGCGCACCTTGGAGCGGGTGACCTCGACCCCGCAGCGCTCGCAGATGATGCCCTTGTAGCGGATCCTCTTGTACTTGCCGCAATAGCACTCCCAGTCCCGCTGGGGACCGAAGATGCGCTCGTCGAAGAGACCCTCCTTCTCGGGCCGTAGAGTGCGGTAGTTGATTGTCTCCGGCTTCTTGACCTCACCGTAGGACCAGGCTCGTATCTGGTCGCTGGAGGCCAGGCCGATCTTCAGCTCATCGAACAGCTGCTGCGCCATATATGTGTCATCCGTTCTTCGTCATCCGTCAGTTGCCCGTGCCTTCTTGAAACCAACTGCTATTCCGAGTCGGGGCGCTCGGGTCGGGACAGGTCGATGCCCAGGGTCTCCACCGACCGGTAGGTCTCTTCCTCGAGCTCCCTGAGCTCGACCTCCTCACCGGCGGACAGCATCTCCACGTTGAGGCAGAGGCTCTGCATCTCCTTGACCAGGACCCGGAACGACTCTGGGATCCCCGGCTCGGGGATGTTGTCCCCCTTGACGATGGCCTCGTAGACCTTGACCCGGCCCTGGACGTCGTCGGATTTGATGGTGAGCAGCTCCTGGAGGGCGTAGGCGGCCCCATAGGCCTCCAGGGCCCAGACCTCCATCTCTCCGAATCGCTGCCCGCCGAACTGGGCCTTACCACCGAGTGGCTGCTGGGTGATCATGCTGTAGGGGCCGGTGGAGCGGGCGTGGATCTTCTCGTCCACCAGGTGGACCAGCTTCAGCATGTAGATGTAACCGACGGTGACCGGTCTGTCGAAGGGCTCGCCGGTGCGGCCGTCGAAGAGGACCGCCTTGCCGTCGTCGCCCACCAGACGCTCACCGTCACGGTTGGGGCGGGCGCTCTGGATCACCTGCATGATCTCGTCCTCGCGGGCGCCGTCGAACACCGGAGTGGCCACCTTGGTCCAGGGCTTGGCCCCACCGACCGCCGGGCTCTTGCCGTCGAACGGCTCCCACCCCTGGGCGGCCGCCCATCCGAGATGGGTCTCGAGAACCTGCCCCAGGTTCATCCGGGAGGGGACGCCGAGAGGCGAGAGGATGATGTCGACCGGAGTGCCGTCGGCGAGAAAGGGCATCTCCTCCTCGGGGAGGACCTTGGAGATGACTCCCTTGTTGCCGTGCCGGCCGGCCAGCTTGTCTCCCTCCGAGATCTTGCGCTGCTGGGCGACATAGATGCGCACCAGCTCATTGACCCCGGGGGGGAGGTCGTACCCCTCGGAGCGCTTGAACACCTTGACCGCGATGACCTTGCCCGTCTCGCCGTGGGGGACCTTGAGCGAGGTGTCACGGACCTCACGCGCCTTCTCGCCGAAGATGGCGCGCAGCAGCCGCTCCTCCGGGGTGAGCTCGGTCTCGCCCTTGGGAGTGACCTTGCCCACCAGGTAGTCACCGGGGCCGACCTCGGCGCCGACACGGATGATCCCCTCATCGTCGAGGTTGGCCAGGACCTCTTCGGGAACGTTGGGAATGTCCCGGGTGATCTCTTCCGCCCCGAGCTTGGTGTCACGGGCGTCGATCTCGTGCTCCTCGATGTGGATCGAGGTGAGTATGTCGTCCTTGACCAGACGCTCGGAGATGATGATTGCATCCTCGAAGTTGTGGCCTTGCCACGGCATGAAAGCGACGAGCAGGTTGCGACCGAGAGCCAGCTCACCGGTCTCGGTGGAAGGCCCGTCGGCGAGAACGTCGCCGGTCTTGACCTTGTCACCCTCTCTGACCAGCGGCTTGTGGTTCATGCAGGTGCCCTGGTTGGAGCGTCTGAACTTGTCGAGGACGAAGGTGTGCTTCTTGTTGGTGTCCTTCTCCTTGACGATGATCTCGTTACCGGTCACCTCGACCACCTCGCCGGTCACCGGGGAGATGATCATGTCCCCCGAGTCCTGGGCTGCCCGCTGCTCTACACCGGTGCCGACCAGAGGAGCGTCGGCGGTGAGGAGGGGCACGGCCTGACGCTGCATATTGGAGCCCATCAGGGCACGGTTGGCGTCGTCGTGCTCGAGGAACGGAATCAGAGAGGTCGACACCGAAACGATCTGCTTCGGCGAGACATCCATGTAGTCGACTTCCTTGGCCGCGATGTACTCCACCTCGCCACCGGCGCGGCGGACCAACACCTTGGGGTTCTGGAACGACCCGTCCTCCTTGAGGGGGGCGTTGGCCTGGGCGATGACGAATCGCTCCTCCTCGATGGCGGTCAAATACTCCACCTTGGCCGTGACCTTCCCTGCCTCCACCTTGCGGTACGGGGTCTCGATGAAGCCGAACCCGTTGACACGGGCGTAAGAGGCCAGGGAGCCCATGAGCCCGATGTTGGGCCCTTCCGGAGTCTCGATGGGGCACATCCGTCCGTAGTGAGAGGGATGGACGTCACGGACCTCGAAGCCGGCCCGCTCACGGGAGAGCCCACCCGGGCCCAGCGCCGAGAGCCGGCGACGGTGGGTGAGCCCGGCCAGCGGGTTCGGCTGGTCCATGAACTGGGAGAGCTGGGAGGTACCGAAGAACTCCTTGATCGCCGCGGTGACCGGTCGGATGTTGATCAGGCTCTGAGGGGTGATGGCGTCCGGGTCCTGAGTGGTCATCCGCTCCCGGACCACCCGCTCGAGGCGAGTGAGCCCGACCCGAACCTGGTTCTGAACCAGCTCGCCGACGGTGCGGATGCGACGGTTGCCGAAGTGGTCGATGTCGTCGGTGCTCACGCTCACCTCGGTCCCGGTGTGGGTCACCATCGTCGGCTCGCCGGCGTGCAGCGCCACCAGGTATTTGATGGCGTCGATGATGTCCTCGTCGCGCAGCAGTTGCAGCCCCTCGGCCCGGTAGTCGGCGGGGGTCTCCTCGCGGTATTTCTGGCTGATCTTGTAACGGCCCACCCTGGTCAGGTCGTAGCGCTTCGGGTTGCGGAATAGGGTCTGGATCAGCCCGCGGGCCGACTCCACCGTGGTCGGCTCACCCGGGCGGAGCTTGCGATAGAGATCGAGCAGCGCATCCTCCTTGGTGTGGGCGGTGTCCTTCTCGACCGTGTTCCTGATCGACTCGGCGTTGTCGAACAAGGCCAGGATCTCCTCGTCGGTCTCGGCGATGCCGAGCGCCTTGAGGAAGGCTGTGATGTACTGCCGACGTTTGCGGTCGACACGAACACCGATCGTGTCCTTCTTGTCGGTGTCGAACTCGAGCCAGGCACCGCGGCCCGGGATGATCTTGCCCGAGTAGATCTCCTTGTCCGAGGTCTTGTCGGGGGTGACGTCGAAGTAGATCCCTGGGGACCGGACGAGCTGGGACACGATCACGCGCTCGGTGCCGTTGATGATGAACACACCCTTGTCGGTCATGATCGGGAAATCGCCGAGAAAGACCTGCTGCTCTTTGATCTCACCGGTCTGGCGGTTCATGAACCGGGCGGTCACGAAAAGGGGCATGGCGTAATTGGCGTCCCGCTCCTTGGCCTCCTCCAGACTCATCTGCGGCTCGCCGAAACGATGGTCGGTCAGCTCGAGGGCGAGGGAGCCGGTGAAGTCCTCGATGGGGCTGATCTCCTCGAAGATTTCGCGGAAACCCTCGTCGAGGAACCATTGGAAGGATTCGTGCTGGACTGCCAGGAGGTCGGGGAGGGGAAGTACTTCGGGGATCTTGCCAAATGAGAAGCGCTCAGCAACGCGCGAAACCAAGGGGGGCCTCCTGAGGAATGCGGATCAGATCTAAGTAACGCAGACAAGGCATGCTAACAGACGCGTCAGCATGCCTCCAATTGAAATCTTCAGTTGTTGGAACAGACCGCGATGCGGTCTGTCCCGGACCCGTGGGTCGGTGGTCAGCATACAACCCGGTCCTAAAACCCGTCAAGGGCTCAGCGCATCGCCGGCCGACTTTGTCCGAGACCAACCATCGGTGGCATTGCTCCACATACCCGGGTCATCACGAGTTCAGCCGTACCATGTCATGGGACTTGGCCAAGCACGCTGCCCCCCTCTCCATCTTCTCCTGGGCGTTTCTTGCGTTCGGTCTGGTCCTCTTCGCCCTGGCCGGTGTTGGCTGGTCCAGTCATGTCTCGAACGAGGGTGAGGTCGTGGCGAACAATGTCCTCTACGCGGGTATCTCACTGGAAGGTGTGACACCGGCCCGGGTCGCGTCGGTGGTCGCAGACCGGGCGTCACAGGTCCTGAGCGACGAGGTGACCCTCGACTTCGGACAAGGGAAGCTGGCGGTGCCGCTGGGGAGCATCGGCTTCTCATACGACGAACCTGCCACAGCCGACGAGATCCTCGGGGCCCGTCATCAGGGGTCGGTGTGGGAGCAGTTTGCCTCGTGGGCCATCGGCGGGCTGGCTGCACACGAGGTCGAGGAGCGGTGGGCTTTCGACCCAGAGCGAGCCGAGACCTCCCTCGACAACCACCCCGGGCTGACCCCCATCCCCGTCGCCGAGCCAAGGATCGAGCCCAATGGCAGCGGGCGACTCGTCCTGACCCCTGGGGTGCTCGGCACGGAAGCCGACATCGACCAGATCGTGACACAGCTCGACAGGGTCGACCTCACCGACCCACCCGACCGGGTCGTCATCGACGTGGAGGCGATCCGTCCCACGGTCTCAGATGAGCAGGCTGAGGAGACCGTCGACCGACTCAACGATCTGACCCGCGAAGGCGTCCAGATACTGGTCGAGGGTCGGGCGGCGGTTGTCATCGGCCGCGCCCTGCAGTCCGCTCTTCAGATCGACGTGGGTGGCGGCGAGATCGAGGCCGGCTTCGACAGCGCCCGGCTGCAGGCCACGCTGGAGAACACGATCGTCGGCCCGGTAGGCTCGTTCATCGAGCCCAACTTCGAGGTGACCGACGATGTCGTCACCGTCCTCTCCCCAGGCGAGCCGCCACCGGCCTGTTGCGCAGCTGGGGTCGGCGAGTGGCTGGGTGGGCAGATCCTGGCCGGCGCCACCGGGCCCTTTCGGCTGCAATCACGACCGGCCGATGACCCGGCACTGATCGCATGGACCGACGGGAGCCTGATCGTGGAGAAGGTCGGCGAGTTCACCACTCCTCACGCCTGCTGCGAGACCAGGGTCCGCAACATCCAACGGATCGCCGACATCGTTCGCGGTGCCTACCTGGTGCCGGGAGAGATTCTCTCTCTGAACGAGTTCGTCGGCCCTCGCACCGTTGACAACGGGTTCTTCGCCGCCGGGGCTATCAGACAGGGCCATCTGATCCAGGAGATCGGTGGCGGCGTCTCCCAGTTCGCCACCACGATCTTCAACGCCGCCTACTTCGCCGGGATGGACTTCGAGGAATACCGGAGCCACACCATCTACTTCTCGAGGTATCCCTACGGCCGGGAGGCCACCATCTCCGACCCGGCCCCGGACCTCGTGATGATCAACACCACCGGGTACCCGATCCTGATCTGGACCTCCTACACCGACACCTCGATCACAGTGAGCATGTACTCGACCCGCCACATCGACATCGCCGAGCTCGATCAGCGCAGCTCGCGCCGTGGGGCGTGCACCCACGTCGAAACCGATCGGCAGCGGAGCTATCCGGACGGGAGGGTCGTCGTCGACACCTTCATCGCCGACTACCGGCCGGCCGAGGGCATCGATTGCAGCGGCAACCCCATCCCCCCGCCGGTTTGATTGCCGGCCGACTTTGCCCGAGACCAACACCCATCAGAGCGAGGCGAAGAGAGCAGCCTCGAGGGAGAGGGCACCTATAGCCGGGTCGTCCCCGTAGCCCAGGACGTCGAGGACGAGGAGGACGATGAAGGACACCACCACGGCCAGGATCAGACCGAGCAGCCAGGGAGGGAGTTGTCTCTTCTCGTCACTCATGGGCATTCATTGTGACGTGCGGTGAGGGTTGAGGCATGCAGAAGGCCCCGGTTGGGGGAACCGGGGCCGACTGCCGTTGGGGAGTTGTCGGAGACTCAGCCCTCGATTGCCTTGGGGACGGAGTTCATTGCGATCTTTCGGGCCTTGGCCGTCTCCGTCATCGGTATCGAGACGGTGCATGAGATCTGATATGTTAAATAGCAGATTAACTGCCGTTGACGATGAAGGGTACGGTGCGATCAGACCCCGGGTGACGGTCCGGTCTCCTGGTGCGTCATGTCGACAATGGCTCAAGGTTGGGCCCTCATCGGCCGTTTGACATGTATCGGAGCCACCCACCGGGCAGACTGATCGAGAGAAAGGGACGACCATGACGAAGCGGTTCATCGCCACCGTCGCTCTCGCCGTCGCCTGGTCGACGGTCTCGATTGCATTCTTCTCCCTGGGCCCGGTTCTCCTCGGAGCGGCCATGATCGGCATCCTTGGGACCATCGGGGTCGAGCCACCCCGTCGCCGTCCACGCTCCGACGAGATCGAGCCCGTATACGTCTAGGGCCCAGCCACGCGGGCCGAGGTTGGTCCCTGCTCTCTACGATGCCGCGGTGATCCAGACCCTCCGACCCCGGCAAGCCGGCCCATGACCCAGCCCTCACGAGGATGAAGCGGGCCGAGGAACACAAGACCGTGATCGGCTGGCGGGAGTGGGTCCAGCTTCCCGAGCTCGGTGTGTTCGAGATGAAGGTCAAAGTCGACACCGGGGCCGACAACTCGTCATTGCATGCGTTCAACGTCGAGCGTTTCGAAAGAGACGGGGCACAATACGTTCGCTTCGAGATCCACCCCAGGCAGAGGTCGAGGAATCCCACTATCAAATGCGAGGCCCCGCTGGCCATGGAGAAGAAGGTGAAGAACCCAGGTGGCCGAAGCGAGTTGCGCCCGGTCGTCCGGACCCGGGTCATCGTGGCCGGTGTGGAGCTGGAGGCTCTGGTCAACTTGACCAGCCGGGACGAGATGGGTTTTCGAATGCTCCTCGGGCGACGCGCCGTCAGGAGCAAGTTCGTCATCGACCCGGGACGCAGCTATCTGGGAGCCCGCCCCCGACGTGACGAGGATCAGGGATGAAGATCGCCATCCTCTCTCGCAGCTCGAGTCTGTATTCGACCCAGCGTCTCAGGGAAGCCGCCATCGATCGCGGCCACGAGGTCTCCGTGGTCGACTATCTCCGCTGCTACATGGAGATCTCGGCGAGGAGGCCGAAGGTCTTGTTCAGGGGCGAAGAGGTGAGACCCGACGCGGTGATCCCCCGCATCGGGGCCACCTATACCTTCTACGGGGCGGCCGTGGTCCTCCAGTTCGAGATGGCGGGGGTGTTCACCCTGAACGACTCCCAGGCCATCAGCCGTTCCAGGGACAAGCTGCGATCGCTGCAGCTTCTGTCACGGGCCGGAGTCGGGCTCCCCACCACCAGCTTCGCCCACTCCACCCAGGACATCGACGGGTTGCTCGAGGTGGTCGGGGGGCCGCCGATCGTGGTCAAGCTCCTCGAAGGCACCCAGGGTCTGGGCGTGGTCCTCGCCGAGACCCGGAAGGCGGCCGAGTCGGTCATTTCGGCGTTTAGGCAACTGGACGCCAACATTCTGGTGCAGGAGTACGTGAAAGAGGCCCGGGGCGCCGACATCCGGGCATTCGTGGTCGGGGGGAAGGTCGTGGCGGCGATGAAGCGTCAAGCCGCCCCCGGCGAGTTCAGGTCGAACCTCCACCGCGGCGGCGAAGCCCAGGTGGTCAAGCTCTCCCCGGCGGAGCGAGCCACCGCGGTGCGTGCCGCCAAGACCATGGAGCTCAACGTGGCGGGTGTGGACCTGCTCCCCTCCGACAGCGGGCCCATGGTGCTCGAGGTCAACTCCTCCCCGGGTCTGGAAGGGATCGAAGCGGCCAGCGGCGTCGACATCGCCGACGCCATCATCGAGTTCATCGAGGACAACGCCGAGCACGAGCCGGCCAGACGCGGCCGTGGTTGACACCCGCAACGACCCGATCACGATCGGCAAGGTCACCGTGCCCCCGGGCCACAAGGTGAGGATCGAGCTTCCGTTTGCCCATCTTCCATCCGGTACCGAGGCCTCACTCCCCATCGCCGTAATCAACGGACGGACCTCCGGGCCCAACATCTGGGTGTCGGGCGGGATCCACGGCGACGAGGTCAACGGTGTCGAAGTGGTGAGGAAGGTGATGAGAGCGCTCGATGCGAAGAGCCTGCGCGGGGCGGTCATCGCCGTGCCGATCGTCAACCCGCTCGGCTTTCTGATGCGGTCCCGATATGTCCCCGACCGCCGCGATCTGAACCGTGTGTTCCCGGGGTCCCCCCGGGGCTCCACCGCATCCCGGCTCGCCTATCTCTTCATGACCGAGGTGGTGTCCCACTGCTCGGTGGGCATCGACTGTCACACCGCGTCGAACCATCGGACCAACCTGCCCCAGGTTCGGGCCGACATCGACGACCCGGAGACCTTGCGGCTGGCAAAGGCGTTCGGGGCGCCATTCACCATCAAGTCGCGTCTGCGGGACGGCTCGTTGCGCCAGGCCGCCACCGAGCAAGGTATCAAGATGCTGCTCTACGAGGCCGGCCAGGCGGATCGCTTCGACGAGGCGTCCGTTGACTTCGGCTTCGCCGGGGTGATGAGGACGCTTCGGTCAATGGGCATGATCGGCGGTCGGCTGCCGGCTCACGGCGCAACCAGGGTGGTGCGACGAACCCGATGGGTCAGGGCCAGACGAGGTGGCCTGGTCGAGATCGCCCCGAGACTAGGTGACCGGGTGGAGGACGGTCAGGTCGTGGCCCGTATCTCCGACGCCTTCGGCGTCAGACCGACCAGCGTGAAGACGACCTCGTCTGGTTGGGTGATCGCCCGCACCCTCACCCCTCTGGTCAATCCCGGCGATCCCCTGCTCCAGATAGCCACCGAGAAAGGCCCCGACGTCGACGAGCCGGCTGAGAGGAGG
>JBOGET010000029.1:0-25880 GCA_050741975.1 Acidimicrobiia bacterium
CGAACCATCGCCGGTATCCGCTACTTCGGCGAGAACCTTCGCCGGATCGCCGAGTCCCAAATGCGATGGTTCCGGAACCAGGTATTCGCCCCGGCTCTCGATGAGGGCTCCACCCAAGCCGAGCTCACCCCCATGATCATTGCGATGGCCGGTCGCCTGTTTCCCCCTCGTCCGCGAGGCCCTGGCCCTCGGATACCGGCGCCATCTCGAGCACTACAGCGTAGAGGTGACGGTGGAGAGCATCGAGACCGCCGTCGAGCGCGCCGGCCTCGGCCGTGTCCGGCCGAGCGACGAGAAGGTTATCGCATTCGTCGACCTCACCGGCTTCACCTCCCTCACCGAGGAGGAAGGGGACATCGCTGCCACCGAAGTGGCGGACCGGCTGGTCGAGACCGTGCGGCGAAAGGCGGCGGAAACCGGAGGAAGGGCAGTCAAGTTCATGGGGGACGGTGCCATGCTCTATTTCGTCGACGCCGGCCAAGCCGTTCGATGCGGGCTGAAGTTGATCGAGGCGATCCCTGGTCTCGGGCTGCCCAACGCCCACGTCGGGGGCAACTCGGGGCCGGTGGTCTACAGCGACGGAGATTGCTTCGGCCGCACCGTGAATGTTGCGGCAGGAGCGCCGACTGGGCCTGATCCGTCTCCGGCCCGGCTCCTTGCCGCGGCTCCAGCGGGCCGCCGCTATGGGGTCAACAACGGCCGATCCAGTGCCTCGGCGATCTTGGCCACCGTCTCCATGGTGGCGGCGAAGCCGTCGAGGGTGAGGCTCTGCGGCCCGTCGCTGAGCGCCTCGTCGGGGCGATCGTGAACCTCGATGAGAAGCCCGTCGGCCCCGGCGGCCACCCCCGCCGCCGACAGGCTCGGGACGAGAGACCGCTTCCCGGCGGCATGGCTGGGGTCGACCAGCACCGGCAGATGGGTCCGCTCCTTGAGCACCGGCACCGCACTTATGTCCAATGTTCCCCTGGTCGCTGTCTCGAAGGAGCGGATCCCGCGCTCGCAGAGGACCACCCTGGGGTTGCCGGCCCCCACGATGTACTCGGCGGCGAGGAGCAACTCCTCGATCGTCGACATCAGACCCCGCTTCAGCAACACCGGCATGGGCTGCTCACCGACGGAGGAGAGCAACCGGAAGTTCTGCATGTTCCTGCTCCCCACCTGGAGCATGTCCACGTACCTGCTCATCAAGGGGATGTCCTCGGGGGCGACCACTTCGGAGACCACGCCGAGACCGGTCTCGGCCCGGGCTCGGGCCAGCATCTCCAGACCCTGCTCCCCCAGGCCCTGAAAGCTGTAAGGGGAGGTACGCGGTTTGAACGCTCCGCCACGGAGGAGAACCGCGCCCTCCTTGGCCACCGAGCGGGCGATGGTGAGCAGTTGTTCCTCGGACTCCACCGAGCAGGGGCCGGCGATCACCGCCACTCCCCGACCACCGATCACCACATCCCCCACCTTGACGGTGCTCGGATCGGTGCGGGCCTCACGGGCCACGAACGGATAGCGAGGGGCGTCGAGGCTGACCGACTCGACTCCGGGAAGCGCTCCGATGGCCTCGCCCAAGCCCGGCTCAGGGTCGCCGATGATGCTGACGATCGTCGTCGCCCCGGCCTCGCCGACATGGACTCGCAAGCCGTGACCCTCGATGAAGCGGAGAATGGCCGCCTTCTCGCCAAGAGTGCAACCGGAGGAGAGAGTCGCGATCACGGGTGCAACCCTGCCACGAACGAAACCGGGTCACCACCGGAGGCCAACACCTCGACAAGGGCGCTGCCCACGATCACCCCTTCACAGTGCGGCGCCAGGGACCGGACCTGCTCTGCGGTCCGAACCCCGAACCCGGCGAGCACTGGGGGCCGTGAAGCAGCGCGCACCCGATCGAGGTATTCGGTCACGTCCTGACCCGATCCGATGCTGCCACCCGTCGTGCCGGTCATGGTGACCGCGTAGGTGAAGCCTTCCGACGCCCGGCCCAGCGTGGCGAGTCTCTGCCTGCTGGTCACCGGGCTCACCAACTGGACCAGGCCGATGCCGTTTCGACTGGCCACCGAGCCCAGGTCGGCCGACTCCTCCAAGGGCAGATCGGGCACCACCAGGGCAGAGACCCCCGCCCCGGCGAGCCGAGGGGCGAGATCATCGAACCCGTGTGCCAGCAGCGGGTTGAGATAGCTCATCACGACCAGCTCCGAGCCGAGCGGGCCCAGGGCCTCGATGGCCGCCAGGATGGATTCGAGTGAGGCACCTGCTTCCAAGGCGACCCGGCTCGACTCTTGTATCGTGGCTCCATCGGCCATGGGGTCGGAGAAGGGGATGCCGATTTCGATCGCGATCGAGTCGCCCGACAGCGCTTTCAGCGCATCCTGGAACCCGGACATCGAGGGGTAACCGCCGGTGAGATAAGGGACGATCACCATCCCCGCCCCCGACAATCTTCGCTCCAAGGCCATCGCCCCGGCCAGGCCGGCGGTCATCGACCCAGCCCCCGCAGGATGTCGATGTCCTTGTCCCCACGCCCGGAGAGACCGACGAGGACCATCGAGCCCGGGTTGACGGCCAGGTATCTCATGGCGCCGACCAGGGCATGACTCGACTCCAGAGCGGGAAGAATCCCCTCATACCGTCCCAGCTCGTCGAGGGCAGACAGGGCCTCGTCGTCGGTCGCGCTCTCGTATCGGGCTCTCTCCGTCTCCGCCAGATACGAGTGCTCGGGACCGACACCGGGGTAGTCGAGACCGGCCGACACCGAATGCGTCTCCTGGATCTGGCCGTCGTCGTCCTGGAGCAGATAGGAGAAGCTGCCATGGAGCACTCCCGGCGTGCCCAGCCCGATGGTGGCTGCGTTGTGCCCCAACTCGGGTGAGGTTCCGCCGGCCTCGACACCGATCAGCTCCACGGGGTCGTCGAGCAGCGGATGGAAGAGCCCGATCGCATTGGAGCCACCGCCTACGCAGGCAACCGCGGCGTCGGGAAGACGCCCCGCCCGCTCCAGCATCTGTCGGCGCGCCTCCCTCCCGATCACCGATTGGAGCTCCCGCACCAGCCACGGATATGGATGGGGGCCCACTGCCGACCCGAGGAGGTAATAGGTCGTCTCCGGCCGGGTCACCCAATCCCGCAGCGCCTCGTTGATGGCGGCCCGAAGGGTGGCGTCCCCCGAGGTGACCGGCTCCACCCTGGCTCCCAGCAGGCGCATGCGCTCCACATTGGGCGCCTGTCGCTCGATGTCCACTGCGCCCATGTAGACCGTGCAGTCGAGCCCGAGCCGGGCGCAGGCGGCGGCGCTGGCCACCCCATGCTGACCGGCACCGGTCTCGGCAATGACCCGCGCCGCCCCCATCTCGCGGGCGAGAAGGGCCTGGCCGATCGCGTTGTTGATCTTGTGGGCACCGGTGTGGGCCAGGTCCTCCCGCTTCAGCCAGATATCGCCTCCCCAGGCCTCGCCGAGCCGGACGGCATGGGTAAGGGCGGTGGGCCGGCCCACCCACGAGCTCAGCTCCTCCTCGTACAGGTTGAGGAACCCTGGGTCGTCGAGGAGGAGACGAGCCGTGTCCTCCAGTCTGCTCAGCGCCGGGACCAGGACCTCGGGTACGTACCGACCACCGAACTGACCGAAACGGCCGGTTGAATTGCCGGCCGACTTTGCCCGTGGCCCCCTCACCACAGACCTCCGGCCGGGGCCGGGGACAAGAGTCCCCCCTTCCCGCCTTCGACGGTGCTCCCCCCTACGGGGGGAGACATGGATGCTGTGTTTCCTCCCCCAGGAGCGAAGCGACGTTGGGGGAGGTGGCCCGAAGGGGAGGGGGTGTCGGCCATCCGCGCCGCCGCCACGAAGGCACGCATCTTCTCCGGGTCCTTCTCGCCCGGGATCTTCTCGACACCTGAGCTGACGTCAACGCCGAACGGCCTGACCCTGTTCACAGCCTCCGCCACGTTCTCTTGATCCAGCCCCCCGGCCAGGATGATCTTGGCCGGGGTGTGGAGCAGGGCGAGCCGCTCCCAACTCGGGCTTCGCCCCGTCCCGCCACGGGCGGCGCTGTCGACCAGGACCATTTCCCGGTTGGTCGCCCTCAGAGCGACATCCAGGTCCCGCTCCAGATCGTCGCCTTCGACCACCACTGGAAACAGCCGGTCAGGGGCGATCCCGACCAGGGTGGACAGCTCGGCCTGGAAGAGGTCGGGGGCCACCTCCGTGGCGGTGCGCCTCAGGAGCTGCGGAGACGGGTCGTGGAAGACGGCAACCCCGAGCACGTGCTCGGGGAGAAGCGCCATGAGACGAGCCGCCACGGACAGCGGTATCTGCCGTGGTGATGGGGTCAGAACGAACCCGACGGCGTCGGCCCCTGCCTCCACGGCAGCCTCGAGCTCCGATTCGGTCCGGATCCCGCACAGCTTGACGAACAGGCTCATGGCGCGACCGTCACGGTGCGCCGGCCGGCGTCGACCATCTCCCGGACCAGCCGTCCGGCGTCGTCTGCCCTCATCAATGCCGAGCCGACCAAGGCGGCTCCATAACCGAGGGCGGCAACCCGCTCGACGTCGGCGGGTGTGCCCATCGCGCTCTCGGCCACGGCAACCGGGCCCGAAGGGAGGTGACCGGCCAGCTCATCGTGCCGCCGGGGCACCATGTCGAGGGTCTCGAGGTCCCGGCAATTGACACCGATGAGGACATCGGCTCGCCCTGCGGCAACGGGGGCAAGACGACGCAGGTCTTCCCCGTCGAAGGCCTCGAGCAAGGCGAACATCCCGGTCTCGGCGACGGCATCGAGGACCCTCGCCATTTCCTCATCGCCGAGGATCCGGGCGATGACCAGCACACCGTCGGCACCGGCCAGCCGAGCCTCGTAGACCTGATAGGGGTCGACCATGAAGTCCTTGGCCATCACCGGCACTTTCACTGCCTCGCTCACGATCTGCAACGTGGAAAGCGAGCCGCCGAACTCGGAGGGCTCGGTCAGGACCGAGATCATGGCCGCGCCGCCCCGCTCGTAGCCCTGTGCGGCGGCAACCGGGGCACGTTCGGGGAAATCACCTTCGGACGGCGAGCGTGGCTTTATCTCGGCGATGAGGTCGAAGGTGTTCCCGAAAGGACCGAGACCGCGGGGACCGGGGCGGGTCATGACCGACTGTCGCAGGTCGTCGAGGGAACGGCGACTCACATCCATCTCCACCCGTTGCCTCGAGCGTTGGGCCATGGTCTCCAGGAACCGGCTCATCGCCCTGCCTCGGCCGCCCCGAAGTCCTGGAGCGTCTTGACCAGGGCCAGGGCGCTGCCGTCGTCGATCGAGGCTCGGGCCAGCTCGGCGGCGTCGGCGGGCCGTTTGGCCCGGCCCGTTACCTCCAGGGCGAGAGCGGCGCCCAGGACCACAGCCTCCCGGTGCGGGCTTGGCTCCCCCTCGAAGACGTCGAGCAGACGTCGGGCGTTGTGCGACGGGGCCCCGCCCGCCAGGTCCGCCGGGCCGCACGCGGGCATACCGAGATCGGATGGGCTCCGAGTCGACTCCTCGACCGCGCCCGGTCTGACGTCGAAGAGAAGGAACTCTCCCAACGGTGAGGGCTCGTCCCAGCCCCCGGCCCCGTGCACGACGAACACCCGCTCGATGTCGAGACCGGAGAGCGCCCCCGCCATGAGCCGGGCGGCCGCCGGGTCGAAGGCGCCGATCACCATGTGCCGTGGTGCGGCGGGATTGGTCAAGGGGCCGAGGATGTTGAACACGGTGCGAACCCCGAGGGCGCGCCGCACCGGCCCCACGGCGGCCATCGCAGGATGGAAGTGGGGAGCGAACAAGAACGTGAACCCGGTCTTCTGGAACAAACGCCGGGCCTGATCCCCGTCGAGTGGCATGGGCAGCCCGAGCTCTTCCAGCACGTCGGCGCTCCCGCTCTGGCTGGTCATGGAGCGGTTGCCGTGCTTGACCACAGGGACGCCGCTGGCCGCGGTCACCAGGGCAGACCCGGTCGACAGGTTGAGGCTTCCCGACCCGTCACCTCCCGTGCCCACCACGTCGACGGCGCCGGTGACGTCCAGCAGAGGGTCGGTGGCAAGACTCCGCATCGCCCGGGCGAAGCCCCGGACCTCCTCCGGTGTCTCCCCCTTCGCCCGCAGGGCAGCCAGGATGGCGCCTGCGATAGCCGGCTCCATGTCACCGCCTGTGAGCTCGAAGACCAGGGTCTCGGCCTCGTCGACGGTGAGGTCGGTGCCCCGGAGCAGGTCTTCGAGGACCTGTCTCATCGCCGGAGCCCACCCAGATCGAGGAAGTTGCGCATCAGTAGCTCGCCGTGAGGGGTGAGCATGCTCTCCGGGTGGAACTGGACCCCCTCGGCCGGCAACGAGCGATGACGGATCCCCATGATGACGCCGTCCGAGGTGAACGCCGTGACGACCAGATCCTCGGGCAGATCCTGCTCCAGCACCGCCAGGGAGTGATATCGGCCGGCCTCGAACGGGTTGGGCAAACCGGCGTAGATCGAGGCCGAGTCGTGGTACACCGGTGACGACTTCCCATGCCGCAGCTCCCGGGCGTGGTCCACCAAGCCGCCCAGGGCGGCGGCCAAGGCCTGGTGCCCGAGACAGACACCGAGGATCGGGACCTCTTCCAGCATCCCGAAGATCAGCTTCATCGACTCCCCGGCGGTCTCCGGTCGGCCTGGTCCCGGCGACACCACCAGGTGGGTCGGCTCCAGCGCTCTTGCCTCCTCCAGACTGATGTGGTCATTCATGCGGACCATCACCTCTGCCCCCAGGATGCGGAGCCCCTGCACCAGGTTGTAGGTGAAGGAGTCGTAATTGTCGACGAGCAGCACCCGGCTCATAGCCCGCCCGCCGCCGTCTCCAGGGCGCCACGCATGGCGCCCGACTTCGACAGGACCTCTTCCCATTCCGCCGCCGGCACGCTGTCGGCCACGATCCCGGCGCCGGCCTGGTAGGAGTATCGGTCCTCGGACATGACGATGGTCCGGATGGCTATGGCCTGGTCCATGCTCCCCCCGTGACCGAAATAGCCGACCGTCCCGGCATACAGGCCGCGCTCCACCGGCTCCATCTCCTGAAGGAGCTCCAGAGCCCGGATCTTGGGGGCGCCCACGACAGTGCCGGCGGGGAAGGCGGCGCTGAAGAGATCGAAGGCGTCGGTTCCCGTCTCGAGGATCCCGCTCACCCCGCTGACGAGATGGATGACATGGCTGTATCTCTCGATGGCCCGGTAGGGGTCGACCTTGATCGAGCCGGGCACCGCCACCCGGCCCAGGTCGTTGCGGGCCAGGTCGACGAGCATGACATGCTCGGCGGCCTCCTTGGCATCCCCGATCAGCTCCTCCTCGGCTATCCGATCCCGCTGCTCGTCGTTGTGACGGGGTCTGGTCCCGGCGATGGGCCGCAACTCCGCCGTCGTCCCCCGGAGACGGACCAGTGCCTCGGGCGAGGAGCCGATCACCTTGGTCGTCCCCAGGTCGCAGAAGTACATGTAGGGCGACGGGTTGAGAAGACGGAGCCCCCGATAGACGCTGAACGGGTTCAGATCGGTCTCCCCGGTGAACCGGACCGAGGGCACGATCTGGTAGACGTCGCCTTCCTCGATGTGATGGCGCGCCCTCTCCACCAGCGCTTCGAACTGGACCTTGTCCATCGAGCCGATGGCAGCGGAGAAACCGCCGGGCCGGGCCGGGCGGGGCAGCCCTTTGGACAGCAGCCCCATCACCTCCCGGCGCAGATCCAGTCGCTCGGCCTCGGTCCCGTCGTGGAGAAGAGCGGCGCGGCGGCTCAGATGGTCGAACACGATGACGCTGGGAGGCCCGTACAGATGGATCTCGGCTTGAGCTCCCGGAGGAGGGGTCCGCCCGGCAAGACGATAGGCGACGTCGAACCCGACCGCCCCGACCAGACCACCATGGAAGGGAACGGCGTTGGAGACCGGGCCCGGGGCCGGCGCCAAAGCCAGGGTCTTGCGCAAACCGTCCATCAGCCCCTGCATCGACCCATCCGTCTCGATCTCACTGCTCGCGGTCTGGATCAACCAGCCGTCGCTTCGGACTTCCAGACCCTCTCCAAAGCCGATGAAGGAGTAACGGCCGACCTGCTCACCTTGCTCGACGCTCTCGAGAAGGAAACGCGGTCCGAGAGGCCCGAGCTTGAGGTAGACCGAGGTAGGGGTATCCAGATCCGCCGGAATGTCGAAGATGCTGTTCATAGGGCTCCTCACCGGGGTCCGGCGAGGGCCTCAGAAACCAGAAACCCATCCGCCGGATACCGGAGATGGGTTCGTGTGTGATCAGAGAGCGGGGGACTATCCGACCGAAGCCACCTCCGGCGCGGGCCAGGCCCACCACCAGGTGGGGCCGGTCTGCGAGGTGCTGATTCGGCTCATCCGGCCCGAACGCTACGCCCGGGCGCCCCATACGTCAAGGGGGACCCCTCCTCGTAATCGGGACCCACAGGTCCGCGTTTGACCCCTGATCAACCCGATTATGGGGAGGATCAGCCCCCCACCCGGTTCATTCCGTCGATGACCTGTTCCACCTCGTCCGAGGAGACCGGTGGGTAGACCACCAAGGTGTAGAGATCACAACGCTCGCCGGGCGCCTCGAACCAGCCCGCCACCCAAGTCCCGTCGAGGTGAGGGCCGACCACCGCCCGGGTCCCGTCGATCGACACCTCGCCTTTCTCGGCCGGCCAATCGACGGCCGGAAGAGCGCCCCGGGCCAGGGCCAGGGCCACGGTGCCGTCATCCCGGCCCCATATCGTGGCGCTGATCCCCGGCACCGAGGTCCACACGTCAGGCTCGATTTGGGCCGGGTCGAGCACGGCCGAGCCGACCCCGCTGGGCAGGAAGTCGAGCTCATACGGCGGCGGCGGGCACTCGACCGCGGCCTCGGTGGTGGTGGTCGCGGCGAGGGACGACGTGGGGGCCGGAACCGGCGTCGTTGTCGTGGCATCCCCGCCGCCCGTGGTCGAGCACGCTATTACCAGCAGAACGAGGACTGGAACCGAGCGACTCATCGGGGCTCGGCTGGATCCTCAGGCTGCAGGACATCTATGAGGCCGCTCAGCCTGAGCAGCTCCTTGAGCCGGGAGGGGACGACCAGCCTCATGGTGACCCCCTCCTCCTCCAGACGGTTGTGTGTCGTGACGAGGAGCCCGATGCCGATGGAGTCCACAAACCCCACATCTGTCAGATCGACCACGATCTCGCTCAGGTCGTGGGCGCGTCGTTCCTGGATCATGTCCCTCAGCTCACCGGCGGTAGCCAGGTCGAGACTTCCTTCGAACACGATCCTGTCCGACCCTCCACCGCCTGGTGCCGGATGCTCGGCGACGGCCGGCACCGCCACCCGCGCCTGATACTCCTCCCACGACAGGGGTTCTTCCCCACCGTCTATCTGACGGGTGAACTCGTCGAGAAACCATCCCCTGAATGCCACCAGCTCGGGCGGCGTGGCCAGAGTCATGAGGTGCTCACCGGTTCGGCAGAACTCGTCGACTTCGGCCAGCGTCGACGCCAACTCCCTCGCTGCCGCCGATGCCGTTGGGGGTACCCGGAAGGTCACATCGGCTTTCTGCTCCCCACGTTCGGCCGCCGCCCGAAGCTCCTCCCGGGTCTGATCGCTGACGTCTCCGTAGCGAGCATCGAAATCTGCGACCAGGCTCAACAGCCGGTTGGGCGCGGGGTCCGCACGGTCCGACGCCCGCATTATCTCGAATTCCCGCTGGATGGCCTCCTGGTGGGCAGCGGCCCGCTTCCACAGGTCGATCGGCACCCCACGGAGATGTACCTCGACCAACGACCCCTGGATCATCCCGCGTCGCTCTCGCTGTCGAGCTCGAACCACACGGTCTTGCCCGAATCCGATTCATCGAAGCCCCAACGATCGGCCATCGCCTCGACGATGTGCAGACCGCGGCCGGTGGGCGAGGTAGGCCCGTAGTCCTTCATCACCGGAGGGTTCGTGTTCCCGTCCGTGACCGAGACCCGCACGCCGCCGCGCACCTCGGCGGCCTCCAGCCGTATCGGGGTGCGGGCATGAAGGACGGCATTGGTGACGATCTCCGCCGTCAGAAGCGCCAGGCGATCATGGTCCGACCTCTCTGCCAAGTCGAGAGCCACGACGAAGCGACGAGCTCTGGGCACCGAGCTCGGCACCGGTTTGAGAGAGAGCTCTGCTCGACGGGAGTCGGTCACCCGTGGAGTGTTGGGAGTGGACGACTTCGAGTTTCCGTTCTCGAAGCCACCCGGAGTCATTCGTACTCTCCTGTCATCCACACCTGGGCTCGCCCGCCCGGCAACAGAGTAACGTCGCCCCGACGTCTGGCCCGGACGACCGCGTCAGGCTATCAACTGGAGGGTTGGATGCCTGGGGACCGCTTCATCGAGCTGGCGACCGACGAGAACCGGCACGTCCTCGACGTCCTGTTCCGCCACGCGAGTGAAGCCGTGACGGTGCAGGAGCTATCAGGTCGTCTCTTGTACGCCAATGACAAAGCAGCATCGCTGCTCGGATTCCGAACCGGTGCCGAGCTCGTCTCGAAGCCGGCCGAAGGGATCGTGGCTGGTTTCGAGATGATCGACCGTACGGGGGCAAGCCTTGCGGTCGAAGACCTCCCCGGCCGGCGGGTCATGGCCGGAGAGCCGTTCGTCGAGGAGATCATCGGTTACAGGAGGAAGGGCTCCCGACGCGCCCTGTGGTCCCGGGTCCACGCCAGCCCGATCAAGAACGACGCGGGCCAGGTGATGCTGGTGATCAACTACTTCCTCGACATCACTGCCCAGGTCCAGCGAGACGAGAGTCAGGAGTTGCTGGCCACCGTGTACGAGGCTCTGGGCTCATCGCTCGATCGGGCGGAGTCCGTGCAGGCGCTGGCCAGGGCCCTGGTCCCGCGCATGGGGTCGTTGTGTGTCATCCATCTGGTCGAGCCCGGTGGCGGCCCGGTGCCGGTAGCCGTTGTCTACCCCGACTCCGACGACGCCCGCGCGCTGGTTCAGATGGGTGGGCTGGATCCGATGTCGACGGAGGACGATCGTCTGCATGCGAGGGTGGTGAAGAGTCGAAAGCCGGAAACCATCGAGCGGATCACACCGGCAATGCTCGACGAGGCAGAGGCCCGATCGGGTGAGGAGGTGGTGAGGGTCCTGCGTCGCCTCGGCCTGAGATCCGTGGCATGTGTCCCGATGAGAGTCGGCCGGCGGGTCACCGGCACTCTCACCATCGCCCGAAGCGCCCCTGACCCGGAGTGGGAGAGGTCCGACATCGACCTCCTGACGACCGTGGCCGATCGCGCCGCCGCAACCCTGGAGAATGCAAGCCTCTACCAACAACAGCGTCAGATCGCCGACACCCTGCAAACGGTCCTCACTCCCCGGACACTGCCCGACGTGCCCGGTCTCGAACTGGCGGGTCGGTACCGACCGCTTTCACTGGTGGGTCATGTCGGGGGAGACTTCTACGACGTGGTCCCGACCCCGGACCGCCGCTTCGCCGTTCTCATCGGAGATATCGCGGGGAAGGGCATCGAAGCGGCCGCCGCAGTCGGCCTGGCCCGCTACACGCTGCGGTCGACGATTGCCCTCGACCCCAAGCCGGAGACGGTCCTGACCCAGATCAACGAGGCATTGCTCGTGGAGGACCGAATGTGCACGCTGGCCTATATGGTCCTGAAGCGCCAAGGCCATAGGTTCAGGTTGCAGGTGACCCTGGCCGGTCATCCCCCACCGATCCTGGTCAAGCCGGACGGTCACATGGTGAGACTGGGCCAACCCTGCCCACCGGCGGGGGTGTTGCCCACCCTCGACCCCGTGGATGAGGAGCACTGGCTCTCGCCCGGTGACATCGTCCTCCTCTACACCGACGGATTCACCTTGCCCGGCCTCAATCCTCCGGAGAGCATCGAGTTGGCGCTCTCCAAATGACGGCGTGAGGACCCGGATCTGCTCCTGGACCAGATGATGGCCCTGCTGTTCGGCGATCTGGAGCCTTCCAACGTGCGAGACGATGTCGCCCTCCTCGCCTTCCGCGTCAGCACGGCACGCATCTAGCCCGGGGTTCGATGCGAAGGGCGTGGTTTCACCCGCCGGCGCCAGGGGTAATTGACTCCAACCCGAAAAGGAGATGAGTACGGATGAAAGATGCACAGGTGACCGAGCTCCTCTATCAGGCGCTGGAGACCGAGTTGGGAGGGGTCCAGGTCTACGAGACGGCTATTCGATGCACCGTGAACGAGGATCTACGCGAAGAATGGGAGGGCTATCTGGAGGAGACCAGAAATCACGTCCGGATAGTGAACGAGATCTTCTCGCAACTCGACATGGACCCCGAGGTCGAGACGCCGGGGCGGGCGATCGTTCGGTCCAAGGGACAGGCGTTGATAAGCGCGATGGAGATGGCCCTCGACAGTGGCGACAAGACAGCAGCCCAGCTGGTCGCTGCCGAGTGTGTGGTGGACGCCGAGATCAAGGACCACGCCAATTGGGAGCTCATTGGGGAGATCGCACAGGAGCTCGAAGGTGACAAGGCTTTGGTGCTGCAAGACGCCTACGACCAGGTGGAGGAGGAAGAGGACGAGCACCTCTACCACACCCAGGGCTGGGCGAGAGAGCTGTGGCTCGAGTCGCTGGGGATGACCGCCGTGCTCCCGCCACCCGAGGAGCAGAAGAAGGTCAAGACCGCCATCGGAGCGGCACGCGCCCAGCAGTCCCGGGAGGACTTCATAGAGGGCTAGCGGACCGGCTCGAAGGCCGCCCGGTCAGAGACGAGTTTGCACTGACACGTGCGGTGGTAAATGGCTCTCAACCGATGAAGGTCCGACACGACCTTCCAAACCGCTTGCAAAGGAGCACCAATGCAGGATCCGACACAGACAAAATGGGAAGGTCGCTGGGACCAGCTCAAGGGCAAGGCCCGCCAGGCCTGGGGCGACCTGACCGACGACGACCTCGACGTGGTCGAAGGCGACTATGAGGAGCTTGTGGGCCGCATCAAGGAGAGAACGGGCGAGTCGGCGGAGGAGATCCGAGACCGCCTCGAAGGCGGTTTGGATTTCTGACGAGCCCGGACCGATAGAGACATCGAAGCCACCCGCCAAGGGTGGCTTCGATGCTCGGCGCGCATGTTGATCGTCGTGCAAGCGAGAAAGGCGTCTGCCGTGGGAACGGTGCCGATACACGTCGAATCGAGAAGAGTCGATACCGGGGAGATGATGGTCATCGTCATCGGCGAAGTCGACCTTGCATCAACGCCCTGGGTCGACAAGGAGATCGGTCGGCATTCGGGTCGTGTGGTCGTCGACCTCCGCAAGGTGGACTTCATGGATTCGACTGGGCTCAGAGCTCTCATCACCCAGCACGAGAGATTGGAGGCGTCGGGTGGGCATCTGCGGCTTCTGATAAAGACCGATCAACACCTCGGGCGACTGCTCGACATCAGCGGACTCACCGGCGTGTTCGACGTCAGCGACTCCCTGCACCCACCGGAGAATGAGGAGACGCCGGCGGCCGACGGCACAGCCTGACCACCAGGGGGTCACCAGGTCTGAGAGCCTTATCGGCTCAGGTCGCCCTCAGAACCACTTCTGACGTTTGGCGACGAGCAGGGTGAGGGTGGCGAGCGTGGCCATCAGGCCCAGCGTCACCCAGAACATCCACGGTCGCTCGAAGATCCCGACCTTGAAATTCATGCCCATTATCCCCGCGATGACCACCGCCGGCAGCAGCAGGAGCGAGATCGTCGTCAATCGCTTCATGATGTCGTTGGTGGCCTGAGCCGTGCGAGTCATGAAGATGTCGAAAGAGCCGACGATCATGTCGCGTGTGGTGTCGACCGCGTCCATCGCCTGCTGCAGACGCTCACTGAGACGCTGGTAATTGGGAGCCGTCTCCGATCCGAGCACGGTCTTCGACTCGGGGTGGCTCAGCAGATCGAAGACCTCACGATGGGAGCCCAATGTGTACCACAGCTCCCGGACACGCCTTCTCAGTCCTTGAAGTCGGTGGAGGAGGCCGACCTCGTCGGGAAATTGCTGCAGCAGCTCCTCGTCGAGATGGTCGATGTCGGATTGCAGCTTCTCTATGACCTTGAAGTAGCCGCTGACCTGCCAGTCGAGCACCACCGAGAGGAAGGCGGGCCCGTCGAGCTCGCCCAAACGGGTTTCCCCATTGAACGGCTTGTTGAACTCGTCGACGAGGTCGAGGGTGCCGGCGTGGAGGGTGACGACCCAGTTCTCCCCTACCAGGCAATGCAGTGCCATCGGCTCGAACCCCGGATCCAGCGCCGTGACGTTGATCTGCAAGAGCCCATCGTGCTGAACCAGCCCTGGTCGCTCTCCGGTCTCCGCCAGCCCGGCGACGAGGTCCACGATGTCCAACTCGTGCCAGAGCTTGTCGAGCCCATCGATGCTCTCGATGTCGACGTCAGCCCACAGCATCTGCCTATCGTCTAGATCCGTCAGGGGGGAATCGTCGTACCTGACCGGAGCGTCGTTGCCGTCGCCGCTATAGAGCCAGATCCGGCTCCCGGCACCCTCGTCCGGAGGGCTTTTCCGGGGCGGGGGCTGATCGGAGGATGTGTCAGCGTGGACGCCGGGGGTGGTCGATGTCGCCAAGACAGTCGATTACCACCCGTGGGGCGCAGCTAAACGACGTGACAGTGAGGGAGGCCCAACCGCTCCCGTCGATTGGGCCCCGCTCGACTGTCGACGCTGGAGCCAGGGAGGTAGGCCTGCGTCTGCAGATACATCTACCCGGACCCGGAATTCGCAAAACGGCCGCCAGAGCCCCGATCCCCGGATCGGCCTTCTCGGGTCCTCTAGGGGCGGATCCTCACACAGCAGTAGGGCTCCGAGGGCTCGAGGAACGCCCTCCGCCCGTCTCCCGCACCGTCGAGCATCCCCTCCACCAGACCGAGGTTGAGGTTGCACACCGTCCTCTGGTCCTGCTCTTTGAGCGCGTGGAACGGGCAGTTGCGGAAGCGGGTCTCCCCCTCCTCCTCGATCGGGTCGTAGCCGGTCTCACGGAGCGCCTGCTCGAGACCGTCCCGGCCCAGCTCGGCGCCGATGCGACGGGCCGCGGCGGCCAGCTCGGAGCGCTTGATCGCCCCCGACGACACCGCCTCGAGAAGGATGCGGGCGGCAAGCCCGTAGCGACGGGGGGGCAGGGAGACCTCGAAGTCCCGGTCCGTCTTCCTGTACAGCTTGGCCGGACGCCCGGCACCGGGCCCGGTGCGGCCGGTACGACGCATGAACTCGACGTCGACCAGACCCTCGTCGGCGAGCCGGTCGAGGTGATAGGCGGCGGTCTGGCGAGGGATTCCCAGGGCATCGGCCGCCTCGTCACGACCCACTGCCTCGGGTGAGGCCATGACGAATTCATAGAGCTGCCGACGTGTGGGATCGGTCAATGCCCCGACCGGGCCGAAGTCGCCGACATCGAGCCGATTCTCATCCATGACCCGACACTCTAAAAGAGAATCGGATTGACACTACATCTTTGATTGTGTAAAGATGAACTGACCGATTGTTAGAAGGAGGAGTGAGATGACCACCGCCACCACCAGCGACACCGGCATTGCCTCGACGGTCGAGGAGTCTCGATTCGCCTATCAGATACTCCATCTCGGATACACCGTGGCCCCGATCCTGTTCGGTCTCGACAAGTTCTTCAATCTCATGACGGACTGGGTGGATTTCCTACCGGCGTTCGTCACCGACGCGGTGAGCGGGTCGGTGGTCATGGGAGTGGTCGGTGTGATCGAGACCGTCGCCGGCATCGGGGTCTGGCTCCGTCCCAGGATCTTCGCCCCGGTCGTCGCGGCCTGGCTCGGTCTGATCATCGTCACCTTGATCATCGCCGGAGACTTCTGGGACATCGCCCTGCGCGACTTCGGTCTGCTCCTCGGCGCCCTCGCCCTGTGGCGTCTGGCTCGTGCCCACGCGAGCTGATACCCGCTTCCTAATGCAGGGCGTCACGTATACGTGACGCCCTGCATTGAGTTTGGGAAGGAAGCCTGCGCCTAGCCGTCGACCCCCAACTTGGCGTGGTCTAGCGAAGGGCCCTCATGTAGCCGTCGCGTGAGCCGAGATAGATGGTGCCCTTCCACACCACGGGGGTGGCCTCGAGACATGCGCCGCCCAGGTTGAGCGACCACAGCGGCGCCGGGGGGCGAGGATCATCGAGCGAGTAGGCGCGGACGTCGCCCAGACAGGTGGCGGTGACCAAGGTGTCGTCGACGATCACGGGAGAGGACCAGGAGTGGAACCCCACCTCGTCCTGCCACAGCAGCGCGCCGTCGGCGGCATCGACGGCGATCAGCGAGCCCTGATGGGTGTTCACATAGACCACGCCCTGATGGACTGCGGGGGTGGCCCATGAGCCGGCGTCCGACGCGCCGGCGGTGAGGTCGAGGCCCCACACCCTGGGATCGCCGTCGGTGTATGGGTCGAGCTTGATCAGCTGCCCCACCTCACGGTTGCGCTCGCTCTCCGCCGTGCCCATCTGGGAAGGCTCGTGCTCGATCGATACGTAGATCATCCCCCCGGCATCGGCGACCATCGTGGCGTCGATGTCACCGCCGGCGTAGTAGTCGAACACGATCGGCGCCTCGCGATCGAGGACATTGGAGACGTCCATCCCCACGATGCGGCCCCCGGAATTGGAGAAGTAGACCCTCTCGTCGAAGACGAGCACCGAGCTCTCTATGGAGACATTGCGCCCCGAGTTGGAGAGGAGCGCCTCGTTGTAGCCGGGCTGCTGCACGAGCTCGACCGGGTCGACCACCACCTTGCCCTCGGAGTCGTATCCCCGGTTGAGCTGGACGGCGAAGAACCACCCGTTCTCCCCGCCCTCGTACATGATGTCGTCGACGATGGCCGGGTTGGAGTCCCAGTCGTCGTTCCAGATCCCGTCGACCTCACTGGCGTCCATCGACCAGAGCTCGGTCGGCTCCTCACGATCGAGGGCGAGGATCCTCAGCTTGTTGTCCCTCGACCCGAAATAGAGCAGGGGGAATCCGTCGGGGTCGAGCGTGACCGACCCCTTGATGATGTCCCCGGTCTGGAACTCGGGCCGGAGATCCCGGCCCGTGGCGGCATCGACGAAATGGACCGCCGAGTCATAGGCGCCGAAGATCAACTCGGTCATCCCGTCGGGTCGCTCCCACAGCGCCGGTTGCCCGGTCCAGCCCATCCCGCACCAGATCCTGGTCTCGCCCCCTTCCGAGGACGGGCTGCACATCTGGGCGTCGGGATAGCGCCAGGCCACGGTCGGCGTCTCCGGCACCGGGCCCATCCCGTGGAAGCTACGGGTCGGGTTCCCCCGGAACATGGTCATGCCCACGGTCGTCCCCCACGGCTGGCCGACGGTGAAACCGGGCACGGTGCCCGGCTCCCGCACCGGGAGCGTCGCGCTGGTGGTCGTGCTCGAGCTGGTCGTGGTGCCTGCGGCCGGCTCGGTGCCGGATGGCGGCGGCGTGTTGGTGCCGGATGACGATTCGACGACGACCCGCGCGGTCTGGCTGACCGTCTTGGAGTCGTCTCTGGTCACGAGGAATACAGCCATCCCAAGGACGAATCCGGCGACGGCGATCATGATCACCTGGCCCGCTCGCTCGTTCAATGTCGGTGCTCCTCCTATCCCGATGGAGCACAGGTGGGCTCACCGGTGAGCACAGGATGGCCGTGCGTCTCGATGTACGCCGGTATCAAACACGCTTCGATGGCCCCATCGGGGCCTACCACGGCCCGGGCGACGGCCGTCGTGGCGCTGGCCACCGAGTTGTGGGGCCAGACGAAGTTGCCCAAGGACCAGAAAACGGCAGCGTCCCCGACCATCTCCAGCGGCTGCATCCGGTGCGGGTGATGACCGAAGATGATGTCCGCCCCGGCCTCGATCATCGCATTGGCCCGGTCGATGTCTTCTTGACGCGGGGTGGTGTCCAACTCCATGCCCCAATGAATGGTGACGACGACGAGGTCGGCCCCCGCATCGGCTGCGGCCACCGCCTCGACCATGGAAGGTGTATGGTCCCCGCTCCGCATCCCCGGCGAGTCGGCGGTGGCGTACCACGACTCGCCGGGCGCCACCCCGCCAAAGCCGACCACGCCGATCTTCCACCCGTTGACCTCGAACAGGGCCGACTCACCGGCCTCGGCCTCGTCGCGGCCTACACCGACTGCAGCGATCCCGGCCGCGATCAGGTTCTGACGCCCGTCGACCAGGGCCTCCTTCCCGAAGTCGCCGGAGTGGTTGTTGCCCAGGTTGGCGACATCGATGCCGTTGGCCGCGATCGAGGGGAGAGCCTCGGTCGGGCAGCGGAAAGTGAATGCCTTGTCCAGAGGTGTGCCGATGTCCGATGGGACGCATTCCAGGTTGATGACGGTGAGATCGTCCTCGAGGAAGAGGCCGCCCAGTGCGGACCAGGCATGGTCCCAGCCCTCGGCGGCTAGTGCCGGGATGTAGTCGGGATCGATGGCGACGTCCCCGGTCCCCTGGATCACGAGATAGCCCTTCTCGGGCAGAGTGGTCGTCGTAGTCGGCGGGACCGTGGTCGTGGTGGGGGCAATGGTGCTGGTCGTTGACAGAGGCTCGACCGCCACCGCCTGGATGATCGTCGTGGCGCTGGGATCGTCTCCGGTCAGACCCCACACCGTGAAGGCGGCGACTCCGACAACAGCACCGGCCAAGAGGACGACGAGAAGCTTGAGCAGGCGGGACACGCGCGCCGAAGGCTAAAGGCCCTCGTGCCGTTATCCGCACAACTGGGAGCCCAGAGCCCAGGACGGCCAAATCCTCCCTACAGGATTTGGCTCAAGAACAGCTTGGTGCGGTCCTCTTGGGGGTCGGTGAAGAAATGCTCGGGGGTCCCCACCTCGACGATCTCGCCGTCAGCCATGAAGACGACGCGATTGGCCACGGCTCGGGCGAAACCCATCTCGTGGGTGACCACGATCATCGTCATCCCGCCCTGGGCCAGCTCGACCATCACGTCGAGGACCTCTTTGATCATCTCCGGGTCGAGAGCGGACGTGGGCTCGTCGAAGAGCATCACCTTGGGCTGCATGGCCAGGGCCCGGGCGATGGCCACCCGTTGTTGCTGCCCACCGGAGAGCTGGCCCGGGTACTTGCGGGCCTGCTCGGGGATCTTGACCCGTTCCAACATCTGCGCGGCCAGCTCCTCGGCCTCCTTCTTCGGCATCTGCCGCACCTGACGAGGGGCGAGCGTGACGTTGTCGATGACGGTGAGATGGGGAAAGAGATTGAACTGCTGGAACACCATCCCCGTCTCACGGCGCACCACCTGGATGTTGCGGATGTCGTCGGAGAGCTCGACACCGTCGACGACGACCCGCCCGCTGTCGTGCTTCTCGAGACGGTTGATGCAGCGGATCAGAGTCGATTTGCCCGAGCCCGAGGGACCGATGACAACCACCACTTCTTGCAGCCCGATTCGCATGCTGATGTCTTTGAGCGCCTGGAAGTCCCCGAAGTACTTGTCCACGTGCTCGAGGACGATGATCTCCTCACCTTTGGCCTGGGTCGCGTCAGCGAACACCTGTTGCTGGTCTGTCATCTCTCTCCGACTCCGAGCTTCCTCTCGAGACGGCGGGCTTCCCGCGACATGGAGTACGAGCCCACCCAGAAGGCGAAACCGACGAAGGGAAGCGTGACCAGATGCAGACCCTGGGCCAGGAAATCCGGCTGGGTGTTGGCCGACTGGGAGGCCCCGAGGATGTCGATCATGCCGACGATCACGACCAGGGTGGTGTCCTTGAACAGGCTTATGAACTGACCGACCATGGCCGGGATGGTGTTGCGCAGCGCCTGGGGGACGACGATGTGGCGCATCGTCCTCCACGGGGCCAATCCGACTGCTTGCGCCGCCTCCACCTGGCCCTTCGGGACCGACTGCAGCCCACCGCGAACCACCTCGGCGATGTAGGCGGATTCGAACAACGTGATGGCGATGAGGACGCGGGTCACGTCCCCTGGTCCGAGCCCTCGGGGGAGGAAGAACCCGATGACGAATATGCCCATGAGCAGCAAGGTGATCAGAGGGACACCCCTGATGAACTCGATGTAGGTCACAGAGGCGATTCGGAGGACGGGCAGGGTGGACCTCCGGCCCAGGGCGAGGAGCAAGCCCAGGGGAAAAGCGAGGGCGATCCCGGCGACGGTGAGGAAGATGTTGAGTTGGAGGCCACCCCACTGGTCCCATCCGACCCCGCCTCCCGAAAGCACGACGTAGATCGCGGCGAGGAGAATCAGCACTCCCACCAACCAGAGGCGTCGTACCCGAGCGGGGAGGGCCCGACCGGCCCAAGAGCCCGCGACTCCGGCAACAAGGGTGGCCAGGGCCACCAACCAGGGGGTGGGGGTCCGGGTGAGGAGTAACAGGACGAGAGCGAAGAGCAACACCGGCCAGAAACGCCTGATCACGGTCATCGGCCCCGCAGGATCGAAGGCGAGCCCCGACTGACGTGATCTCTCGGCAGCCGAAGCCGAGGCCATCCCGGCGACGAGGCCGATGAGCAGGGCGGCAAGGATCAGAGCCAGCGCTGGACGCCACAGCTGATTGCGGGGAAACCCGCCCACCATCATCAGGGCAAGGTTGACCCGAAGGATCTCGAAATCGCGGGTCAGCAGGAAGCGCACCAGCCACCAGAGAGCCACTGCGAAGATGACACCCATGACGACGGTGAGCGCCGCGTTGTACCAGGTGGACAGCAACCGCTTCCGCACCCAGGCCCCGCCCCGCAACCCAGGCTCGGCCGGGGCCAGGTCCTCCTCGGCCACCGGAATGTCGAGGATATCGGGAGCAGTCATCGAAGCGTGACCAGTTGCAGACGGCGGTTGAGAAGATTGACCATCCCCGAGATGACGAGCGAGAACAGCAGGTAGGCAGCCATCAGCATCAGGACCATCTGTGGTGCGGGACGGCCGTTGCCGATTGCCTGGAAGGCGACCAGGGTCACCTCGGAGTATCCGACTGCGATCCCCAGAGAGGTGTTCTTGACGTAGTTCAGGTACTGGTTGATCGTGGGTGGCAGGGCGATTCGCATCGCTTGGGGAAGGGTCACGTGACGCAGCCGTTGGAACCCGGACAGGGCGAGGGCGTTGGCCGCTTCGGTCTGGCCTTTGGGAACGGCCAGGATGGACCCGCGCACGATCTCGGCCACGTGACTGGCGGTGTAGAGGACCAATGCAACGAGCATGGCGAAATAACCACCCAGCCCGGAGAAGCCCCCGGTGAGGACACGGCCGTCGAGAACCGGCTTGGAGAGCTCGAAAGGCCGGCCGATGGCGAGGTAGGCGGCGACCCCCAATCCGACCAACAGGCCAAGCGACAACACCACGCGGTGATGGGGAATGCCTTTGGCGTCGAACACCGAGGTGCGCCATCGCCAGACGAGGACTGCCAGCACCAGTGTGGCGACCATGACCCAGACGAAGACGGGGAAACCGGCATTGGCGGTGAACCCGGCCACGGCGATGAAGCGGTTGTTGATGATGACCAGATCGAAGAGCCGGACAGGATCCTGGATCTGGGGAAGGGGGAGTACCCCGACGAAGAAGGCGATGAAGATGACGAGCAGCGGAGGGATGTTCCTCAGGGTCTCCACGTAGATGGCGGCGGCCTTGGCGACCAGCCAGTTGCTCGACAACCTGGCCACCCCGACCAGGACGCCGATGACGGTGAGCAGGGGCAATCCGACGACGACCAGGGCGAAGGTGTTCTTGACTCCGACGAGAAGCGCCCGCCATACCATGGAGCCGGCGCTGATGTCACTTCCGGTGACGCTGACCCCGACGGGCTGCTGGAGGAAGTCGAAGCCGAGCTCGATCCCGATGGCCCGCATGTTGTTGGTCAGGTTGAACCACAACACGGAGAGGACTGTCCCGATGACGGCGACGGCGACCACCTGGATCAGGAGGCGAAGGACCCGGATGTCCCGCCACAGTGGTGAGCGGGCCGGCTGCCGGGAGATGGTCGAGGTCACGGCGAGGGAGCTTGGGGGGTGACTTCGAGGTCACCCCCCAATTCGGAATGGTCAGCGGAATGGCGGGGCATAGAGCAGCCCGCCATCGGTCCACAGCGCGTTCGGCCCACGCTCCAACCCCAGTGGGGTGTCAGGCCCGACATTGCGCGCGTAGATCTCGGCATAATTGCCGACTGCCGCGATGACTTCGCCCGGCCAGGTCGGGTCCAGGCCCAGGCCGGAGTCGAACACGGCAGTGTTGCCCTCGTCATCGGTGATCTCGAGTCCGAGAATGCGCCGGATGTTGACGTCTTCCGTGTCGGCGAAGGTGTCGACGTTTCCGGATTCGATGCCGAACTCCTCGGCCTGGATGATGGCCAACACCACCCAGTCCACGATCTGGGACCACTCCGAGTCACCATCCCTGGTGGCGGGTCCGAGCGGCTCCTTGGAGAACGTCTCATCGAGGATGGTCAACGCGCCGGGGCCACCCTCGGCCTCCGGGAAGTTGCTCCGGACCCCGGCCAGCTGAGACTTGTCAGAGGTCCAGCCATCACATTGACCGGCGAGAAAGGCCTGCTGGAGCACCTCGTTGTCCTCGAAGGTGAGCAACTCGAAGGGAGTGTCACCAAAGCGGTCGGTCACGTTTTGCTCGGTGGTGGTCCCGGTCAGGGAGCAGATCGCCGTGTTGGCCATATCGTCCACGGTGGCAAACCCGCTGTCCGACCTGACCATCATGCCTTGCCCGTCGTAGAAGGTGGTGGTGGCAAATGTGGCTCCCTCGCCACCGTCACGTGAGGACGTCCAGGTCGTGTTGCGGATCAGGACATCGATCTCACCGGCCTGCAAGGCGGTGAACCTCTGCTGGGCAGTCAGCGGGACGTACTCGACGGCCTCGGGATCTCCCAGCACCGCGGTGGCCACCGCCTTGCAGAAGTCGATGTCGAAGCCGACGAGGTTTCCGTCGGGATCTCTGAACCCAAAACCGGGGACCGACTCGTTGATCCCGCAGTTGAGGACGCCCCGGCTCTGGACTTCGGCCAGAGTGCCTCCCGCGGGCTCCGCACCGCCGGCTGTGGTCGTGGGCTCCTCACCACCCGCGGTCGTTGTCGGCTCCTCCGTCCCAGGTTCCGTCGTCCCCGGCCCTTCCAGTGTCGTCGTGGTGTCGGCTGCCTCGGTACAGGCGGCGAGCACCAGCGTCAGGACGGTCAAGGTCGCCAATAGCTTGCTTGCTTTCATTCTTTCCTCCGTTTGATCGCTTCACGCCACCCGCCCGGCGACATGTTGCACGGAGGCGACCCTAGCCCGAGGGGCCGGTACAGGGGGCGTGAAAGCGCGCGCTATCCCGGCTCGGTGATGAGACGCAGGAAGCGCTGGGCCCGCTCGGTCCTGGGATCGGACAGCACCTGATCCGGGGTGCCCTGCTCCACCACCCGTCCCTCGTCCATGAACAGGACCCGGTTGGCGACGTCTCGGGCGAAGCCGAGCTCATGAGATACGACGATCATCGTCATCCCCTCCCGGGCCAGCGTCTTGATCACTTCCAGCACCTCGCCAACCAATTCCGGGTCCAGGGCGGACGTCGGCTCGTCGAGGAGGATGAGGGCGGGGCTCATGGCCAGGGCCCGGATGATGGCGACCCGCTGCTGCTGGCCACCGGAGAGGCGGTCGGGGTACTCATCTCGCTTGTCGGCCAGGTCGAACCTGGTCAGCAACTTCAGCGCCATGACCTGGGCCTCCTCGACCGACATCCGCAACACCTTGCGCGGGGCCAGGGTGATGTTGTCCATGACCGAGAGATGGGGGAACAGGTTGAATGCCTGGAACACGATGCCGATGCGACGGCGCGCCGAGTCGGCGTCGAACTCGGGGTCGGCGATGTCGACTCCCTCGAGCAGGATCTCCCCGTCGTCGATCGGCTCCAAGAGGTTTATGCATCGAAGAAGCGTCGACTTCCCCGACCCCGAGGGGCCGACCACGGCCAGCACCTCATGGGTGGAGAGCTCGAGGCTGACGTCGGCCAGGACCGTCAGATCACCGAACTCCTTCCAGACACCGCGCGCCTCGAGCAGCCGATCGCTCACAACGAGCTCCCAGCCATCCGCTCCCGCTGACGGCGGATCAGGTAGTCGGTGAATCGGGCCAGGGGGATGGTGAGGATGAGGAACAGAAGGGCCGCCGCCAGGTAGGCGGTGAAGTTGAAGGTCCCGGCGACGTAGATCTGTGCCCGGCGGAACGCCTCCTGCACCCCGAGCAGGGCGAGGAGGGCCGAGTCCTTCTGCAAGGCGACGAAATCGTTGAGCAGCGGTGGGATGACCCGTCGCACCGCCTGGGGCAGCACCACCCATCGCATGCTCTGCGCCGAGCTGAGCCCCAGGGAGCGGGCGGCGGCGGTCTGGCTCTCGTGCACCGACTCGATCCCGGCCCGGTACACCTCCGCCACATACGCCGAGTAGGAGATGACCAGGGTCGTGATGGCCCAGAACTCCTGACCGCTGGGCACTCCCCGCAGACGCAGGGCGGGCACCCCGAACCCGAGCAGGAACAGCAGGATGATGGTGGGGATGCCCCGGATCAGGTCCACATAGGCGGTGGCCAGAAGACGCAACGGGGTGAGCACAGGCGACCGGCTGTTGCGGATCACCGCCAGGAGCAGGGCAAGGATCAGGATGAAGACCTCGGCGATGAGGAAGATCCGAACGTTCCTCCCGAAGCCGGAGAGGATGTCGGGAAGCGACGCCTTGAAGTGCTCCCAGCTGAGGAACGAATCCCGCACCGCCGGCCATCCGCTCGAGTTGACCACCACCAGGGCCACGGTGCCGAAGACGACGACGGTACTGATGGCGCCTATGAGCAGGGAGCGACGTCGCTGCCGTTTGTAGAAGGCCAGACGCCGCGCCCGACCCGGGGAGAGACCCGGGCTGCGACGCGGCGCCTCGGCCTTTGTCATCCAGGAGTCGTCAGCCGGTTTCGATCACCGGGGCGTCGACCACATCGGAGAGCCATTCCTGCTGGATCGCCTCGAGATCGATGTTGGCCAGAGCCTCGTTGACGCAGTCACGCAGCGGGTTGCCCTCCTCGAACAGCATCCCGAACTGCTCGGGTTGGTTCTCGCTCGGCGGAAACTGGGCAATCACCGTGGATCCCTCGATCTCGACCGCGGAGACGAAGAACGCCGTGGGCAGATCGAGCACCAGGCCGTCGAGCTGGCCGGCGTCGAAGGCGGCCTTGGCGTCGGCATTGGTGTCGTAGACCAGGGGCTCGGTGTCGGGCTGGATGACTTCGGTGATGAAATCGAGGCTGGTCGTCCCCACCTGGGCCCCGAGCCGGTACGGCTTGAGGTCTTCGATGGTGGTGGCCGAGGCGATCTCGGAGTCGGTGAACCCGAGCAGCGCCTGGTTGACGTTGTAGTAGCCGTCGGAGAAGTCGACTGCCTGGTCCCGCTCCTCGGTGATCGAGTTCTGGTTGATGTCGAAATCGAATTCTTTCTCACCGGGGGCGAACGAGTTGTTGAAGGGGACGACCACCCACTCCACCTCCTCGGGGGTGAACCCGAGCTCTTCGGCCACGGCATAGGCCACCGCGCTCTCGAATCCGGTCCCGGTGGACGGGCCGCCCTCGAAGTCGAACCAGGGTGGGAAGGAAGGCTCGTCGGTGCCGATGGTGAGCACACCCTCCTGGACCAGGGTGAGATCCTCCTTCTCACAGGACACATCGCCGGTCCCGTCGCCGCCGCCCTCGGTGGCACATGCGGCCAGCACCAGGCCGAGCGCTGCGATCAGGACGATGTATCTCTTCATCGAAGGCCTCCTCCAGGGAAATGCAGGAAGACCGCAGGTTAGTGGCGCGTTTCTTGGATTCCTTTATCCCTCGCCTCACCCGATGTTCCAACTGCCGCCAGGATCGGGCAGGGTGAGGGGTAGGTCGAAGC
>JBOGET010000030.1:0-15767 GCA_050741975.1 Acidimicrobiia bacterium
TCGAAACCTTCTACAACCGGGGTCGACACCAAGCCCGACTAGGACACCGCACACCCGCCGATGTCTACGCTGACCACGCCGCATGAAAAGGCAGAAACCCGTGTCCAACGAAGCGGGTCAACTCCAGACACTGCCATTCTTCTTTACACGACGTGGACCGACGGGATTGTGAACCCGTGACCCCCTCTCATGGTCGCTTCCGGCTTCTCTTGACTCCGGGCATTCCAACGGTCCCGACATCTTCACCCTGACGTCGACCGCAGTGTTGCCCGCTATCTCGAGGAGAGCGGTGGCGAGGAGGAACACCTCGCCGCTTCCAACGACCCTCCTGCCCGGCCCGGGGCGGACGACCTCTGGGACCAGTCGACGCTCGAGGTGGAAGCCCCTCGACCGGTTGCATCACACCTGAGCGGCTGAACCGGCTCCGGACAGGAAGCGGGTGTCGTAGAGAGCACCTGCGGTCAGCATCGCGTCGAGGTCCGGCTCCTCCTCGAAACCGCCGAACTGCGCCCGCAGGGCGAGGACGTTGCGGACGCCGTCGGCCACGATTCCGGCGTCGGGCACGTTCCCGACCCGCTCCCGGAGCTGGATCTCGTACAGCTGCTCGGCCAACTCCCGCGGTGTGTCGGCTGTCTCCATCAGCAACTCCAAGCACGCCTGGCGGTTCTCCGGGGCGAAGCACCACTCGGTAGCTTCCCTATAGGCCCCAACGAAGGCGGTGGCGTCGTCGGCCCGTTCCGTCAGCCAGTCCCGGGTCGCCGCCCCCCACGCCCCGACGTACGGGTCGGCGATGTCGTGGGCCGACCCGAACAGCTTATAACCGGCGTTGGCCGCCCGGGTTTCGAAACCGCCGCTGAGCAGGGTGGCCTCGAAGCTCGGGTCGCCGGCCAGGAGACGTTCGAACCGATGGCTGACGCCGCCCACCGACACGACCGAGTAGTCCTCTCCTCTATGCAGCCCGGCCCGAGCGAGGATCTCGTACAGCACGTAGGCGAAGCCGGACTCGAGGGCATCCACCGCGACCGCCCGCCCCCGCAGGTCGCCGGCCGAGCCGATTTCGGGCCGGGCGGCCAGAACCAGGTACAAGCCGTAATCCATCCCCATGAACCCCTGCACGTCGATCCGCTCTCCCAACGGATTGTCCCCGTTGTACCGATAGTTGGCGACGTTGTCGGGCGAGGTCTGGACCGCGTCGTACCTTCCGTCCCGCAGGAACTCGAATTGCTGGGTCGACGAGGCGACCCTCTGATGGTCGACTTCGAGACCGTGGCGACGGTAGAAGCCAAGCCGCTCGGCCGCCATCATGGGCAGGGTTCGGTAGAAGCAGCCGAAGCGGATCCTCCTCTCGTCGCCCATCAGGTCTCGTCCTCCCACGTCGGCGGGGTTGTCTTTCAGCTCTACCTTCTACCACATCGTCGTCGTCGCCATCCGGTCCCTTGCTGACCGGGTACCCTCCCCCCGCGGAACGCACGTCAGCATTGGAGAGAGCGCATGAAGATCGTCGACCTGACCGTTCCGATCGGAACCGACACCTACAGCCCGCCTTCTGTCAACCAACCGATCGCGATCAAGGAGTACTACAAGGAGCCAGGCTTCTGGATGGTGTCCGAGATCACGATGATGCTCCACTCCGGGTCCCACGTCGACTTCACCAAACATTTCGTCGAGGACGGCGAGACGGCGGAGAACGTTCCGCTTGATCGAACATGCGGCGAGGCGGTGATCATCGACCTAACGCCGATCGAGCCCGACCACGACATCACCCCGGCGGATCTCGAAGCCGCGGCCCCCAAGATCCAAAAAGGGGACGTGGTACTGGTGCGAACCGGGTGGTCGGATGTGGCCTGGGGAGACTTCCCCCGCTACTACGTTGGCTCGCCTTCCTGCACCCCGGAAGCCGCCAAGTGGCTGGTGGAGACCGGCGCCAAGGCGATCGGGTTCGACTGCTTCCCGGAACGATCGGCTAAAAAGCAGAGCTATCTCCCCAGCGAGTTCGTGGTGCACGAGATCATCGGCGACGCCGGGGCCATCCTCATGCAATCGATGACCAACCTGGCGGCGTTGCCCGCCGACGAACGGTTCCTTTTCTTCGCCGGCTTCCTCAAGGTCACGGGTGGGGAGGGAGCGCCCGCCCGCTACTTCGCCCTGCTCGACTAGCCGCCCACGGGGTTGGTCAGCTCGCCGATCCCCTCCACCTCGACGGTGACCACGTCGCCAGCTTGGAGAAAGCGGGGCGGCGTCATGGCGAAGCCCACCCCGCCCGGGGTCCCCGTGGCGATCACGTCGCCCGGCTCGAGGGTCATACCCCCCGAGCAGTACTCGATGAGTGCCGGGATGTCGAGGGCGAGGTTGCGAGTGTTTGAGCTCTGGCGCGACTCTCCGTTCACGAAGCAACGCACGTCGACGGCTCCCGCGTCGATCTCGTCGGGAGACACCAGCACCGGACCCAGCGGGGTGAACCCGTCGAGCCCCTTGGCCCTGATCCACTGCCCGTCATCCCGCTGCAGATCCCGAGCCGACACGTCGTTGAGGGCGGTGTAACCCCCGATCACGTCCCAGGCCCGGCTGCGCGGCACGCGAAAGCAGCGCTTGCCGATGACTACGCCCAGTTCGGCCTCGTAGTCGAGCTCTGTGATCTCCGGGTGAACCGGGATCGGGTCTCCCGGGCCGATCACCGAAGAGGGCAGTATGGCAAACACGATGGGCCGACTCGGAAGCTCCTTGCCCTGCTCGGCGGCATGGTCCCGATAGTTGATCCCGACCCCGAACATCTTGCTCGGACGGGCGACCGGCGCCAGCAACCGAACCTCACTCCGTGTGACGACCTGGGCGGCCGCGGCCGCCAGCCCCTCCCAGCCCTCCGCGGCGATCAGGTCGATCGGCTCCGTCCCCGGATCGGGCACCAACGCCAGCTCGTCATCTTGAACCACGGCGGCATGGGGACCTCCCCGATACTCGACTCGGGCGGCTTTCAACCTGGTCCTCCTGGCGGCTATGGCTCTGCTTGCTGCGGTCGGGCAGGCTACCACTACCGATTTCCGACCTCACCGACGAGACTATGACGTCGATCCCCCTCGACAAGTGGCCCCTGGCCAAGGTCATCGACCGGCTCGTCGGCCGCATACCCAGAATCGTGGGGAGTCACCGAGCTCCCCGGTTAGATTCCTGGGAGAGACACCACCGGGTAGCGACACGCTCCCAGTAATCAGGACCCGGGCGAGTGTCCATCATGTGGACGCGCCACAAAACCTTGGCTACTTGTGCGAGAGTCGCAGCTGACGAAATCTGCAAGTAGTATTAAGAGTCTCTGAGGGGAACGAGTGGTTGATCTGAGGGATGACTCACTCGTCGGGGTACGAGGGGCTCACCGTGGTCACGACGTCTACCACTTCCCGAGTGGTCGAAATGTGGACGCGTGCCCGACATGAGGCGTCCACACCACATCGCCAATCAACGATATCCCCAATCGCTACAAGGCCACATCGGTCGTGGAGCTGACGAGATTTGAACCCGTGACCCCCTCGTTGCGAACGAATTTGACGACACTTCGCTGACCTGGGGAAAGGGCAGAAAACACTCGCGGATCAGGGTGATTGGATTCGCGATGTCATCTCTTGATTTGCGTCGTTTTCCGGTTCTCTTGTGGACGCAGCGGGCAACCAGGAAAGCAGAGCCCCTAAGGCGCCGCCCGTCGCCGCGGGCGAGGCCTTCTGATGAAGCGTCACTGCACATCACATAACGCCCTGAACACCGCGCCGTCCGAGGAGGTGGGAGCCATTCGGGATTTGTCCTGCCTCTTTCATGCCAACTGAGAATCCGACTGAGAACGGGACGCGGTGGAGGGATAGCCCTCTTCCAAACAGGTTGGGGTGGCAACCGGCCCCACTGGGAGGGCCGGCCGTGTTTAGTCGATCGTGAGCAGCGAATCGACGAGGAGACGGGTATAGGGATGCTGGGGAGCTGTCAAAGCGCCCGTTCCCTGTTCGACGACTCTCCCTCGCTCCAGGGCGGTCCTCCGGTCGACGCCATAGCGGACAGCGACATAGGTGATCTTGGCCCCATCCAACACCTCTCTCACCGCCAGAAAACGCTGCTCAGCCACCGACAGCTCCCCAAGCACCTCGAGATCCTCCTCGGCTCCTAAGAACCCACGTGAAGATCACAGCCAGACAGACCGACGTGGAGCCACTGAGACACACGTCCCGGAGCCAGTGTCACCCAAAGAGCCGAAGCCGGGCCGAGAAGTGAGACACACCAGCCGGAGCCAGACTGAGACAGACCTACCGGACTTTCACAATACAAGGCGCAACCGGTGGTGGAGCTGACGGGATTTGAACCCGTGACCCCCTCGTTGCGAACGAAGGATCACCCATTCCCGCTACCTGGGTACTTGCGCGAATCGCCTGGTCAATGAAGCTTTCTTAGCTCGCAGTCACCCTGGTCTTTCGGGTCGGTTTCAGTTCTCGTGTGGTCGCGATGTGGTCGCGAGGCAATGGCTTGTCGCTCGCCAGCCCTGGCCCGGGCCTTTTGGTGTCGGGGGTCGAATGCTGGGCATCGGCGGCTCGAGCCGACGTGTGGGGACGGTTGGCGGACGGTACGCTGACATCGCTGCGGCTTCAGCGCCGTGAGAATATAGCCCTCGATCTATGCCGTACTTGGCGCGACCTTCGATTACGAAGGCCGTCCTATCCGACCAGTAGTACAAGTCCCGAGAGTATGAGCCAAAGGGACCAGGCGATGTACGCGATGGGGACGATCGTGCCGGCGAGCTTCCAGCCTTGTTCCTCGAAGCGGCCGACGAATTCGACCGATCCGACGACCAGGAGAATACCGATGACTACCCCCGGCCAACCGAGCCAGGCTTCGAACGCTGACGATTGGAGCATCGCCACGCCGACCAGCAGGCTCCACGCTCCGGTTAGGAGATAGCCGAGGCATTCCCCAATCCCGACTCCGAGGTAGCGGTGAAACGAGTCGAAGACAACCTTGGTCGCCTCGCGTGTCGCCTCGGTCGACGCCGGGTCGGTGTAGGCGCGCGCTAGCGCCGGGACGAGGAACGGCCAGCGGGCAAGACCGAGGAACTGCACCACCGCAGCGAGGACGCCGACGACGGTCGCAGAGGACACCATGGCCAGGTCGTCGCGGGCGAGTACTTGTCCCAGGAGGACGGCAAGGGGCGCGAACAGGACGGCGGTGAGCATGAAGCCGTACCAGAGAACCTTGAGGCCTACTCCGCCTGCCTGGAAGCGGCTGAGTATTTCTCGGGTTGGGCTGCGCAGGATGTCGGGGTAGTCGAAACGTCGCGCCAGCAGGAAGAAACACGCGTTGAAGGCGAGCGGTAGGAAGATGAGGAGAATGCCTGCGGCGAGCTCTACGTTCACTGGACCGCCGGGGCGGCAGGCGGCTCGAACTCGGGTTCGGCACCTCGGAAGAGCGTTGCCAGGAGTAGCCAGGTCAGCAATCCGAATACGAGCGCTCCACTGGCGCCGAAGATCGGGAACCTCTCGTCGATGTTTCTCGCAATCACATACGAGGACACGAACCAGCCAAGCGCCCAGCCAGGCGGGTTCGCGACCGCCCACCAGACAGCGCCTGGGATCCGGTGCCGAACGAACACGAGCGCCTGCATAACGCCTATCCCGACGCCGGTGACAGCACCCATGACGGCAAGGTCACTGCGGGTGATTCCATAGTCGACCAGGGCCGCGCCGGCGGCCAAGCCCACGGACATCCCCACGGTCGTTGCGGGAATCCAAAGCCACGAGACCCACCGACGCAATGCAACCCATTCTGCCGCTCCGAAAATCAGTCCCGCGATGAGACCGGCGACGACCGCGGCCCCCGCCGAATCGACTCCGTCCACGACTATGTCTGCGATGTACCCACCGATCGGAAACCCGACCAGAATCGACACCGGCCAAAGCCAGATTCGACGCGCGATGGTCTTCCAATCGTCTGGCGTATCCATGGTGGTTGCCTCCTCCTAGTGGGTCCGAGCTGATTCCTATCGGCTCATGGGAGCCGAGCTGGCAGGTTGGGCGAGACGGGTCGCCTTCAACCCTTCACCCGGGCGTTCCGAATCTGAGGGGAAACCTCTGATGGCTCTCCACAGCAGCCAGAAGATGAGCAGAGCCTCACCGACGAATGTGAACATGGCGATCGTCAACCCATAGTCAGCGACCAGGATCGTTCCGAAAGAGTCGAACAGGTAGCCACCACCGGCAATGATCACCAGCACGCCAAGAACCTTGGAAAAGTCCTCTGACTTGAACAACAAATAGCCAAGACCAAGCAGATGAAGGCCAAAGATCGCTAGGGCAATACCAGTCCAGCCAACTTCGAACGATGCGATCGAAGACATGACCTGGGCGTACAACTGCTCCAGCGGTAGCGTTGACTCTCCAGCGCCAGCGACGAGTTCTGCCGCGTCGAGCAAGTTGACCAGGGCGCCGCCGAACACCGCGGCAAAGGCCAAGCGCAGCCAAGCTGTCAGGAGCGCCACGGCGCGGTTGACCGGTCTCAGAAGGACATAGAGCGCCCAAGCCACAACGACGTCCAACATGATCACGACAAGGAACGCGGCGATGCCAGCACGGAAGAGTCCCTCGGATGCAACGATGTTGTCGAAGGTCGCGGGGGAGTTTCCAGGCACAACAAGAGCCCCAAGCACACCAAACACGACAAAAGGCGCCAGCAGCGCGATGACCAGCAGGCTGAGTCCTGCGATCAACGCCATCTTGCGCCAGGAAACGTCGGCCACGAGTGACTGATCTGCCGTTGTCTCCGCTTGTGTACTACCAGTGGCGCTCATAGCGCTCCTTTTCGATCGTGAGATTTCCAGCGGCGGACGTGTCCCTGGGTCAGATCTCAGATCATCAACCGCTGCGACGGAAGCGAGCTCTAAGAAGAGTTCCAGATGGCGGGCCGGCGTTGGCTTACGTTGACGTCCGAGTCAGGCGGTGCTCACAACGGGTGAACGGAATCCCTTTGCGATCAGCCAGATAGGAAGAATTACGAACTCGTACAGTCCGCCCGGGGCGAGTAGTGCGAGTCCGACGCCACTGCCCTCTTCGACACCCCCGACGAGGTCGAGCGGAACTATGAGCAAGAGCATGGCATATCCGACCAAGCCGAGAACTGCGATGGGACGCGGAATCATCCTTGATGTGAACAGCAGGTAGTTCAAAATCAAACCACCGATTCCAGTGGGGATGTACACCCACAGCAGGTGATTAGGGAACTCCTGGAGTTGGCTCAGGAGGTAAACGGCCAGGATCGCAGAGATTGCAAACTCGAGAACCCTCATGATCGGGTATCCCAACGCCAGCTTCCTGTCCACCGTCTTGAGGACCCGGTACATCAGGAAACCGATTGCCACGACCGCAAGCCCCGCGAACATCTCTAGGAGTACACCCATGGTCAGGGTCCCCCTGCCAGCGTCTCCATCCAGATAGGTCTGTATCAAGGAACTGCCTATCAGAAATGTGATCAGCTGGAAGAAGAACAAGATGCCGACGGTGACTGCAATTCCTCTGTTCCACCTAGTTGGAGCGTCTGCTTGGACTGCGGTTGTTCGGATGGTTGTCATTGAGCGTCCCTTCTGTAGGTGCAGGCGACGTTGGCGCCGCCTGCGGTGTTCGTCTTCGTGATGTCGAGGGGTTGGGAGGGTTCCGTGGCTCTTGCCGGTGCATGGCGGGAATCCGGGTGCTGACTGGTAGTTGCCCGAGGTTTCAAGAGGATGCCTTCCCTCGGGCCGGTGTCGTATCGGCCGCGATTCCGACGTGGTCGGTGCTGAGCTGCCACAGGCGGGCGGTAGTCGCTTCGTCGTAGGAAGACTCGTTGGATTTCTTGGTCTTGCGGTTGGTGAAGTAGCGGGCGGTGACGCCTTCGACATCGGGGGAGCTGGCCAGGTAGACGGCGGTATCGGCTCCTCTTTTGGGACTCTTCATGAAGGGTCGAACGACGAAGACGATGGGAGCCATCTTGCGGGAGGGGTCTTCGGTGCTGAAGGACGTGTTCGTCATCCCGGGGTGGAGAGCGGTGGCGGTGACCCCGGTTCCCTCGAGGCGTCCGGCGAGCTCGTAGGTGAACATCACGTTGGCCAGTTTCGATTGGTTGTAGGCCCGCTGTCCCGAGTAGTCCTGTTCTCCCATCAGATCGTCGAAGTCGATCCTCCCCATGTAGTGAGCCCCAGACGAAACTGTGATGATCCGGGCTGGGGCGCTGGTGGTGAGCCGATCCAGCAGGAGGTTTGTGAGTAGGAATGGCGCTAGATGGTTGAGGGCGAAGGTGTGCTCCAGCCCGTCGGCGGTCAAGTGGCGGTGGGCCCAGAACCCGCCGACGTTGTTGAGAAGTACATCGAGCCGCGGGTAAGCGGCGAGGATGTCGCCGGCTAGTCGCCGGACCTCTTTCTGTGATGACATGTCGGCGACGAACACGTCGACGGCGGGACTGCCCGACTCGGCGGCGATGACGGCGGCGGCCTGCTCGGCTCGGACCCGATCCCTCCCCATGATTCCCACGTGAGCGCCCATGGACGCCAGGCCGACCGCGGCTGCCCTGCCGATCCCGCTGGTGCCACCGGTGATCAACACCGTCTTGCCGTTCATCAAGGGTGCGGCGCTCAACTCGTTACATCCCGCCTCGCGAGGGTGATTGAGGAGACCGCAACGCTGAGGATGCCGTAGCCGACGGCAAGGATCGCTGCCGTGGCGTAGGCAACAACCGGGGCCGCTTCACCCATCATTCCCTGGCCTCCTGTCCCCCTGGATATCGTCGGTGAGGCCGATCATCCAGCCAGCGGCTCCTCGTTCCGGATGGATGCGAGGACGTCGAGGATGGCCTGGGTCGTGGCGGCGGCGCCTTGCTCATCACGGAGGAGCCCGGCGTGGTCAGCGCCGTCGATGACGCGGTGCACACTGTTGGGCGACAATGTGGCCAGGTCGTCCTGCGCCGTCACCCAAGCGGCGTCACTCCCGCTACCTGCTGTCAGGACGACCAGGGGCTTGTCGGCGAAGTCGACGAGTGCTGCCGCTTCCTCCATCGAGGCCGTCGCCTGGAGGTACTCGTCAATTGTGCTCTGGACATCTCTGGCAGTCGCGGCGCTGGCTCGCGCCTCGTCCCGGGACTGCGGCGGCAGGCTGCCGTAGTCGAGCTGGGCGATCAGGCGGCCCAGACCAAATCGAGCCGAGGATGACACCAGTGCCGAGACACGGCCCATGATGTTGTAAGAGCGCTCCTCGCCGGACGACGTCGCCTCTGGTTTCGCCGCCAATGCCGGAGCGGTAGAGTCGACTAGCACCATGCCAGCGACTTCGTCGGGGTAGCGGGCGGCGAAGGTCAGGACGTAGAGGCCACCGAAGGAATGGCCCGCCAGCACATAGGGTCCTGGAACGTTTCCGCGATCCAGCAACATGTGGAGGTCGGTTGCGATCTGGGTAGCGTCCTGGGGAGTGTCCGCTGGCTCGCTCCAACCGCGACCAGCGCGGTCGTATACGCACACTTGGCTGTGATCGGCAACGGCCGGCGCTACCCACCCCAACGCCGATGACATTAGGCCTCCCCCGGGTTCGAGAACCACGGTGGGGCTGCCTGAGCCAGTGCATCGGAGATGCAGGCTGTGTCCGCCAATGTCGATTAACTCGCCAGGCATCGGGTGGGCCCTCGCGTCGGCCGCTTCACCCAAGGTCTCGTATCCGCCTCCCACTGCGGCGAGAAGGAGCGCGGCGAACACTGGATAGAGCAGCCAGCGTCTGCTTCGGCTACCCAGCTGCTGGTGGGAGCGGACGGTCATCCAGACGACCAAGACCAGGAGGGCGGGTGGCCACACCCAACTGAGCACACGTTGCGCTGAGGAGCCGAACACGACCATGAGTAGGCCGCTCACTCCCATGAATGCGGCAGGAACTACCGCCCAGCGCTGTGGCTGATCACTGAACCGGGCAGAGAGCACGGCCAACATCGCCCAACCCAGCGCGAATCCGCACAAGAGCGCCCCGGTGAGCTCACTCTCCGCTGCGGGAATGAATGGGGTGGCTACGAGAAGTAGACCGACAACGAGTCCGGTGGCCAACGACACGGCCACGATCCAACCAATGTGTCGGCTCGGCCCGGAATCAGGGCGGGATGGCTGGTCCAGGCCTTTGTCCTCACGGGTGGGCGTCCTGGGAGTGCTGGTCACGATGAACTCGCCTCCTCGCACACCGGGCGTCGCTCGAGTAGAGCCATTTCCCGAACGTGCAGAACACGCGCCGAGCCATTGGTGACCTGGCCGATGTTCAAACTGTTGCTGGGCAAGACGACGAGGTCCTTGGTTGATTCACTCGCCCGGATCGAAGTCATCTCTCCACTTTCTTTCTTGAATCCCAGTTCCTTTGAGTGGGTCAGATCGTGATGACGATCTTTCCTCGTGCCAGCCCGGCTTCGAGGTGCCTCATGGCATCGGGCACCTCGGCCAGGGGGTAGGTCCGATCGATGACGGGAGTCACCTGGCCGCTCTCGAGGAACGTGCTCAGCGCCTCCAGGTCGGTGTGACGCTCCTTGGAAGCAAGCATGGTCAGGCGTTGACTCACGAACATCGACATCACCAGGGCGCGGAGTTGGCGGCCGAAACCGCCGGTGAGACTGCCGCCCTCTTCCCCACCGACTATGACCAGCGTCCCTTTGGGGGTGAGCGCCCGCCGAAGTCGGGAGAGGCCATTGTTTCCCCCGATGTCAAGGATGAGGTCGTATTCCTTCGAGCCGTCGAGGTAGTCGTCTCGGGTGTAGTCGAGGACATGGTCGGCGCCGATTGACCGAACTAGATCGACCTTCGCTGGGCTGGACACACCGGTGACCTCTGCTCCGAAGGCCTTGGCCAGTTGCACGGCGTAGGTGCCAACCCCTCCCGACGCCCCGATGATGAGCACCTTCTGACTTGCATCGATGTGCCCGGAGTCCCGCAATCCCTGGATGGCAGTTCCCCCAGAGATTGGAACGACGGCCGCCTGCTCGAATGTGAGGTTGGCCGGTTTGTGGGCGAGCTTGGCCTCCCGTACCGCGGCGTGCTTGGCGAAGGAACCCCGGCTGATGCCGAACACCTCGTCGCCGGGCTGGAAGCGGGTCACCTCGGACCCGACCGTCACCACCGTACCGGCCACATCCAATCCGGGAACGCGGTTCTTGGGCCGTCGGAAACCGAAGCCCATGATGCGCATCAGGTACGGCTTGCCGGCCATGGAATGCCAGGTACCGCGGTCCATTCCGGCCGCTACCACCTCGACGAGCACCTCGTTTGCAGCGATCTCGGGAAGGTCTATCTCTGCAAGACGCAACACTTCGCTCGATCCGTAAGCATCCTGGACGATGGCTCGCATGGTTTCACCGCGCGGTTGGGAGACCCACGATGCGGGGCCTTGCACTGGTTTGTCGGTCGTCGTGATGACAGCTGGGTCCATTGTCAGATCGTTCTCGTTTTTTGCGTGGTTCAGCGGAGGCTGAACGGCGGATACCGATCGGTGATGAGCAGAGAGGCGTAGGCCTGGACTCGGAGGGCCCATCTCCCAACTCCGACGACGTAGTCGAAGAGTGCCCGTGGGTAACGGCCCGTGAAGAGGATGGCGAACCAGGCGATGAGGATCGCCAAGACCGCTCCCACGGCGAGCACTGCCAGGATGATGTAGTGGGGGATGGCCAGCAGCCATTTCACCAACGGCATCCAACGGCTCAGGTCCTGTTCCACATTCGGGTAGTCGAGGTCGAGATGCACCGTTTGCTCGTCCTCGGTCGACGGATACCGATCTGTGAGAAGTCCCATATACGCACCGACCCGATTCGAGAACCTGTTCAGGGCAAGGGCGAAGTCGAACCACCAGCGTGGATATCGCTGCCGGAAGACGATCATCAGCATCGTCGCCACGAACAGCCCGCCAGTGATCCCCAAGCCCGTCGTCGTGACCCTGGACAGCACCTCGCCGCTGTCGGTGATCACAGTGGCGGTGTCACTGGCAGTCGCGGTGAGCAAGGAGAGGACGACGAGTATCGGGATTGTCCAGATGAGCCGGAAAAAGGTCGAGACCCGGTCCAGTTTCTCGGGAAAGTCGATACTGAGGCGGGCGGGGTAGGACGGGGATTGGGTAACCATGTTTATGCCTCCTTAGGACGTGGGTTGAGATGGCCACATAGGATCTGGGCGACCCGCCAGTCTGGCAACGGCCGACGGTCGGAAGCCCTTCACGATCAGGTAGACGCCCAGCGAGAACTCCCAGGTGGCGATCGGGAGCACTGCGATCAACGCTAGGACCTCCGCCGTCTCACCAGAGAAGCCGAGCAACACCGCAGAGTTGTAAGAAAGAAGCGTGGCGGCCCCTATGAATCCGAGTATCGGAAGGACCCTCGGTACCAACCTGGATTGGTACAACACGGAACCAAGCAGGAGGGCGTTCAGGATGGGGACGAAACCCTGACTGACGAGGAAGGCTCGGTCATAGAACGCGACCAGCGTCTCCCCCATGAGCACAGCGTCTGCTCCGGCTCCGGCCTGACGCAAGGTGACGATTGTCCAGAGGCTGGCGACACCAACGAATATGACGGCAGCTTCGAGAACCCTCGCGCCTACGAATCCCATCGCGAGCATTTCGTTCTGTCTCTTGACCACCGGGTACAGGGCCACGGCGGTGCCGATACAGGCGAGGGCCACGATCAGCTCGAGGGCGCCGCCAACGAAGGCGCCAGTGTCTGGGCCAGGACCAGCGATGTAGCCGGCCTCCTTTACCGGCCCATAAAGAGCGAGGGTTGGTATCGAGACAAAGGTGAGCAGGTAGAGCGCCCCCGCAACACGAGCGGCTTTCCTCAGCGGGTCCCTCGAAATTCGTTTTGTTGTTGTGGTTCTGAGCGGTGTAGTCGTTGTTGTCATGGTCGTTGTCCTCAAATCGGGTCGCTGACGGGGCTCGTAGCACTTGTTCGCCACGGATCTCCCTGCTTCGTTACGTATTGGGCGGCTACATAGCGCCAGGGAATGACGGCGAGCACGATTACGACCCACATGACTGCACTGGCCACCTCCGACGTGGCAGCGTCCATTTGATCTGCGGTCCACAGAGGCAGAGCGACGGCGGCCAGCCAGATCAGCTTCCAGGCTGATTCGAACAGCATTATGGGCAGCATCTTCACTGGGTAGCGAAGCCCTAGGAACGCAAGGAGCCCCATTGCGACCAGCATGTAGGTCGAAATTCCCTCGAATAGGGGCCAGGGCTCGCTGCGATTGATGAGCAACGGCCACTTCGTCACGGCGAGGCCGACGCCCATGATCAGATAGCCGAGCCTCATGAAGTTGAGGCGTCGTACCGACAGTGTGGCCGTCGCAGTGGCCCTCGTCGCGGAGCGTCTTGTCCTCGCGTCGGGCGCTGTTGCTGTTGCCATGGTCCTTTCCTCCCTTTTCCCAGACGCAGTGGCCGCTGACGCGCCCTTCTTCTCGCAGTCGTTGTTCGGACGAGAAAGAAGTCGCAACGGCTCGTTGATGGGGTACTATTACATGATCCAATGGAATGTGTCAAGATATTGCGCCGGTATAATGAGTCACCCTGAGGTACCCCTATAATGAGTCAACCTGATGCAACCCCGACCTTGGACGATCTCCGGGCGTCAATGACCCCAGGGGATTTCGTTCAGGATGTCCGCCGGCTGCTCAGGGCCGGAGCCACGGATCACGGCGCGTGGCTCCGCGAGAACGTTCGGCATGCCGTTGCAACCCAGCGGCAAAATGCGGTAGCGGTCGCGGCGCTGACTGGGCTATCGCCGGGCACCGTGCGCGGATTCCTCAACGGCCGACCGTCATCGATCGACAATGTCCTTCTCATTGCGGAGGCGATCGGCTACACGCTCGCTGAACTCGACCGGCCGCCCGATGAGTTCCGCCAACGCGTGGAAGCGTCCCCCGACGCCACTGACGGCGCGGCAATCGGCGCGTCGCTTCTCGCGTTTGATGAGTCTCCCACGGCGATGGCGATCGTCCTGCTCGACGGCACGATCATGAAGGTGAATAGCAAGCTACGTGAGCTGCTCGGGTTCGACGATGGCGAGTTGATCGGTGCTTCCGCTGCCACGTTCTCGATCAGCAGCGACGAAGATCGGGCCGAGCGACGAGATGAGTTGGCGGCTACCGATGCCACCCAAGCCCGTGTGAGCAAGCTACGCCGCAAGGATGGAACGCTCGTCAGCGCAGTCACCTCGGCGCTCGTCGTCCGCGACGACGAAGGGCAGCCCCGATACGTGATCGCTCGCGCCAGTCCAATCTCCCAAGCGTCAAGCTGATCCGAGCCCGGGCGGATAGACAACGAGCGCATTGCTAGGGGTCTATATCGAAGGCGAGTGGGAAAGGCGAGGCCCGAGCCCAAAGAAGACGCCTAAAAGGCCGGCTTTTGATAGGCCGAGAACGAGGCTCTGTCACCGGGTCGGCATAAGGTGGCACGCATCGACGCATATGTGAGCGTTGCCCGATCCTTGGCCGAATCAAGAGCCGAAAAGGAACAAGCCGAGCGAGATCGCTCAATGCTGAGATCGAAGCGATCCAGATCCATATGCACGGCCCCATCTACGGGTTCGATGACTTCGAGAGCACGTCACCAAGGCGGTCAACAGGGCACGACGCCGCGGAATACAAGTTTGAGCTCTTCCGCTTCGGTCGGGGTTCGCTCGCGTCCGATTCCGGAATCTTCTTGTAGAACAAGGCAAAACTGTGCAACTGACGATGGTGGGTTACACGCTCGGGTTCTCCGGATCGGACAAGGAGAATGATGACCGAGAGAGAACAGCAGCGGCTGGTGAACCATCGTCTAGCGGTGATTCGCCATGCCGAGGAGGTGACCGGCAATGTCGCTCAGACCTGCCGCTACTTCGGGATCACCCGCCAGACCTTCTACAGGTGGCTGCGCAGGTATGAGGAGAAGGGTGTGGAGGGGCTGAGGGACAAGTCGTCCCGACCTCACCACTGTCCACATGAGACCAGCGCTGAGGTGGTCGGCAAGATCATCTACCTGCGCCAGAACTATCACTTCGGGCCGGGGAAGATCTCGATGTATCTGAAGCGGTACCACGAGATCGAGGTTTCCACGTCGGGGGTGTGGCGGATCCTGAAACGTCTCGAGTTGAACCGGCTGCCCAGCTCGCAACGTCACAAGACCTACGAGAAGCGGTGGAAGCGGTACGAGAAGCCGCAACCTGGCCACCGGGTCCAGGTCGACGTCAAGTTCATCACCCCGGTCGGTGCTGCCGGCAAGAAGTTCTATCAGTTCACCGCCATCGACGACTGCACCCGGCTCCGGATCCTCCGCGCTTATCCGAGGTGTGATCAGAAGACCGCCATCCAGTTCCTCGACTACCTCCTCCAGAAGCTGCCGTTCCGGGTCGAGGTGATCCAAACCGACAACGGAGGAGAATTCGGATCCCGATTCCATGTCCATGTGCTCGACCGGGGGATCAGACACGTCTACATCAAACCAGCCACACCCCGACTCAACGGCAAAGTGGAAAGATCACACCGTATCGACGAAGAAGAGTTCTACCGGATGCTCGATGGGCTCGTCGTTGATGACACCGCTCTGTTCAACGACAAGCTGCAAGAGTGGGAAGACTTCTACAACTTCAACCGGCCCCACGGAGGCCTCCACGGACAGACCCCCTACGAACGGCTAAGAGAAAAGACACAGAGCCCACCGGTGTAAGCAGGGACCGTCGGTTGCACAACCAGTCGAGCCTCTGCGCTAGACATCTGCGCTAGACATGTACGCGGC
>JBOGET010000031.1:0-1605 GCA_050741975.1 Acidimicrobiia bacterium
TAGGTCGACATCTCCGCGCCAAAAGAGATGTCGTCCGTCTGTACGCTCCGCGCCCAATGGCAGCGGACCTTGCCTTCGTCAACGGGCCCATCTTCACTGCCGGGCCGGCCCGGTCCTTTGTGCGAGCCCTCGCTGTCACCGGGGACCGGATCACGGCCCTGGGCGATGAGGAGGTCGTCTTGGAGACGGTGGGGCCCGGCACCAGAGTGATCGACCTCGCCGGCCGTCTCCTCACTCCCGGCTTCCAGGACGCCCACTGTCACCCCGGGAGCAGCGGTCTCGACCGGCTTCGGTGCTCGTTCTCGGGGTGCGCCGGCGCCGACGACGCCGTCGCCTACATCGCCCGCTATGCGGCCGACAACCCCGGCCTCACTTGGATCCGTGGCGCCGGCTGGCAGCAGACCTGGTTCCCCCGGGGGTGCCCGTCGAAGGAAGCGCTCGACGCCGTGGTCGCCGACCGCCCGGTCCTGGTCTACAACGCCGATGGCCACGGGGCGTGGGTCAACTCGCTCTCCCTGGCCATGTCCGGGATCGACGCCTCCACACCGGACCCCGCCGACGGGCGGATCGAGCGTGATGTCGAGGGCCGGCCTCAAGGGACGCTGCACGAGGGCGCCGCCCGCCTGGTGGAGCGATTGGCCCCGGTGGACACTGCCGACGACCTCCATGCCGGGATCATTGCCGGTCAGGGCTACCTCCTCTCCGAGGGGGTGACCGCCTGGCAGGACGCACACGTCGATCTCTCAACCCACACCGCATATCGCTCCCTCGCCGGCTCCGGGGAGTTGATCGGCACCGCGGTCGGCGCTCTGTGGTGGGACCGGGAGCGGGGGTTGGAGCAGATCGAAGACTTGGAGCAGATGAGGTCCGAGCCCCTGGGCCGGTATCTCCCGACCAGGGTCAAGATCATGCTGGACGGTGTGGTCGAGAACAACACCGCCTCGATGATCGAGCCTTATCTCGACCGGGAGGGCAACGTCACCGGGAACACCGGGATCGACTTCATCGAGCCGCGCCTGCTCGGCGAGATCGTGACCGAGCTCGATCGGCGTGGGTTCTCCTGCCATTTCCATGCCATCGGGGACGCCGCCGTTCGCAACGGGTTGGACGCCGTCGAGACGGCACGTCTGGCCAACGGATGGACCTCGGCACGTCACTCCATCTGTCACCTCCAGGTGGTGCATCCCGACGACCTGCCCCGATTCCGTCGCCTGGGTGTGACCGCCAACGCCCAGCCACTGTGGGCCCAGGATGGGGTGGACCAGGTGGAGCTCACCTTGCCCTACCTCGGTGAGGAGCGCTCGAGACGTCAGTACCCGTTCGCCGGCTTGCTCCGGGCCGGGGCGACCCTGGCCATGGGCTCCGATTGGGGGGTGTCCACCGCCGACGTGATGGATCAGATCGACACAGCCGTCACCCGGCTCAACCACGACGAGCCCGATCTCCCGCCGCTCAACGCCGCGGAGAGGATCACGTTCCTCGACGCCTTGACCGCGTTCACCGCAGGATCGGCGTACGTGAACCATCGTGAGGACGTCAGCGGGACATTGGCGGTGGGTATGCTCGCCGATCTCGTGGTCCTCGACCGCGATCCAATGGCGAGTG
>JBOGET010000032.1:0-4079 GCA_050741975.1 Acidimicrobiia bacterium
CCCGCCCGCCCTGTTCCCGGATGCTCTAGCCAACACCACGCTGGTCGTGCTCGCCACCGACGCCATGATGACCCGCTCCTCTTTGAGCCGGTTGGCGGTGCGGTCCCACGACGCGTTGGCCGTCTGCATCCGGCCGGTGCACACCCGGTTCGACGGCGACATCGTGTTCGCCGTCTCCTGTGGGCCCGTCGCCGGCGACGTGGAGACCTTGGCCGAGGCGGCCTTCGGCGCCACCGCCGCCGCGGTAGAGAGGGCGGTCAGGGCCGCCGCCGGCTGATCGACCCCATTCCTAATGCAGGGCGTCACGAATGCGTGACGTGCTGCATAAAGAATGTCGTTTACCTCCGCGCTACGCCGCCCCCGACGGGCAGAAGCGGCCACAATGGAGTGTGGTGAGCGACAGCATCCAGATCCTCGAAGAGCTGAAGACGCGCGCCCTGGTCTGCACCCAATGCGGGCTGGCCGACACCAGGACCCAGGTCGTCTTCGGGGTCGGTGACCCCCAGGCCCGGCTCATGTTCGTCGGGGAGGCGCCGGGCAAGAACGAGGACCTAGAGGGCGAGCCCTTCGTCGGCGCCGCCGGGAAGCTGCTCGACACCCTGCTCGGCGAGATCGGGATGCGACGCCCCGAGGTCTACATCGCCAACGTCCTCAAATGCCGGCCCCCGGGCAACCGCGACCCCCGCACCGAGGAGATCGACGCCTGCAAAGGGTATCTGCGGGAGCAGATCAGGCTGATCGCCCCCGAGGTGGTGATGACCCTGGGCAACTTCGCCACCAAGCTGCTGCTCAACACCGAGGTCGGCATCACCCGCCTCCGGGGCCGGCCCCACCAATGGTGGCTCGGCGCTCTCCTCGTCCCCACCTTTCACCCGGCGGCGGCGCTGCGGGGCGGGGACCGGGTCACCGACCAGATGCGTGAGGACTTCGCCGTGGTCCGGTCGATCCTCGACGCACCCAGGGAGGTCCAAGAGGAGGCGGCCGGGGCGCCCTCCGAGCCTGCTCAAATGGAATTGTTCGGATGATCGAGATCCGTTGCCCCACCGAAGCCGACACCCGCGTCGTCGGCCGCAAGCTGGCCGCCACCCTGCGACCCGGCGACATCGTCCTGCTCGCCGGTGGGCTCGGCGTGGGCAAGACCCTGTTCGCCGCCGGCATCGCCGCCGGTCTCGGGGTGGAGGAGCAGGTGGTCAGCCCTTCGTTCCTCCTGGTCCGTCAGTACCGCAGCGGATTTCTCCCCATGGTCCACGTCGATGTCTACCGGCTGGGGACGATCAACGAGTTCGAAGACCTCGAGGTCCTGGACCCGGCCGCCGACGGAGTGCTGGTCATCGAGTGGGGCGACGTCCTCGAGGGGGCCATACCCGAGGATCACCTCCGCATCGACTTCGTGGTGGAGGATGACGGGACCCGGGTGCTCCAGATGGTGCCCAGCGGCACGTGGGCCGGTCGTGACCTCGGGCTGGTGGCATGAGGTTGCTCGCCATCGAGTCCGCGACCCCGGGGGCCTCGGTGGCCCTGGTCGAGGACGCCACCACCCTGGCTGCCGCCTCCCGCATCGACCCCAGAGGGCATGCCACCTTCCTCGTCCCCGCCATCGACTTTTGTTTCGACCAGGTCGGATGGTCACCCTCGGCGCTCGATGCGGTGGCCGTGGACATCGGGCCCGGTCTCTACACCGGGATCCGGGTAGGAGTCGCCACGGCACAGGGGCTGGCCGCCGCCTTCGGGATCCCGATCATCCCTGCTGTCTCTGTCGACGCCATCGCCCTCGAGGCCCGCACCGGTCACCGTCTCATCTGGTCGGTGGTCGACGTTCGCCGCGGTGAGTTCGCCGTGGCCCGCTACCGGCCGTTGCCGGGCGGGGTGGTCCGGGAGACGGACCCCGAGCTGGTCAAGCCCGACGTGCTCCGGGCCCAGCTCGACTCCGCCCCCGATGAGAGTCTGGTGGTGGGGGACACCGGGTCCTTCCCCGAGGGTCTGCTGCGCGGGCTGCACCGGGTCAAGATCGGCCGGCCCCGATACCCCTATGCCGTGGCCCTGGCCGAGGTGGCCCGGGGCAAGTATGAGAAGGACGAGTTCCCCCCTTCGACCGAGATCCGCCCCATCTACCTCCGTGAGCCCGACGTCACCATCAACTGGGCCAAGCTCCGACAGGAGGGGCCGTGGACAGCGGCGTGAACCTGCTTCCTAATGCAGGGCGTCACTGTCCTCCCGCAGGGGCGAAGCGACGTTGGGGGAGGTGGCCCGAAGGGCCGGAGGGGGTATCTGTGACGCGGTGCATCGAGAATGGGACCGTGATCCGCCCCCTGACCGCCGACGACCTCGATTCGGTCGTTGCCCTGGAGCAGGCCAACCAGCCGGCGCCATGGTCCGAAGGCGTGTTCCGTGACGAGCTGGCCGCCGAGAACCGGGTCTACCTGGCCGCCGACGAGGACGGGGTGATCGGGTTCGGCGGGGTGATGGTCGTCGGCGACGAGGCCCACGTCACCAATCTGCTGGTGGATCCCGGGTCGAGACGCCAGGGCGTAGGTCTCGGGTTGATGCTGGCCCTGATCGAGGCCGCGGTCGCGGAGGGGGCCCGTCATCTGACCCTGGAGGTGAGGTCGAAGAACGCGGCGGCGCGTGGGCTCTACGCCCGGCTCGGTCTAGCCCCGGTCGGGATCCGAACGGACTACTACGGAGACGACAACGCCCTCATCCTCTGGGCCCACGACATCGACGGCCCCGAGTACCGGGAGCGACTGGAGCGACTGGAGGGGCTGGGATGAATCCGCTCATCCTCGCCTTCGAGACGTCTTGTGACGAGACGGCGGTGGCCGTGGTCCAGGGGACCAAGCCCCTCTCCAACGTCCTCGCCTCCCAGATCGACCTACATGCCCGCTTCGGCGGCGTGGTGCCCGAGGTGGCGGCCCGGGCCCATGTCGAGTCGATCCGGTCCCTCACCCATCATGCTCTCAACGAGGCCGGGGTCCACCCCGCCGACCTCGACGGAGTGGCCGCCACCGCCGGGCCCGGTCTGGTCGGGGCGCTCCTCGTCGGTCACTCGTTCGCCAAGGCCACCGCCTGGGCCCGCCATCTCCCCTTTGTCGGCATCGACCACATGGAGGGCCATCTCATGGCCCCCCGGCTCCAATTCGAGGACTTCGAGCCACCGGTGGTGTCCCTCCTCGCTTCGGGGGGCCACTCCCAGATCGTCCAAGTCACCGAATGGGGCGACTACCTGACCCTGGGCAGCACCATCGACGACGCCGCCGGCGAGGCCTTCGACAAGCTGGCTCGGGTCATGGGTCTGGGCTTCCCCGGCGGTCCCGCCATCGACGCCGCCTCCGAAGGGGGAGACGCGGCGGCGGTCGACTTCCCGCGTGCCCTTCCCGACCGGCCCTACGACTTTTCGTTCTCCGGGCTCAAGACCTCGGTCCTCACCTTCATCGAGAAGAACCAGAAGAGCGGGGACCTCCCCTCGTTGGCCGATGTCGCCGCCTCGGTCCAGGAGGCGATCGTGGACGTCCTGGTCGACAAGACCTTCAACGCTGTCGACGACACCGTCGCCGGTGTCGTCGGCGGCGGGGGCGGGGTGCTGGCCAACCGGCGGCTTCGCCACCGCTTCGCCGAGGAGGCGGACAAACGCGGCATCACCATCGCCATCCCCGACCCCCTCCTCTGCACCGACAACGCCGCCATGATCGGCGTTGCCGGCGCCCACTGGCTCTCTACCGGCCGCATCACCGACTGGACCGAAAATGTGAACCCGGGCCTGGTCCTGGGAGAACCCCTTACCTGAGGTACATGGCGCCAAGGACCCCGCTCGGATCTGAGTGGTCACGACTCAAGTTTTCGATTAGCACTCATCCGGTCCGAGTGCTAATGTTCTATTGGCACTCGGGGTACCTGAGTGCCAATGCATGGGTGTCCGGCCACAGAGGTCGACGCCTGGCAAGCCCACAACCCTAGGTTCAAGGAGGAGCCAGAGTATGAAGCTTCAGCCGCTCGGTGATCGAGTGGTGGTGAGACCCACCGAAGAGGCGGAGGCACGCACCCCGTCCGGTCTCGTCATCCCCGACACCGCCAAGGAGAAG
>JBOGET010000033.1:0-3853 GCA_050741975.1 Acidimicrobiia bacterium
AGGAAGCCGAACAGGCTGGAGACGATCACCCCGAGCAGGGGGCCGAGGATGATCAGGAACACGAAGAACCCGATGATGCGCCGGAACACGTGGGCGCCCGGGCCCCAGCCCGGCGGTCCGGGCCCGCCCGGGGCCCAGGGTGGTCCGTGCCATTGCGGGTCAGGCATCGGTGAACTTGTAGCCGACGCCGTAGACGGTGAGGACATAGACCGGCCGGCGTGGGTCGGGCTCCAGCTTCTTGCGCAGGTTCTTGATGTGGGCGTCGATCGCCCGGTCGTACGACTCGAACGAGACACCGCGGATGGCGTCGAGGAGCTGGCCCCTGGTGAAGACCCGGCCCGGGTTGGAGGCCAGGACCCTGAGCAGCTCGAATTCCGACGCAGTCAGCTCGACACGAGCACCGTCCCGCTCCACGCTGCGATGGGGGAGGCTGATGACCACGTCCCGGACCCGGATGGTCTCGGTACCCACCTCGCCTCCTGTGCGGCGCAGCACCGCCTTGACCCGGGCCACCAGCTCACGGGGGCTGAACGGCTTGACCACGTAGTCGTCGGCTCCCAGCTCGAGACCGACTATGCGGTCCGTCTCCTCGCTTCGGGCGGTGAGCATGATGATCGGGATCGCCGACTTCCCCCTGATCGCCCGGGTCACGTCGTATCCGTCCATACCGGGCAGACCGAGGTCGAGGATCACCAGATCGGGCCGGTCCGACCGGGCCGCGGCCACTGCGGCGGGGCCGGTGGAGGCCAGGGCCACGTCGAAGCCCGCCTCGGTCAGGTAGTCCCTGACCAGGCGGGCGATCTTCATTTCGTCGTCGACGACGAGGATCTTGGACACACCGGTCATTGTCGCCGCCGGAGCCGGTTCAGGTGTCCTGATCCGGGTCGGGCTTTCCCTCCGGCTGGTCGCCATGGGCCTTCTCGTGCCACTCGCTCAGCCGTTGCTCCATCGGGGAATCGTGACCCTCGTGCCACTCCCTGCCCCCGTAGGGGCCGGGACCCCATCCCCAACGGCGCGGGCCGAAGAAGAGACGGGCGATCAGACCGACGATGAGGAAGAGGAACAGGATCTTGAAGAAGAGGCCGAACAAGCCGAACCCTGCGAATCCCCAGCCTGGCCCCCACCAACCTCGATGAATGTCGGGACCGGCCCTGTTCACCACCACGTCGGCTCCATTCTCGACCAGGCCATGCTGGAAGCCGGTCTGGTAGACGCCGAACCCGATGGCGCCGAGGGCACCCAGGACGAGGATGGTGACGAGGACTGTCCCGATCACGTTCTTTCTCATGTCTCTCTACTCCTTTCTCATTCGAGACTCGGGATCATCATGGGGCTCGAATGTGAAGACGATGTGAAGACGGGATGGAGGTTGGGCGCAGTCGGTGCGGTAGCTTCCCGGCGGTGTCCACCCCCTCCGCCTTCCGCCGTCTCTGGCAACCGCCGGCCCGGTATGAGGACCGGCTCACCGATCGTCGAGTCACCTTCCTCGAGCTGTTCTTCGACCTGGTCTTCGTGGTCATCGTGGCCCGGCTCGCCCATCATCTCGCCGAGCACCCGGACTGGGAGGGGGTGGGTTGGTTCGTGTTCCTCTTCTACGCGATGTGGTCCTGCTGGGTCAACGGCACCATGTACTACGACCTGCACGGCACCGACGACGTGAGTGTCCGGGTCTTCACCTTCGCCCAGATGCTGGCGGTGGCGGTGATGGGGGTCTATGTGGGGGACATCCCCGGCTCGGGGGCACCCGGTTTCGCCCTCGCCTATGCGGGCAACGTCGGGGTGCTGGTGGTGATCTGGTATCGCACCGGTCTTCACGACCCCTCGCACCGCCCCGCCTCCAATCCCTACTCGGCCGCCTATCTGGTCTCGGCCCTGCTCTTCGTCGCCAGTGTCTTCGTCGATGCGCCCGGCCGCTACTGGATGTGGGCCCTGGGCCTGGTCGTCCAGGTGATGGGCCAGGTGATCGCATTTAGCCGCTGGACCCCGCCGAAGAGCCAGCCGGGCGAGGCTGTGATCGCGGTGACCCCGTCGCTGGTGGAGCGGCTCGGCCTGTTCGTGATCATTGTGCTCGGCGAGGTCATCGTGGGGGCGATCACCGGGATGGCCGACATCGAGGTGCTGGGCACCGACGGCATCGTGATCGGGCTGCTCGGAGTGCTGGTCGCCATCGGGCTGTGGTGGATCTACTTCGACCTGGTCTCCCACCACCCGCCCATCTCCAGAAGGACCCAGGTCTGGGCCAACCTCCACTTCCCGCTGGTAGCGGCCGTCGCCGCCGGTGGGGCCGGGGTGCTGAACACGGTCGAGCACGCCGCCGAAGCATTGCCCGATGCAGTTCGCTGGCTCCTGGTCGGGGCCCTGGCCGCGGCGATGCTCACCGTGTCGGCCTTGACCCACACCCTCGCGGCGCGGCGGGCCCAGCCTCTGGACTATCGGACTGCGGAGGCGGCGATGTATGCCAGCGTCGTCCTGGTCCTCGGCGTCGGGCTCACCGACTGGGGCGCCAAGGCGACCCTGGGCGCCCTCGTCGTCCTGCTCCTGGCCCCGGTCGGGGTCGGCCTCTTGGTCCGGTTGAAGCGAGCCACGGTCGAGGACGTTTGAGCTCAGACGGGAGGTGATGGCGGTCACACATCTCTCCTCCCGTTTCCGACCCGCCGATCCCGGGGAAAGAGCCGGTTCGCCGACCGTTCCGGGTCGGCCCCGGAGCGTGAAGGAGGACTCGGATGCGAAGATCGACGTTGCTCATCCTGAGGGCGGACTATGTCCTCCCCTCCAAACAGCTCCGGATCGTCGACGGCGCCGTGTTCTGGCCGGCAGAAGGCGAGCCCTTCTTCGAGCTCACCGGGGTCTTCCCCTTCCCCAGCTCGGATCACCGCCTGGTCTGGATCGACGTGGTGGTCCCTGCCCACTGAGGACCGGCGCTGCGTAACTGAGGTAAGGGGTCGCCATGGTCTGAAGCCCGGGTCAACCCTCGACCCGCGCCAGGTCCAATTCCCAGACCTGCTCGGTCAGGTCGTGGCCGAAGTTGTGATGGGGCGCCTCATGGGTCAGCACGAAACCGGCGCCCTCGTAGATGCGACGGGCCGAGATCAGGACGTCATTGGTCCAGAGCATCATCTTCGAGTAGCCGGCACGGCGGGCGAAGCGGATGCACTCGGTGACCAGCCGGGCCCCGATCCCGAGGCCACGGGCATTCGGCTCGACGAGCAGGATCCGGAGCTGGGCCGTCTCCTCGTCGCGGTGGACACAGAAGACACAACCCACCGGCTCGCCGTCGATCTCGGCGATCCAGGCGTTGTCCCGTCTCGGGTCATGGTTGTCGACGTAATCGGCGACGATCCGGGCCACCAGTGCCTCGAAGTCCTGATCCCACCCGTACTCCTCGGCGTAGAGGGCGCCGTGTCGATGCACCACCCAGCCCAGGTCGCCGGGGAGAAGCGATCTGATCACATACGGCCCTGGCACCGGGGCGGGGGAGAAGACGTGCTGGATGGTGTCCATCGCCGCCACCAGGCGACGCTGCTGCTCCTCGCCCCGCTCGTCGAGCATGGCCGTGACCTGTTCGACCGAGCGGCGGTCCAGGTCGCCGAATGCCTCCTGGCCCTTCTTCGTGAGACGGAGCACCACCCGCCGGGCGTCCTCGGCACTGGTGGTGGTCTCCACCAGCCCGTCGTCCCGAAGTCCGGCCACGAGCCGGCTCACATATCCGGCGTCGAGCCCGAGAAGGCGGCGCAGGTCGGCCAGCTCGGTGCTCTCCTCCTGGGCCAGCTCGAAGATGACCCGGGCCTCGGTGAGTGAGAACGGAGTGTCGAGGAGCCCGGCTTGGAGAACTCCGATCTTGGTGGTCCAGAAC
>JBOGET010000034.1:0-20993 GCA_050741975.1 Acidimicrobiia bacterium
GATCTCGACCTATAGGTCGAGATCTCCGCGCCAAAACGAACGGGGGGCTCCCTATTCCTCCTCCCGCTCCGGGAGGAACTCGAAGGAGATGTCTCCGATCCTGACCTCCTCCCCTTCCACCGCCCCCGCTTCGAGCAACGCCTGGTCGACACCGAGACGGGAGAGACGCCATGCCGCCATGTCGGAGGCTTCGGCAAGCGTCAAGTCGGCAAACGCCACCGCCCGCTCGGCGGCCAGCCCCTCGACCCGCCACCACCCCTCCTCCCGGCGCACGGTGAAGGTCGGCCCCAACGGCCTGTGAAGCACGAAGCCTTTGCGCTGGGGAGCCACTCGCTCCGCCTCTTCGACCATGTCGGCGATGACGTGCAGCGCCTCCCGGACCCCCTCTCCGGTCATCGCCGAGACCGGCATCGCACCGAGCGAGGCGGCCTGCTCGCTAAGGTCTCCCAGGTCCGACTTGTTGAGTAGGACGACACGGGGCCGCGCCGCGATCTCCGACGAGTACTCGGCGATCTCCCGACTCAGGATCTCCAACTGCTCGGCGGGGGCCCTCTCCTGTGTCGGGGCAGGGTCGAGCAGGATCACCAGGACCCGGGCCCGTTCCACATGGCGAAGGAACTCGTGACCCAGGCCCCTCCCGGATGCGGCCCCTTCGATGAGACCGGGGATGTCGGCGAGAACGAACTCGCGACCGTCGAAGCCGACCACGCCGAGATTCGGTTCCAGGGTGGTGAACGGATAGTCGGCGATCTTCGGCTTGGCGGCGGACACCTTGGAGATGAAGGTCGACTTGCCGGCATTGGGAAAGCCGATGAGAGCGGCGTCGGCGAGGAGCTTCAACTCCAGGGTGAACACCTCGGTCCTCCCATACTCACCCTGTTCGGCCACACCCGGGGCCCGATTGGAGGGGTTGACGAAGGCGGCATTCCCCCGACCGCCCCGCCCGCCGCGGACGGCTTCTATCTCCTGGCCCGCCTCTACCAGATCGGCGATCATCGTCCCCTTCTCGTCGTAGGCCACGGTCCCGAGAGGCACGGGGAGGATCAGATGCTCACCGGCCCGGCCATGACGAAGGTCGCCCTCGCCATGGGTGCCATGACCTGCGGCGTGATGCGGGTTGCGCTGATAGCGGAGGAGGGTGGCCACCGAAGGGTCCGCCCTGAGGAACACCGACCCGCCCGGGCCCCCGTTGCCCCCGGTCGGCTTGCCTTTTGGCTTTCCCCTGGCCCTCACAAAGGAGACAACCCCCGCGCCGCCGTTGCCGGCACGGAGGTTGACACGGACCCGGTCGACGAACACGACCGGAAGCTAGTTCGGGCCGGTCAATCGGGCAGGACGTCGACGAGACGCCGCTTGGCCCGGGATCCGTACTTGACGGTGCCAGGCGCAGTGGCGAAGAGGGTGTCGTCGCTGCCTTTGCCCACGTTCACGCCGGGATGGATCCTGGTCCCTCGCTGACGCACCAGGATGGCGCCTGCGCTGACGAACTCGCCGTCGAACACCTTCGGCCCGAGTCGCTTGGCGGCGGAGTCGCGGCCGTTCTTCGACGAACCGCCTGCTTTGGTCTTGGACATCTCACTCCTCCTGGGACTTGTCGGTCTTGGACTTGGTGGTGGTGGTCTTGGCCCCACTCGGCTTGGCCGCCGTGGCCTTGGTGGTGGTCTTGGCCCCACTCGGCTTGGCCCCTGTGGACTTGGTGGTGGTCTTGGCCTCACTCGCCTTGGCTGCCGTCGTCTTGGTGGTGGCCGGTTTCTCGTCGGCGGCCTTGGCCGCGCCCGTCTTGTCAGATGCCGTCTTGTCTGATGCCGTCTTGGCCTTGGCACCGGGGAGCTTGATCTCGGTGATCTCGATCTGGGTGTATACCTGGCGATGACCCTGCCGGCGGCGATAACCGGTCTTGTTCTTGTATTTGAAGATGTCGACCTTCGGGCCCTGGGACTCGCCCAGGACCTTGGCGGTCACCGAGGCCGTGGCCAGGGCGCCGCGATCTGACACGGCATTGCCCTTGTCGTCCACGATGAGCAACGGGGCGAAAGACAGCTCTTCTGCGTCGCCTTTCACGCGTTCGATCTCGATCACATCACCCGACTGCACCTTGGCCTGCTTGCCGCCGGCGCGAATGATGGCGTACATGGGTAAACCTCTGGGAGAAGGGGAATTCGAGCGTCATCGTACCGGCGTTGCACGTATATCGCCAAGCCGGAGCACGACGTTCGACGAGGACTACTCCGCCACGGAGTAGTCCTCCACCAGGTCCTGGGCGGCCTCTGCATGCTCGTGAATGATGATGCCGCGCCCACCGCACTCCTCGCACTTCGACGAGAACTGCTCGAGAAGACCTGCCGAGACGTTCTTTCGCGTCATCTCCACCAGCCCGAGGTGCGACACCTCGAACACCTGGGTCCGGGTCTTGTCCTTGGCCAGGGTCTCCTTGAGCCGTCGCAACACCGACTGCTGGTTGTCGACCGTCTCCATGTCGATGAAGTCGATGACGATGATCCCCCCGATATCCCTCAGCCGCAGCTGGCGACCGATCTCCTCGGCGGCCTCGAGGTTGTTCTGCAGCACGGTCTCCTCGAGGTTCGACGAGCCGACGAACTTCCCGGTGTTGACATCGATGACGGTGAGCGCCTCGGTCCGGTCGATGACGAGGTGGCCACCAGAAGGCAGGTACACCTTGCGGTCCAGCGCCTTCTTGAGCTGGTCGTCGACGTGATAGCGCTCGAAGAGCGGGACCTCGTCGACATAATGCTGGACCTTGGAGACGAGATCGGGAGCGGTGCCGCCCAGATAGTCGACCACGGTCTCGTAGGACCTTGCATCATCGATCAGGAGCTTGCGGAAGTCGGCGGTGAAGTGCTCCCGGATGACCTTGATCAGCAGGTCGGGCTCCTCGTGGACGAGACGAGGAGCGCCTCCGTTCTTCGACGCCTCACCTATCTGGTCCCAGACCTTGCGCAGACGGGAGATGTCGGCGGCGAGCTCTTCGGCACTGGCATGAAGCGCGGCGGTCCTCACGATCACGCCGTACCCGTCGGGGCGGACCTTGTTGATCGCATCGCGGAGACGTGACCGATCGTCGTCGGGCAGCCGCCTGCTTATCCCCACACTGTCCGAGTCCGGGACCAGCACCAGATAACGTCCCGGGAGCGAGGGGATGCCCGTCAGACGGGCCCCCTTTGCCCCCATTGCATCCTTTGTCACCTGGACCAGGACCTCGTCGCCCTCCTTGAGGACGCTCTCGATGCGCCGGGTCGAGCGGCCGTTCGCCTTGCCGTCGGATGCGACATCCGATGCGTACAGAACTCCGTTCTTGGGAGCCCCGAAATCGAGGAAGGCCGCCTCCATGCCGGGCAGCACGTTCCGCACCTTGGCCAGATATATGTTGCCGGCCACGGAGCCGGATTCCTCACGGGCGACGTAGTGCTCGACCAGGACTGGGCCCTCGAGGATCACCATCTGGGTCTGCCCCCGGCTCACCCGTACCAGCATCTGCTTGCGCCCGCTCTCGACGGGGACGATCACCTCGTCGTCGACCGGTCTCCGCGACCTGGTGCGTGAGGTCGATACCCCGTTCCTGCCGTGGTTGGCGCCGCCCTTGTTCGAGGGCTGGTGCCGTCTTTCCTTCTTGGTCTTCGATGCCGGGGCCGGTCGGGCTTCGACCCTGGTGACCTCTACCTTTCGTCCCTTGACACGGACGGTCTTGTGCTCCTCGACGGTCCCTTCCGTGGAGGATCTCCGAACGATCTGTGGGCTCTTCTTGCGAAATAGAGCCATGTGGTCTCACTCCTCTGAGAGTCGATACTGCGGGTGATGCGGAGGCATGAGTCCTGGCGGGAGCCACCGCATCCAAATTGGTGTGCCAGACAGCGACCAAGCGTCCGCCCCGGATGGGGGTGGGCGCCATGAAAACCGTCAATTGCCGCACCGGGTGACCGGTGTGCGTGGGTGCTCATCAACGAAACACTCCGAAGAGGGGAAGATGTCGCGTCTGGCGGACGAACCAAGGTTACCAGATATGCGACACAGAACCTACCCACCGACCAGGTCTAGCTCGGGTTGCTCCGGCTCGGTCGGGTCGTAGCACACCCGGCACCTCGCTTCGTAGGCACCCTGGGCCCCGAGCACCACCAGGTCGTCCGAGTGGACGATGCGCTGGGTGTACATGCCCGGGCCACCGCACTTGTGACAGACGGCCAGCATCTTGGTCACGTACTCGGCTCGTTCACAGAGGGTCGGGATCGGCTCGAACGGGCGACGCAGGTAATCGGTGTCCAGACCGGCGACGATCACCTGTTTACCCGCGGCCGCCAGCTGCTCGACGACGTCCACCAGCCCCTCGTCGAAGAACTGCCCTTCGTCGATGCCGATCACCCGGGTGCCGTCCTCCACCTGACGGAGCAACTCCGCAGCGGTCTCCACCGGGATCGCCTCCACCTTGAGACTGGAATGGGAGACGACCTCGGTGTCGGCGTACCGCACGTCGAGCCGTGGTTTGAAGGTCTGAAGCGGCACACGGGCGATCTGATAGCGGGTGACCCGGCGGATCAGCTCCTCGCTCTTCCCGGAGAACATGGGCCCGCAGATGACCTCGACCCACCCCTCGTCACCGCGTCGAAACATCGCCGGTCAGCGTAGACCACCAGTGCCTGGAGCGGCAGCCCCCGCCAAGGGGCGAAGTCGGCCGGCAATCAAAACAGCTGATTCTCCCCTGGAACCGGGGTCCGCATCAGCCAGACCGAGTTGGCCATTCCGAGCGCCAGTGTCATCGCCAGGTAGAAGGACCCACCCGCGGAGAGGAAGGGAAGAGGGATGCCGGTGACGGGCATGATCCCGATCGTCATCCCGACGTTCACGAAGACATGGAAGACCATCATTGCGGCCAGGCCGGCGGCGATCAGGGCCCCGAACCGATCCCGGGCATTGGCCGCGATGACGAGAAGCCTCCAGATGATCACCGCATAGGCGGCGACGACCAGGATCCCGCCCACGAATCCGAGCTGTTCGGCGACGGCGGTGAAGATGAAGTCGGTCTCCTGCTCGGGCACGTACTCGAACGAGGTCTGGGTGCCTTCGGCGAACAAGCCCCGCCCGAACAGTTGACCCGACCCGACGGCGTATTTCGCCTGCTCTATGTTGTAGCCGATGCCCTGGGGATCGACGCTGGAGTCGAAGAGCACCCGGATCCGGTCCAGCTGATAGCCCGCGAGCCATCCCTGGTCCAGGGTGACGACCACGCTCAGAGCGGCCGCTGCGGTGAGGGCCAGCATGTGGCGCCAGGTCGCCCCGGCCACGAAGAGCATGACGAAGAGGATGAACCCGAACACGAGCGTCGTGCCGAGGTCGGGTTCGAAGAGGACGAGGACGGCCGGCAGGGCCACGATGAGTATCGCCCGGAACACCGTGGGCCAGGTGAGCTGTCGTTTGCCGATCTCGTCACGATTGCTCGGCGAGAGGAGGGCTGCCAGCAGCAAGATCACCACCACCTTGGCGAACTCGGCCGGTTGGAGGTTGAAGCGCCCGAGTGGGATCCAGCGCTGGGCGCCGCGGATGGGCTCGAAGAGATAGACCGCGAACAACCCGATCAGGACCATGATCGAAGCGATCGGGATCAGGTTCTTGTACTCCCGGTAGTCGATGTTCGAGACGATGGCGTAGACGGTCAGTCCGGCGGCCACGAAGATCATCTGCCGCTCCATCCCCACCGAGCCTGTGCTGGTGCTCGTCGCCGAGTAGATCATGAGGAGGCCGAAGGCCGACAGGGCGATCATCGTTCCGAACAGGATCCGATCCGACTTGTTGCGACGCCGGTCGACTGCCACCTCGCGCAGCCGGGAGATGACTGCCATTCAGTCAGCCTCCTCGCCCTCGACGATGGGTGTCGGCTCGTTGCCCCTCAGGTACTGCATTATGTGACGGGCCACCGGGGCCGCCACCTGCCCGCCGGAACCCCCCTCGTCGATGAGGATGGCCACGACGTAGCGGGGGTCGTCCAAGGGGGCCACTCCCACGAACCAGGCATGGTTGTCCCTGGTAGCCGAGACCTGGGCCGTCCCGGTCTTCCCTCCGACGTTCTCCACCCCCTCGCCGAAGTCGCTGAAAGCGGCGGCCGCGGTCCCACCGTTGACCACCGCTCCCAGATCGGCCAGCAGCGAGGCACGGGTGGCAGGGTCGATATCGACGATCACCGGCTCGGGGCGATCGATGGGCGTGATGTTGCCGTTGCCGTCGATGGTCTCTCGGACCACCCTCGGCTCCATCAACCGGCCCCCGTTGACCAGGACCGCGTAGGAAACGGCCACCTGGAGCGGGGTGGCGGTGAAAGCCCCCTGGCCGATGGCGAAGTCCATCAGGTCACCACCGAGCCAGGGTGAGGCCAGGTCGAGCCGGTTCGGCTCGAGCCGTGGCGGGCGGTCCGGGTTCTCGAGCTGGAACTCCTTCCAGTCCTCGAACAGGGCGCGGGTGGGAACGATCCCCGAAGCCTCGCTGGTCAGGTCGATCCCGGTCTCGTGCCCGTAGCCGACCTCCATCGCCCAGTCCTGGAGGATGTTCTCCTGCGACGTGCCCTGATACCGCAGGTGAGTCCCGAGGGCAACGTTCCAGAAGTAGATGTTGCACGAGTTCTTGAAGGCGCCATGAATGTCGAGCCAGCCGAGGTTGCGTGGGTCGTACCAGTCGTGCTTGACCCCCGGGGAGCCGTCCGCGAGCTGGCCCAGCCCCTCCAGAGTCCCGTCACAATGGATCAGGTCACCTTCGACACCCTCGACTTCGGAAGGGAAGGGCAGGTCCTCTTCCAGCTTGGCGGTGTAGGTGATCGCCTTGAAGGTGGATGCCGGTGGGTAGAGCCCGCTGACGGCCAGGTTGTTGAAGGCACGGATCTCGTTGAGGCCCTGGAAGGTGGTCTCGTCGATGCCGGCGACGAACAGCTGGGGATCGAAGTCCGGGTAGGAGGCCAAGGCCAGGACATCGAACGTGTCGACATCGAGCACCACCGCCGCCGCACTCTGGGTCTCGGTGAACACCTCCTCCCCTCTCGCCCTCTCGGCGTCCTTCACCGAGTTGGAGAGGTCCACCCCGCTCTTCAAGGCGAGCTCGACCCGCTCCTGGAGGTCCAGATCCACGTTGAGCACGACCGAGCTGCCGGTGACCGGGTCGACCGGCGGGCGTTGCTCGATGATCTCACCCCGACGCACCCGGTACTCGACCGAACCTCCGGTGCCTTGGAGGACCTCGTCGTAGATCCTCTCCACCCCGAGCTTGCCGATGCGAACATCCCGGTCCAGCTCGGGACGCGCCGCCAGGTCGGCCTCCTCGGGCAGGCCGAGATGCCCGATGACATGGGCCATGGTCGGCCCTGACAGATAGACCCGCTCGGGGACCTTCACCACCTCCACCCCGGGAAGCTCATCGAGCGACTCGTTGATGGCGTAGGCGGTCTCGTTGGAGACCGTGGTCACCTGGAACCGGCCGTTGATCCCGGCTTCCTCGTACATGGCGTCGATCTCGACCGGGTCGACACCAACGATGGAGGCGAGCTCCTGGATCAGGGTTTCCCGTTGATCCGGTTGCACGAATGTGCGATCGACCACCACGGCCGGAACCATGCGACTGGTGGCGAGAAGCTTCCCGTTGCGGTCGTAGATGTCGCCCCGGGCGGCATACGAGGTCTTGCCCACCCATGTCGCCTCTTGGGCAGCCTGGGCGATCTGCGGGCCCTGGGCCACCTGGACGAACCACAGACGCAGCCCGATCACCGACAACATCGATATGAAGATCACACCTAGCGTGGTCAGTCTGAGCGCGAACTTCATGGGTACCTGAGTGCTGTCCGGTCGCGGTCGACCAATCGTACGAAGGTCGGGGCCAGCAGGGCGGCAACGGCGAGGTTGGCCAAGGGCACGAGGATCATGACGCTAGCTCCGCCCTCTCCGAGCAGGCTGGCCTGGCCGAACAACGTCCCGACCAGCAACAGGAGGACGACGCCGACAAGCGTGAGCAGGCCGGCCCACACCGCGATGGTCACCCTCCCGAACTCGGCTCGTTCCTTGGTACGGATGGCGATGAAGGCGATCGTGGTGTAGACGACCGCCCGCAGCCCGATCAGGGAGGCTCCGAGCAGGTCCATGATCAACCCGGAGATGAAGGCCACCGCGAGCACGGCCTCGGGCCGGACCCGGGTGAGGGCCAGGAGTATGCCGATGAGCATCACGATGTCGGGGGTGACGATCCTCAGCCGACCGAACAAGGTGGTCTGGATGACGACCGCGATCACGACCGTGAGGCCGATGACCAGTGCGGTGCGACCTCTCATCAATCATCGCCCTGAGGGGTGGTCGTGGTCGTCGTGGTCGCCCCTTCATCGATCGTCGTGGTGGTGCTCTCCTCGGGAATCGTGTCATCGGTAGCGGCCGTGATCGGGTCGGGCGGCCAGGCCAGCACCACGACGAAGCGGAGCGCTTCAGGGTCGACGAACGGGCGGACCGTGGTGGTCAAGGAGGTCGATTCGGGCGATGCGTCTTCCAGAACCTCGCCGACCGGGAGTCCGGCCGGGTAGTCGGTGCTGGCGGCGGAGGTGAGTACCCGGTCCCCGGCCAGCACCGGCTCCCGGGCTTCGAACACGTCCAAGTCCATCTCCAGCCCGAGCTCCGACGTGAACGCCCGGGATACGAGGGTCCCGGTCTGAGACCCGATGAGAACGGTAAGACCCTCGCGGGTGGCCGTGATAGGGAGGATGGTGGCGCTGCCGGAGCTGGCGCTCTTCACGGTGCCCACGACGTACCCGTTGGTGTCGATCACCGGCTGGCTCTCCAACACCCCATCCCTGGTCCCCTTGTCGATGATCAGTGCCGCATCCACCGACCCAATCACATTGGCGATGGTCCTCCCCAGCTCCTCGTCGTCGGTGTCCAGGTCGTATATCTGTTCCAGAAGGTCGAGCCTGGCCAACTGGTCCTGAACCGCCACCAGCTCGGCCTGGGACTCGGCCAGCTGGGCCGACAGAGCTGCGTTCTGCTCCCTGAGCGAAGCGACATTGGAGAGGCTGTCGAGGGCGTTGGCCACCGGGTTCACCACGTATGAGGCAAGCCGTTGCAGTGGGGAGACGATGGCCTGGGTCCCGCTGCGCAGCACACCGACCACCCCCCCACCTTCGAGACGCACGTCGAACGTCATCAACAGGACGCCGATCACCAGGAGGCTTATGAAGGTGGGGAGGGCGCGGTCGGATCGCTTCGAGGTCAGCATGGCCCAAGACGGGTCGAGGTGGTCATGGTCGGGACGACGACACGAGCACGTTTTGCAGCGTGTCGAACTCCTCCAGACACTTCCCCGAGCCGAGCACCACCGAGTGCAGCGGCTTCGCCGCCGTGACGATGGGCATCCCCGTCTCATGAGCCAGACGATGGTCCAGCCCCACCAGCAGCGCTCCACCCCCGGTGAGCACGATTCCCCGCTCCACGACGTCTGCCGCCAACTCCGGCGGCGTCTTGTCGAGGGTGTACTTGACAGCGTCGACGATCGCCTGCGTCGGCTCCTCGATCGCCTCCCTGATCTCAGGGCTGGAGAGAAGGATCGTCTTGGGCAATCCGGTGACCAGGTCGCGCCCGCGCACCTCGGCGGACGGCTCGTCCGCGTAGGGCCACGCCGAGCCCACTGCGAGTTTGAGCTGCTCCGCCGTCCGCTCACCGATGAGGACGTTGTACTCCTTCTTGACCCAGTCGATGATCGCCGTGTCGTGCTCGTCGCCACCGACCCTGATGGACCGGGAGACAACGATGCCACCCAGGGAGATGACCGCCACCTCGGTGGTCCCACCGCCGATGTCGACGACCATCGAGCCCGCCGGCTCGCCGATGGGCAGCCCGGATCCGATGGCGGCCGCCATCGGCTCCTCGATCGTGTAGGCCCGCCGGGCGCCGGCGTGATAGGCGGCCTCTTCGACGGCCCGCCTCTCCACCGGGGTGATGCCCGAGGGGACGCAGACGACGATGCGGGGACGGGCCCATTTCCGGCGGTGCACCTTCTGGATGAAGTAGCGCAACATCTTCTCGGTCACGTCGAAGTCGGCGATGACCCCGTCTCGAAGGGGGCGAATGGCGGTGATGTGGGCCGGGGTGCGCCCGATCATCCGCTTCGCCTCCATGCCGACGGCGAGCGCACGCCCGTTCTGGGCGTTGATGGCGACAACAGACGGCTCGTTGAGGACGATTCCGCCACCGCGGACGTAGACCAGGGTGTTGGCGGTGCCCAGGTCGATGGCCATGTCCTGGCCGGCGAATGAAAGAAGGGTTTCAGCCATGGCCGATGATGACTCCCGCGATGACCCGGGGAGTGTAGGGGGAGGCCCAATGTTCTGCCATAGCGGATCTCACCCTATCCCGACCGGGGACAACCGGGAATCGCGACGAGAAACCGAAGGCTCAGCCGAAGAAGATCTCCAGCTCCCGGGCCGCACTCTCCGCGCCGTCGGACCCATGGACGATGTTGTGGGTCACCAAAAGGCCCAGGTCTCCCCTGATCGTGCCTGGAGCCGCCTGCCTCGGGTCGGTGGCCCCCATCAGGCCACGTCCCACCGCGATGGCCGACTCGCCCGACCACTCCATGGCGACGACCGGCCCCGAGGTGATGAAGTCGACGAGCTCGGGGAAGAAGGCTTTCTCGACATGCTCCTCGTAGTGCCGGCGCGCCAACGCCTCGTCGATCTCCAACTTCCGGATCTTCTCCAGGGTGAGGCCTTTGCGCTCGAGTCGAGTGATGACCTCGCCCACCAGACCCCGGGCGACGCCGTCCGGCTTGACCATGATGAAGGTCCTCTCGATCGCCATATGGTGCGGCAGGGTAACGACTTGTCAAACGAGCAGCTCTCGCGCCTCGCCCACCAGATAGAGCGAGCCGGCGACCAGGACGGCGCCCTCGGGCCCGGCCTCGGCCCGGGCCATGTCGAGGGCCAGCTCGACGTCTTCGGCCACCAGCACCGGAGTGTCGACCAGACCGCCGATCCGCTCGGCCAGCAGCGAGGGCGGAACCGCTCGCTCCGACTGCGGTGCCGTGGTGATGATCCCGGCGAGGAGCGGGGAGAGACTCTCGACCATGGCCTCCACGTTCTTGTCGCCCATCACACCGAGCACGAGTTGCCATCGTGTCGTCGGGTACTCCTCCTCCAGTGACTCGGCCAGCGCCACCACCCCGTCGGCGTTGTGGGCGCCGTCCACCATCACCAGGGGATGTGTCCCCAGCACCTCCATGCGTCCGGGAACGGTGGCGGCGGCGACCGCATCTCGCACCCCCTCCTCGTCGAGCTTCCTGCCCAGCAACGCCTCGGTGGCGGCGACGGCGTTGGCCAGGTTGACCAGCTGGTAGCGGCCGTGAAGGGGAAGAAAGAGGTCCTCGTATGTCTCCTCGGCACCACCGATGGTGGTCAGCCAGCCGGCGACACCTCGCTCGGCATCGAGCACCGAGAAGTCCCTGCCGTAGCGCCGATGATGTATCCCGAGGTCGCGAGCACGCCCCTCGGCCACCTCGAGGGCGGCATCCGGCAGTGGCCCGCTGACGAGAATGGAGTTGGGCCCGGCGATGGCCAGCTTCTCCCCGGCGATGCTGGCGACGTCCTCGCCCAGGTACTCGGTGTGCTCGATCCCGATGCTGGTCAGCACGCAGACCTCGGCATCGACGACGTTTGTCGCGTCGAGCCGACCGCCCAGCCCCACCTCGAGCACAGCGGCATTCACCGCTTGGTCGGCGAAGAAGGCGAAGGCGGCGGCCGTGGTCAGCTCGAAGTAGGTGTTGGCCTCTCCGCCTGCCTTCTTTCTCAGGTCGGCGAAGGCGGCGACGTCGGAGATGGCGAGGGCGAACTCCTCCTCGCTGGCGGAACGGCCGTTGATCGAGAGACGCTCCTCGACTTTCTGCAGGTGTGGTGAGGTGTAGGTCCCGGTGTTCAGACCGTGGGCGACCAGCAGGAGCGTGGCAAGGCGGGAAGTGGATGTCTTCCCGTTGGTCCCGGCGACGTGGATGATCGGATAGCCGTCCTCGGGCCGCCCCATGTAGTCGAGAAGCTCCTCGATGCGCTCCAGACCAGGCTTGATCCCCAGGATTATGTGACGGTCGAGATAGGCGAGAGCTTCTGGGTAGTCCATGAGAAAAGCCCCGGGAGGTTAATCCCGGGGCTTTCTCGTCTCTCCCATGGACCGACCTGCTGGGTCAGCCCTCGCCACGCCGTCTCGCGTAGCGCACCCAGAACAGACCGGATCCGAGCAAGACCACTGAGGCCCAGAACAGCAGCTCGGCGTCGATGCCGGTGAACGGCAGCTCGACCGCCACCACCTCGTCGTCGACCGGATCGTCGTTGTCGATCACCCCGGCGAGCACCTCGTCAGGGCCGGCACAGGTTGGTATGCCCCCCGGGTAATCGACCTCGACCACGGCGGTCGGGTTGACCTCGAACTGAACCATGGTCGTGGGCCGGGTGTTCTCATATCCGTCGGCTCCCTGGATGAAGGTGCCACCCTCGGTGCCGAGCGGTATCGGCTGCTTCGTGACCTTGTCGACGTAGACCCACCCGGGCCAATCGACCGCCTTGCCGTTCCCGACCACGGCGCCTGGCCACACCATCTCGCCCGAGAGGGGCTGAACACTGCTGTGGAGTGGCTTGGCAGGATCGATCTCCAGCCAGGTGATGGTCGTCTCCGTGGCTGTGAAGCCGACAGGCGTCACCGTCCAGCGTAGGATCGGCACGTCGTTCTCACAGACTCCGGCGACCACTATCGAGACGGAGAGGCTGCAGGCCTCGATCAGCACCGACCCCCCATCGGCACCGACCATGGCATAGCCGCTCGATGGCGCTGCAGACCAGGTATAGGTCTTGCCCTCGGGAACTGTGACATTGCCACTGGAGGTCAGCGTTCCGACCACGGTGGATCCATCGAGGATCTCGACGGTCACCGCACCAGGGGTGGAGATCTCGACCTCGATCAGCCCGCTACCGGCATCCCCGTCCAGCAGACAGGCTCCGGAGACCGATGCCGTGGCCTGACATGGGTCGATGGTGAACTGACCCGAGGTGTCACCGGTCAGGGTGAAGCCGCTCCCCGGTGTCGCCGTCCAGTCGTAGGCACCCGGGGCCAGCTCCTGAGACCCGCCACTTCCCGAGAAGTCGTATGGGCCACCGGGACCGGTGATCTGCACCGTGGCCCCGGAGGAGGGGTCGATGGTGACCGTGACCGAGCCCAGAGGCGCACCGCTGGCATTCACCGCACAGGCGGTGGTGGCCAGGGTCACCGAAGAGACACAGGGGTCGATGGTGAACTGACCCGAGGTGTCACCGGTCAGGGTGAAGCCGCTCCCCGGTGTCGCCGTCCAGTCGTAGGTGCCCGGGGCCAGCTCCTGAGACCCGCCACTTCCCGAGAAGTCGTATGGGCCACCGGGACCGGTGATCTGCACCGTGGCCCCGGAGGTGGGGTCGATGGTGACCGTGACCGAGCCCGTCGGGACTCCCTGCTGGTTGATGGCGCATTGGCCGGAGACCACGACCGTCGACGCCTCACATGGCGCGATCGTGAAAGAACCCTCGCTCGGGCCGCTCAGGTCGTAGCCACCGACGGCGGTGGCCTTCCAGTAATACGTGCCCGGAGCCAGGTCGAGTGCCTGACCATCCGCCAGGGCGCCGCCGACCGGACCGGTGTAGTTCGAGTTGGCGTACACCTGCACCGTGGCGCCTGAGGCGGGAGCGATGTCGAAGCTGACCGCTCCCAGGGGGGCGCCCTGCACCACCGCGCAGACTTGGGGCTGCGGGGTGGCGGTCACGTCGTCGGTGCAGTCCTGGTCGACGAGGAACATGCTCGTGCTCCTGGTCTCTCCGCCGCCGACGCCGTTGTCCCACGGGCCCACTGCTCGAGCCTGCACTTCGATGTTGTTGCCCCAATAGTCGCTCGCATCGAAGTCACCGCTGAACTGGTAGCCATTGCCCGCGTTGAACGCGTCGCTGGCGACCTCGGTCCAAGCACCGGTGCCATTCACCCGCACCTCGATGCGGATGTCGGGGTGACCCGATCCGCTGCCTCCATCGGTTCGCCAGCTGATCGCATCGAAATGGACGTATGGCTTGTCATCTACGCAGGTCTTGCCGGCCGATATCTCAGGATGATGAGCCAGCGCAGCCGGCGCCAGCATCACCATCAACGACATGAAGACCGCAAATGCGGAGAGAGTCGCCGTGAGACGTTCGAGCCATCGGCGGTGGGGGGTAGTGACGAAACTCATGTCTCGCCCCCAACGCAAACGACGCGCCATTGGCGCGTCTCGGCTGCCTCGCCCCAGACGACCGAGGTCGTCTCCCTCATGAATTCCCTATCCCTTCGTTTCCTGGGGACAGGCCGGTCTCACCACTAGCTCCACCAGACCCAGGTGACCGTTTTGCAGGTCTGGTTTCCACGCCTCCCTACCCTTTTGGGTTTGACCACTTAGCGTGACCAGCCACCACATACTCAGTCGGCACCCATGGACTGTCAACGCATCGGGGAGACTCAGATGGAAAGGGGTCTGAAATAACTAGTCCATGGCTTGTCGCCCGGCACGTGACCGATTCCAGATACCGGCTTCGATGAGATGAGCCGGCCCGGAGCCAATCCCGGGCCGGCCTGCAATCGTCGGAACGGTCGGCTGGTTGTCAGCCCTCTTCCCGCCTCGAGCCGACAACCAGGACCCCACCCAGGGCCAACAGGCCCCCGGCCAGAAGCAGGAGGGCGCCGTCCTGGGAGCCGGTGAAGGGGAGCGACTCGATGTCCTCGACCTCGTCAGCGACAGTAGTGCTAGTTATGACCGTGCCGAGCACTGAATCGTCCACGGTCGTGGACGTCGTCTCCTCTGGTGGTGCGGTCACGCTCGTCGATGCGACCTGGCCGTTCGTGGTAGTGGTCGCCTCGATCGTGGTCGTGGTCGTCGCCTCGATCGTGGTCGTGGTCACCGCCGCCACGCACTCGACGTGCACCACGAAACCCGCCGAGAAGACCCCGTCCGGCCCCATGATCAACGACACGACGATCTCAGAGCCGAGCTCGAGCTCGCCATCGGCGATCACAACTCCCCCGGCGGTGCCCTCCACGTCCTCGAGGGTGACCAGGGAGCTTCCCGACTCCACGATGAGATCATTGTCGGGATGGACCGATTCCTGGTTCTCCGCCATCGCGGCAACCGTGCAGACCAGGCCGAGAAACTGGTCCCCTACTGGCGCGGTGGCCAAGATCGTTGTCGATCCCTCCGGAGCGAGCACGAGCGTATCTATCGGGATGGTGAGGTTGAACTCGTCAACCGTGACCGCCGCCGCAAATCGGGAAGGAGCAACGATCAGGAGCATCGTCACCAGGATGAACGCCGAGATGGCCAACGCCCTCCCACTGCCGCGGTTCTCCGCAGCCCCGGATCGCCCTTCACCCCCTGGCCCAATCGAGCGGACACCGGTGCCCGCGCCGAATCCAGCCGTCTTGAACCTCTTCATCACTATCCCATCCCCTTCATTGTCATGGGATGGGCCGGTCTCACCACTGGCTAACCCGCGACCCAGGTGACCGACTACAGGTCCGGGATCGGTGCCTCCCATTTTCCCCTATTACTCGACGCCCGATCGAGACCAGGTTAACGGTTCGAGACCGGCTGGGTGTCGAGAAAACGAAGGATTTCGGATTTCTCGGGGAACGGAGAGTCGGCCTGGAGCTTGCCGGCGATCAGGCCGACTTCTCGGCCGGGCCAGTCTCTTCCCGGGCCGGCACCAATGTCGGGTTCACCTTCTCCGCCACCACGTCGCGGTCGATGACGACTCTCTCGACGTCGGTGCGGGAGGGAAGGTCGTACATCGTGTTGAGCAGAACCTCTTCGAGGATGGCCCGCAGCCCTCTCGCCCCTGTCCCCCGCTTGATGGCCTGGGCTGCGATCGCTTCGAGGGAGTCGGGGGTGAACACCAACTCGACCTCATCCATCTCGAACATGCGGGCGTACTGTCTGGTGAGGGCATTCTTCGGCTCGGTCAGGATCCTGATCAGGGCGTCCATGTCGAGATCCTCGACGGTCGCCATCACCGGAAGACGACCGATGAACTCGGGGATGAGCCCGTACTTCATCAGGTCCTCGGGCATCACCTGATTGAGCAGCTCCGACGGGCGGCTGTCGGACTTGCCTCGAACTTCGGCCCCGAACCCGACACCGCGACGCCCGACCCGATTGGCGATGATGTCCTCGAGCCCGCCGAAGGCGCCGGCACAGATGAACAAGATGTTGGTCGTGTCGAGTTGGATGAATTCCTGATGCGGGTGCTTGCGGCCTCCCTGCGGCGGGACCGAGGCCACGGTGCCCTCGAGGATCTTGAGCAATGCCTGCTGGACCCCCTCGCCGGACACGTCTCTGGTGATGGACGGGTTCTCCGCCTTGCGGGAAACCTTGTCGATCTCGTCTATGTAGATGATTCCCTGCTGGGCGCGGTTGACGTCGTAGTCGGCGGCCTGCAGCAGTTTGAGGAGGATGTTCTCGACGTCTTCTCCCACATAGCCGGCCTCGGTGAGGCTGGTGGCGTCCGCGATGGCGAATGGGACGTTGAGTTGACGAGCCAAGGTCTGGGCGAGAAGGGTCTTTCCCGACCCGGTGGGGCCGATGAGCAGGATATTCGACTTCTGGAGCTCGACGTCGCGCTGGACCTCACCACCCCGGATCCGCTTGTAGTGGTTGTAGACGGCGACCGCCAGCTTCTTCTTGGCGTCTTCCTGTCCGACCACGTAGTCATCGAGATAGGAATTGATCTCGACCGGCTTGGGCAGCTCGGTGAAGGAGATCTCCTCCGTGGCCGAGAATTCCTCTTCGATGATCTCGTTGCAGAGGTCGATGCACTCGTCGCAGATGTAGACGCCGGGGCCGGCTATCAGCTTCTTGACCTGCTTTTGAGACTTCCCGCAGAAGCTGCATTTGAGCAACTCGCCGCCGTCACCGAGTCGTGCCATCGAGTTTTGGACCTCCTCCTTACTTGGAGGCTACCGCCGCAAGCTCCCGGCGGGTGAGAATTCCGTCGATAACCCCGTATTCCTTGGCTGCGTCGGCAAGCATCCAGTAGTCACGCTCCGTGTCGACGGCGATCTTCTCATAGTCCTGACCGGTGTGCTCGGCGAGGATCTGGTTGAGCTGTTCCCGCATCTGCACGATCAGACGAGCCTGGATCTCGATGTCCGAGGCCTGGCCCTGGGCCCCGCCGTGGGGCTGGTGCAGCATCACTCTGGCGTGGGGCAATGCGTACCGCTTGCCTTCGGCCCCACCGGCGAGTATCACCGCCGCCGCCGAGGCGGCCATACCCATGCACACCGTGTTCACGTCTGGCTTGATGTACTGCATCGTGTCGTAAATGGCGAACAAGGAAGTGATCGACCCGCCAGGCGAGTTGATGTAGAGGAAAATGTCCTTGTCCGGGTCTTCCGACTCGAGGTGGAGGAGCTGGGCCATGATCAGGTTGGCGATGGTGTCGTCGATCGGTGTGCCCAGGAAGATGATTCGGTCCTTGAGCAGTCGGCTGTAGATGTCGAAGTAGCGCTCGCCCCGGCTGGTCTGTTCGAAGACGGTTGGGATGACATAGTTCTGGAACTGGTCGTTCATTCTTCTTCTTCCTCCGCCTCTGCGGCGATTGTCTCGCCGATTGGGACCTCGCCGACAGCGATCTCCCCGACCGGCTCGGCCTCGACGATCTCGGCCTCGACTTCTGTGACATTCAATTTCAAATCGACGGGATTGCCGTCTTCGTCGACCGGGTTCGCCGCCGACACGATGGCGTCCAACGCCCTGTTTCTGAGAATATCACCGGCCAGTGCCAATTCCCGGCCGCTTTGCCGGATGGCCTTCAGATAGGCGACTGGGTCTCCGGAGCGGGCGGCGGAGTTCTGGAGCACGGAGGAGACGTCTTCGGGGGTGACCACTATGCCTGCTTCCTCGGCCACGGCTTCGAGCACGAGCTGGTTACGCAGCGACAGCTCGGCCTGTTGGCGCAGGTCGTCGAGGAATTGGTCCTGATCGATCCCCGAGGCCTGGAAGTAGTCGTCGAGAGTGAGCTCGTTCTCGTCGAGACGATGGATGAACCGGTGGAGATGGTCGTCCATCTCCGAGCGGACCAGGGCCTCGGGCAACTCGATCTCGACCTGGTCGACGAGGGTGCTCAGTGCCCGCTCTGCGAATTGGCGTGACACCGCCTGGAGCTTGGCCTCGGTCAGTCGCTCCTCGAGCTCGGCCCGCAGCTCCTCCACGGTGTCGAACTCGGTGTTCTCCTCGACCCATTCGTCGTCGAGCTCGGGAAGGATCCGCTCCTTGACCTCGTTGACGACGATCTCGAAGCCGACCACCTCGCCCGCCCGCTCACCGAATCCCTCGGGCAAAGGGGCATCGAAAGTCAGGACCGTCTCCGGCTCGACGCCTTCCAGCCGCTCGTCGATCCCCTCGATCAACATGCCCGAGCCCACCCCGTAGAGGAGATCGGCTGCGGAGGCGCCTTCGACCGGCTCGCCGTTGCTGGTCGTCTTCACGTCGATCGAGACGAAGTCTCCCTTGGATGCAGGTCGGTTCGCTTCCTCGACGGTGGCGAACTGCTCGAGCATTCGCTCGATTTGCAGCTCCAGCTCCTCGGGGGTGACCACCGGTGAGGTCACCTCCACGTCCCGGTCCCGGTAGTTGGGCAGCTCGATGCTGGGCCAGAGGGTGACCCGGACCTCCACCTCGACCCCACCGTCGACGTCGTTCAGCGACTCGAGCTGGGGGGTGACCGCCGGACGCAGCTCCTCGTCATTGAGGATGTCGGTGAGGACCGGGGGCACCAGGTCGTCGATCACCTCGCTGCGGAGGCGGGCCGGGCCCACCGCGGCCTCGACCACCGGCAGTGGAGCCTTGCCGGGCCGGAATCCCTTGAGCTTCATGTCCTGGGACAGCTTGCGGGCGGTGGCCGCCTTGCCGGCCGCGATCTGGTCCTCGGTGAGTTGGAAGGTGACCAGCCGCTCGAAGGGCCCGGTCTCGGTGACGGTAATTGGCATTGTTCTCCGTGGTTGTCATGAAGAAGGGCGCATCGCTGCGCCCTTCCGCTCGGGGTGACCGACGGGATTCGAACCCGCGACTTCCTGGACCACAACCAGGTGCTCTAACCGGGCTGAGCTACGGCCACCATGTCTCGAATGGGTCTTCCTCTGCGCCCCCGGGAGGACTCGAACCCCCAACCTGCGGATTAGAAGTCCGCTGCTCTATCCAGTTGAGCTACGGGGGCAGTGGCGCAAGTCCGCGCCCCGGAGGGCGACCCATTCGAGCGGGTGAAGGGAATCGAACCCTCACCGCCAGCTTGGAAGGCTGGAGCTCTACCATTGAGCTACACCCGCGGGACGCCACATTGTAAAGCCTCGGTCGGGCTGGTCGGACTCGAACCGACGACCTCGTGCTCCCAAAGCACGCGCGCTACCAAGCTGCGCCACAGCCCGTGTCGGGTCAGGGTACTTCTCCCCGGGTTTCTGTCCTACCCCATTCTGATGTTGAGAACAATGGAGGTGGGAGCCGAATTTCGCGGTCGGATCGGGGACTGGGATGGGTTGTCGCGGTGGGAGCGGTCCGAGCTGGGAAAGGACCTGCGCCGGCTCGGCATCTCCTACGGCGAGATCATGGACCTGATCCCGGTCAAGAAATCGACCCTCGCCACCTGGTGCCGAGATGTGAAGCTGACAGCCGAACAGTACGACGCAATCCGCCAGAGGACCGGATCTAGAGAGGGCATCCCTCGAAACACGAATCGGAAACGACGAGGGGAGATCGAGCAGATTCGGGCCACCGCGAAGGCCGAGATACCCATGCTCGTAACAGACCCGTTTTGGGTCGCCGGTACGATCCTCTATTGGGCCGAAGGCGCCAAGACGCGTAATCAACTCGCGCTCAACAACACCGACCCGAGAGCTCTTCGTATGTTCGTTACCTGGCTTCGCAGTTACATCGACCCGAACGCCGATTTCTCGTTGCAGCTCCATCTCCACGAGGGCAACGACGAGGCAGCGGCGATGCGTTACTGGAAGGCAGAAACTGGCCTTGATCACGCGAAGTTCCATCGCACGTGCATCAAGCCGGCCGGGACCGGCCACCGGAAGAACCACCTGGAGCATGGCGTTTGCACCGTGAGGATGCGTCGCGCGGCCGACGGCTGGAACACGGTCATGGCGTGGATCGAAAGCCTCCCGGAGCACTTCGGTCTTGATCGCCCTGCCTTTTAATATGCCATCGGGCCGCTAGCTCAATTGGCCGAGCAGAGGATTCTTAATCCTAAGGTTCCGGGTTCGAGTCCCGGGCGGCCCACCGTTCCACGACACACAAATCACCCCCACACGCGGGTGTGGCGAAATTTGGCAGACGCGCAGGGCTTAGGTCCCTGTGGGCGAGAGCCCGTGGAGGTTCGAATCCTCTCACCCGCACCGACCCTCACTGCCGACGTGCCTTCCACCGGGACCGAAGCCGGTACGACGGTGACAGCCCGAATCGACGTCCGGGCGGCGTCTTGAAGTCTTCTCTGGTCAGTTGTCGACCGAGCCGCTCCTCGAAGCATCCGATGCAGAGGACGAAGCTGCCCTCACGGAAGATCTCCCCATCCTCCAGCCACTCGACCGCGTCATCGGGACACACCGCGTCCCAGAGCTCATCGTGGACGGAGAAGTCCTCGTGTGCCAGCCGCCAGCCCTCCTGCTGGCGCCAAGCGAGGAGACCGCAATCGTGGCAGACCTGGGACTCTGGATCAGCGTGGAAATCGCAGACGATTCTGACGGTCATGTGCGTGCTCCCTTCCCCTCGATTGCCGGACCTCCGTCGGACCATTGGTAGCGACGAGTGTGCCGGAGCGATGGGACAGATCTCGTGCCCGGCTCAGGTCCCCCGACCTATGGAGCCATGCCGGTCATCTATCGATACTGAGCGCTCGGGTGCGGCGTGGAGATGGAGAGAGACCGGCCGTGCCGACCATGACC
>JBOGET010000035.1:0-2479 GCA_050741975.1 Acidimicrobiia bacterium
ACCTGCTGTTCGCCGGTGCCCTCGCCGAGGGGGACACCGTGATCGTCAACGCGGCCCGCGAGCCCGAGATCGAGGACCTCATCACCCAGCTCACCGAGATGGGAGCCCAGATCACAGGTGGGGGGACGTCGCTGGTGAGGATTCGTGGTGTGGACGAGCTCTCGCCCGCCGAGCATCACGTGGTGCCCGATCGTCTGGAGGCGGGGACCTATGCCGCCGCCGCCGCCATCACCGCCGGCGACGTCACCGTGACCGGCTGCTCACCCGAGCACCTGCGCATGGAGCTGAGGAAGCTGGAGGAAGCCGGCTGCGCGGTGGAGCAGGGCAACGGCTGGCTTCGGGTCCGGGGGCCGGACCGTCCCACCCCGGTGGATTTCGCCACCCTTCCCTTCCCCGGGTTCCACACCGACATGCACCCGCAGATGGTCGCCCTCCTCTCGGTGGCCAGTGGAACCTCGGTCATCACCGAGAACCTCTACGACTCGCGGTTTCGCTATGTGGGTGAGCTGGCGAGGATGGGAGCGGATATCACCACCGAGGCCCAGCATGCCATCATCCGGGGGGTGGAGAAGCTCTCAGGGTGCCCGGTCCTGGCGCCCGACATCCGGGCCGGGGCCGCGTTGGTGCTGGCCGGTCTCCGGGCCGAAGGGACGACGGAGGTGGGCAAGGCGGCGCACATCGACAGGGGCTACGAGAACTTCCCCGAACGGCTGAGGGAGCTGGGAGCGAGAATCGAGAGGGCGTGACCTTTCTTCGGGCCCTGCTTGCGGCTTTGTCGCTGCTGGTAACGCTCGCCCAACCCGCCTTCGCCGCCCTTCCCGAGGGCACCAACGTAGAGGTATCCGTCGCCGGTGACGGATACCTGGAGCTGAACGGTCGTCGCTATCGGGGACCGATCCGGATCACCGCCGAATCCGACGGTGTGGCAGTGGTGGAGGTGTCGGCTCTCGACACCTATCTGGAGGGGATCAGGGAGGTGCCCTTCAGCTGGCACGAGGAGAGCCTGGCCGCCCAGGCCGTCGCCGCCCGCACCTACCTGGCCTGGACACTGTCCGGGGGCCGGACCGAGACCGGGCGACGGATCGGCTACGACATCTGCGCCACCGCGGCCTGCCAGGTCTACGCCGGGGTCGACCCCGTGCTCGGCGAGGACGGTGACCGCTGGCGGGAGGCGGTGGCCCGGACCTCGGGTGAGATCCTGGTCTACGAGGGCGCGCCGGCCCGGGCCTTCTACTCCTCGACGACCGGGGGGCGCACCCGGAACATCGAGGACATCTGGCCCGGTTCGACGCCTGCGCCCTATCTGGTCGGCGTGCCCTCCCCGGGCGAGGAGAGCCCTTTCGTGAGCTGGTCGTGGGAGCTCCCCGCCCACCTCATGGATCGTCTCTTGAACGAGGCGGAGGTGGCCGGTGGCCGGGTGAGGTCGATCATCAACCGGACCACCGAGAACGGAGAGGGGCCATGGATGATCGACATCGTCTCCGACACCGGCACCGTGTCGATGGACACCTGGAGCCTCCGGAGCAGGATCAACGAAGCCGCTTCGATCATGCCCGAGCATCTCCCCGCCTCGACTCCGGAGGGACGGACCTATCCCACCACCGTCCTCAGCCCCGAGTACTCGATCCATCGCGAGGTGCGCATTGACTATCCGGATGGCGCCCTCGACATCCGGCACTACTGGGTGGTGGAGGGAGGCGGCTGGGGACATCTGATCGGAATGTCTCAGTTCGGCGCTCAGGCGATGGCGGAGCAGGGAACCGGCTACCAGGAGATCCTGGCCCACTATTTCGGTGGCCTCACCCCGGTGCCGGGAGTCGAGTTCCTCCCCGAGCAGGTGGCGGTGGGTCTTGTCATCGGAGCCGGCTCGGTGAGCATCGCCACCGACTCGGTTCTTGGCGTCACCCTCGACGGTGTCGCCATGGAGGTGCCGGACCCGGGTGCCTGGCGGTTCAACTGGGAGGAGGGCCGCCTGGTGGTGGTGCCCCCGGTACTCGATCGATACGTCCGTCCCGGTCTCCCCGACCAGCCTTTCTGACGAGGCGAGGGCCCGCGGTAGAATCAGGAACAACCCCGACCAGGCAAGGGTTGTCCAAAGACGATGCCAGAAGCAACACCGGTGACCATTTCGAGCAGTGCCGTGCCCGACGGGCCCATCGATGTGGACAAGCTGCGAGAGGCACTCGACTACATCAGACCTGCGGTCCAGGCCGATGGTGGCGACCTGGTACTGCTCGGGACAGAAGGGGGCACGGTGAACCTGCAGATGGTGGGCGCCTGTGGCGGATGCCCGCTTTCGATGATGACCCTCAAGGCCGGGATCGAGCGCATCCTGATGGACAGGGTCCCGGGAGTCGAAGAGGTGAACGCCAGCGCCGACGCCCCCGCCCTCGACGACCCCCATATCCACAACGGCATCGAGCTCCCGGTCCTCTGACTCTTGTTTTGGCGCGGAGATCTCGACCTATAGGTCGAGATC
>JBOGET010000036.1:0-2603 GCA_050741975.1 Acidimicrobiia bacterium
AGGTGGGCCCGACCCGGCACAAAGAGCCGGTGGCGCCCCGGGATGACGTGGAGCGGACACTGGTCGAGATCTGGGAGCAGATCCTCGGGATCAAGGGCATCGGGATCGAAGACCATTTCTTCGACGAGCTGGCCGGGACCTCGATCCAGGGTCTCCAGACGTTTGCCGAGCTGGCGACTCGCTTGGACCTCGACCTGGCGCCGACCACACTGCTCTCGGCGCCGACCATCGCCGAGCTGGCCAAGGTGATCAGGGACGGGGCCGGGACCCCGCGTTACACCTCGCTGGTGCCGGTCCGCCCCACCGGGACCAAGACCCCCTTCTTCTGTGTCCACGGCGGCGGAGGTGGTGTCTTCTTCGTCCGGGACATCGCCAATCACATCCCCGAGGATCGTCCGGTCTACGGACTTCAGGCGGCCGGGTTCTCCACCGGGACCCCGGGCGTATATCGGCCGGTGCAAGAGATCGCCGCCCGTTATCTGGCCGAGATACGCGACGTGCAGCCTCATGGACCGTACCTGCTCGGCGGGCTCTCCTTCGGCGGTCTGGTCGCCTACGAGATGGCGCAACAGCTCCTCGACCAGGGGGAGAAGACGGCAGTGCTGACAATGCTCGACACCAAGCTCTGGCAGCTCGCCGAGGAGGACCCTGACGATCCGAAACGGCACCTGAAGCGGATGAGCGAGATGAATGTCGGCCAGAAGCTGTGGTATGTCATCGGCGGCATTGGACGGAGGGCGTATCGGAAGTTCAGGCAGATCAGGGTGATGATGTCGTTGCGCGCATTCCACCGATTGCCCAAGAACCTTCGCAAGTTCCACTACTTCCCGCTCTTCTCCCAGGCGACCCGGGAGTACTACCCGGGGCCCTACCCGGGAGACGCCCTCTTCATCAGCGAGAAGGACTCGCAAGAGGAGCAGACCCAGAACTGGACTCCGTTGATCCAGGGCGGCATCGAGATGTACGAGATCCCGGTCGGGCACTTCGATCTGGTGGTCGAGCCTCATGTCGGCATCCTCACCGGCTACCTGGTCGACGCCTTCGACCGGGTCGACCCGTGAGATATCGATGATGTCGGTGGAGCTCGGAGCTCCGAGGTGAGACTCGTCCCGGGCGAGGTGCACGTGTGGCGGGCAAGGCTGCCGCCCTCTCCCGGCGAGCATCTCGCCATGCTGAGCGCCGACGAGCGTCGACGGGCAGACACCTACCGCTCGGGGCATGACCGAAGCCGCTTCATCGCCGCTCGGTCGTTGCTTCGCCGGATCCTCGGCGAATACATGGACCTGCCTCCGGAGGAGCTGGCCTTCCGGTACGGGCCACAGGGGAAGCCGTCGCTGGCTGGCGAGGGGCATCTTCGCTTCAACCTGAGCCATGCCGCCGACATGGCCCTGATCGCCGTGGCCATGGACATCGAGCTCGGAGTCGATCTGGAAAGCGCCTCGGTGCTGCTAGACCCGGAGTCGGTGGTCCAACGCTGCATGTCGCAGAGGGAGCGCAGGAGCCTGCACCGTGTCGGGCCCGAGTCGCGGGGTGGGGCCATACTCGCCACCTGGGTGAGGAAGGAGGCGGTGGCCAAGGGAAGGGGAGAGGGCATGGGGCTCCCGCTCGACAAGATCCAGACCCGGCCCGGGATGCCGGCGTCGGGCGACCGGGTTCGTGTCCGCATCTGGCCACGAGACAGGTGGTTCGTCTGGGACATCCCGGTGGGCAGGGGCGGTGCCGGTGCCCTGGCCACTCGACGAAAAGGAGTCTCGGTCCGCTTGCTCGATCATCCCCACACGGTCGTCGACCTGACGGACTCCGCCCCATTGCCTTCGAGGGACCTGTCGGCCAGTCTGACTCCGTGATCTCGACCGGACGAGACCAATATGCCCCCTGATACCCCTCTGGTCTCGGTGTTGATGCCGGCACTGAACGCGACGGAGACCATCGAAGCGGCCATCGAGTCGGTGTTCGCCGACGACGTCTCTGCCGAGGTCCTCGTCGTCGACGACGGGTCGACCGACGGCACGATCGAGATGATCGGGCAGATGAGCGACGATCGGGTGAAGCTGCTCTTCACCGGAGGGCACCGGCTGGGAGCCAACGCCGGGCGAAACGTCGGCCTCGACGCGGCCAAAGGCGATTGGGTCGCCTTTCTCGACCCCGATGACACCTGGCTGCCGGGGCGGCTCACCACTTTGCTCGACGTGGCGAAGCAGACCGGCACCGGCTGGGTCGCCGACGACATCCTGGTGGTCTACATCGATTCCGAGAACCAGGTGAGTGGGACGACCACCCTCTTCGCCCAACGCGGGCTGAAAGTCTCCGAGACACGGCCGCTGTCACTCGGAGACCTGATCCGATACGACCTGGGCGTCCTCCAGCCCCTGATCAGACGATCACTCCTCGAGGACCCGATGATCCGCTTCCCCAAACCGGCCACCAGCGACTTCCTCTTCTCGTTTTGGTCGCTCGAAGCCGCAGGCCGAGGCGTGTTGGTGGGCAAGGCGATGTATCGCTACAACAAGGCCGAGACACAACAGACCATGTCACATGCGTCGCCGGCTTTCTGGCTCGACTCGGTGGAGAGCACCGCCGATCTGCTCGCCGACATCCAGTCC
>JBOGET010000037.1:0-8200 GCA_050741975.1 Acidimicrobiia bacterium
ACCCTCGCCATCGAGAAAGAGAGCGCCACCCAGCGTCTCGAGCGCCTCGAGGAGATCCACAATGCCCTGCTCAAGCTGTCCGAGGACGTGTCGACGGGGCGGCTCAACGCCGTCGAGGTGGCAGCCGACACCCTGGACACGATCCTCGAGCGGTTTCCCGGTGCCGCCGGCAAATTGGCGGTGCATGGTGAGGGTGGTCGGGTCGTCCTGGCGGCGAGGGGCATACCCGAGGAGAACGGGCACGTGTACGAGCTGCCGCTGTCCACCTCCGACGCCGAGGTCGGAGACCTCGAGTTGACCACGGCGGAGCCGATGACCCCCGGCCAACTGGCCGAGGTAGCCGCCATCATCCACCCGGTCGGAGTGGCGTTTGCCAACCTGCAGCTTCTCCAGGACATCGTGGGCTCGGCGGTCGCCGAGGAGCGCATCAGGCTGGCCCGGGAGATGCACGACGAGATCGGGCCTTCCCTCGCCTCATTGGGCCTGGCCCTGGACATGACCGCGATGCAGCAGGCCGACCGGCCCGAGGTGGCCGCCGACCTCCAGATACTCCGCTCCAACGTCACCAAGCTGGTTGAGGACGTGCGGGCCTCGGTGGCGGACCTCCGCAACGCGCCCGGGCCCACTCTCACCGCCCGAATCCTCCAGGCCACCTCGGAGTTGTCCGGTGATCCGCCGGTCATCGTCGACCTCGAGGAGCGTAGACCGCCCCGTCCCGCCCAGATCGGGGACCTCACCTCGATCCTCTCCGAGGCCGCTCGCAATGCCCACCGCCATTCGCGGGCCTCGATGATCGTCATCTCCGGCCAGGTCGACCGGGCCTATGGGTCGTGCTCGGTCGTCGACGACGGAACCGGCTTCGACCCCGACGACGAGCCCGAGGGTCACTACGGGCTCACCGGTATGAGGGAGCGTGCGCAGAAGGTGGGTGCCAGCATCAAATTCGATTCAAAGCCCGGAGTGGGGACCGCCGTGACGGTTGAATGGGGGTCGCGATGATCCGTGTCATGATCGCCGACGACCATCAGCTCTTCGCCGAAGGGTTGAGCCAGGCATTGGACATCCTTCCCGACACCCGGGTCGTGGGGGTCGTGGATTCGGGGCCTGCTCTGGAGGCGGCGCTCCGATCACAGCCCGCCGAGGTGTCGATCGTCGACATCGAGATGCCGGGCGGCGACGGCATCGACACCATCTCGGACCTGGGCCGGCGTACCAGCGCCATAGTTGTATCGATGTACGCCTCTGACGAACAGAAAGGTCGGGCCGTGAAGGCCGGCGCCAAGGGCTTCTTCTCCAAGGGAGTACCCCTGTTGACCCTGGCTGCTGCAGTGAGGGCCGTCGCCGACGGGCAGGACCTGATCACCCTCGACGACACCGCCCGGGACGAGCTGCTCGAGCACTACGGGGAGGCCCGTCTCGACCCCGGGGCCGCCTCTCTAACCGAGCGCGAGAAGGAGATCCTCCAACTCCTCGCCGTTGGTGTCTCCGCCACCGACGAGCTGGCCGAACGTCTCTACATCTCGCAGAAGACGGTCAAGAACCACCTCGCCTCCATCTTTCAGAAGCTGGCGGTGAGCGACCGGACCCAAGCCGCCATCGAGGCGATCCGTCTCGGTATCGCCCGGCCTAACTAGTCATCTGGCACGGAGTCCATTGATCATTTGGGTCTGTCGACCCATCAGTAAAAAACCCCTGGAACCGTAATCTGATCGGCAGATCCAGGAGATCAAACAGATGAACCTTCGAACAATCAAAGTTCTGGATGGAGATCGAGGAGCAGCCCTGGTGGAGTGGGGGCTGCTGGTCGTGATGATCGCCATCGTCGCTCTTGTCGCGGTCACCGTGGGTGGCAACGAAGTCTCGGAATCCTATTCCGAAATCGCTTCAGCAGTCACCCGATGATGCCGAGACTTGATGAGGCAGAAGACCCATTGTCGGAAGCCTTTAGTGGGCTAACTTGCCCACTTGCAAGCCAAAGTACCTGACCAAGGAGGGGTTCCATGCTTGCTCTGTGGACCAAGGTAACGAGCTGGATGCAGGAGGAGAAGGGCGCCTCCATGGTTGAGTACGCCCTGCTCGTCGTGCTCATCGCGATTGTCGCTCTCGTGGCCGTGCAGATTGCCGGTGACGAGGTTTCAGAGACCTTCAGCGAGATCAGCTCCGGTCTCGACTCCTAAGTCGAAACCGACCAACGATCGAGAATGGCCCGCTTCGGCGGGCCTTCTCTTTGCCCATTTGTGCGCGGTAACGCCGACCACTCAGAGTGGGCGGCGAACGGCTCAGGTCACGGCCTCAGCACCACGTAGAACTCGTCCTCGTAGGCAGATGACCAGCCGGCCGACTCCAGCTCACCGATAAGCTCCTCGTCGGTCCTGAGCAAGACCTGCTCGATGCCGTCCCGTTCGAACACCGGACGCCAATCGGTCTCGAGGTCACGCACCGCCACGAACTCGGCCATTCTCTCTCCAAAGAGCTCCGCCCGGTCGTCGATGTAGACCAGTTGCTCCGGGCCCTGGGCCCAGATCAGGTAGCCGCCGGTGCGATCATCGTGAAAGGTGGGGACATCGTCCAGCTCCGCCGATGCGACCACTGGGAATCGCTCTTCGTCGATCGCACCGTCGGATGCGACCAGGAATGGTGTGATGGCGACGATGCCCGCAAATACGACCGCCGCCGGCAACGAGAACCTCCGCTTCTCCCCCACCCACAGACCGGCCAGAGCCGTCCCCAGCATCGGGACGAGCGCTATCCACGCCGGTGGGACGGCTCTCGTCGAGCTGAGAGCAAGCAGGAGAAACGGCACCAAAACCCAGAGGTGTCGAGGCGTGACTCTTCCCCGCACAGCCCCGATCACGATGAGACCGATACCGGCCACAAAAGGAAGAAACACGATGGAGAAGAGCTCAGGCCGTCTCCACTCGGAGAGCAGGGCCAGAGCCTGGCCGGACTCGGAGAACCCGAGGAGGATCTCGAGGACGCCCAGGCCGTGTGCGGTGAGAAGTGTCGTCAGACCGGCCACGATGGCCGTGGGGAGGGCCTTCCAGTCCGTCTCGGCGATGAGGGTCAGACCCACGTAGGCCAGCCCTATGACGAAGCTGCCGTGCACCGAGGCCCAGATCCAGAACAGAAATGGAATGGCCCATCGGGTCGACCGGCGGTCCCAGGCCAGGATCAGCAGGGCAAAGAGGGCAAAGGACAAGAGAACGGGACGGGGGACGAGAAAGCTGATGAGGAGCAAGGTGGTCAGCCCGACCACGATCGCCGTGACGGGAATACTCCTCGAGCGCCGATAGGCGAGCAGGCCGATCCCGAGAAAGGTGACCGAGCTGAGGAGCAGCATCATCGGGGGCACGAATCCAAGGCCCCAATTCGACTCACCCCAGGCGTACAGCAGCTCTGCCAACCAGCTCTGGGTCAGCCAACGCTCCCCGAGCATGGTGAAGGAGAAGGGATCGGTCACCAGCACCTCCCCCGCTGCCGCCTGGAGCTCACCCGCCCGGATGTGCCAGAGGAACGAGTTGTCCCGGATCGGCGCCCAGGCGTCGATGACCAGACCCACCCAGGGCACGATCAGGATCAGATGCGCCAACGAGAAGCGCCGACGAGACGGCTCGACCGCCGTCCCGGCCATCAGTCGATGAAGGCGTCGCCGATGGAGATGGCGGCCGGGCCCAGCAACACGATGAAGAGAGCCGGGAAGATGCAGAAGACCAACGGGAACACCAGCTTCACCGGGGCGGCGAACGCCTTCTCCTGGGCACGTTGGCGACGCTTGACCCGCATTTCGTCGGCCTGGACACGGAGGACACGTGAGATGGTCACACCGAAGGCCTCGGCCTGGATCATGGCCAGGATGAACGAACGCAACTCGTCGAGGTCAGTGCGCTCCATGAGGTGACGCATGGCGTCTCGACGGCTGACCCCGACCCGGGTCTCCTGGAGCATGCGGAAGAACTCCTCCGAAAGCGGCCCGGGAACTGTCGACACCACCCTGGACAGGGCAGAGTCGAAGCCGAGACCCGCCTCCACCGAGATCACCAACAGGTCGAGCACGTCGGGAAGCGCCCGCAGCATGGTCTGCCGACGGTCGTCGATCTTCCGCTGCAGCCAGGCATCGGGCCCGAAGAAACCGAGCACGATGGGGAGCACGAACAGGAAGATGCGCTGCAGGTTGTCGTTGCCGTACTCCGAGAGGAAAAAGGATGAGAAGAGACCGGCGATCGTCGTCAGCAGCTTGATGACGATGAAGGACGGTGCATCCAGGTTCCCCGGGTTCCCGGCCAGGACGATCTGATGCTGCTTCTTCTCCAGATAGCCGACGGGCGTGAAACGGCGCAGGAACCCGGAGACTTTGAGGACCACGGGGCCGATGGTCCGTTGGGCGAGCGGCTTGGAGAGCTCGTCGTCCCGGATCGATCCCGCCGTGGCGCGTCCGTAGACGGCAAGACGGTTGTTCAGTTCCTCGCGGGCCCGGGTCACCCCGAGACCCACCCAAACGATGACGAAGAAGACCAGGGCCGACACCGTGATCACGGCGAGCATCTGACCGTCGAGTGCTGTGATGTTCATACTTCTATGTCCACGATCTTGCGGAGCCAGAAGATCCCGGCTCCCATGAGCAGTGCCCCGACCACGAGCGCGATCCGCCCGAAACCGGAGTCGATCAGGGGCTGGAGATAGTCGCGGTTGGTGAACCAGAGGAAGATGCCAAGGCCGACGGGCAGCGAGCCCAGCACGATGGCCGAGATTCGGCCTTCAGCCGTGAGTGCCCTGATCTCGCCTTTGAGCCGGTTCCGGGCCAGCATGGTGTCCGCCACCGTCTGCAGGACCTCGGCCAGGTTCCCACCGACCTCACGCTGGATCTCGATCGCCATCGTGGCCCATTCGAAGTCCTTGGACTGGGTCCGGGTCACGATCCCCTGGAGCGAGTCGGGTACGGATCGTCCGAGCCGGGCCTCGGCCACGGCCCGGCTGAACTCGCGCGAGGTCGGGTCCGGCGCCTCGGCGGCGACGGCTTCGATCGCCTGGAGCAGGGAGTAGCCCGCCCGCAGCGAGGTCGAAAGCAGGGTCAACGTGTCCGGCAACTGCTTCTCGAACTTCCGACGCTCCCGGTTGCCGGCGAAGTTGATCAAGAAGACGAAGAAGAGCAACAGGAGGCCGAAGGTGATCACGCCGGCCACCGGCGAGTTGAAGATGGCCAGGAACACGCCACCCACCGCGGAGAGGCCGAACATGGCGAGTATCGCCTCACCGGGGGTCATCGGGACGTTGGCCTGCTCCAAGGCGGCATTGACTCCGGAGAGCAGGCCGCGCTTGCGCACCTCCTCCTCGGCCGCCTGGCTGAACCGGTTGAGAATGGGGATCCTCTGCAGGAAGGGCTTCTTCTGCTCCTCGCCCGTCCTGGACCGACGACCATAGGCCTGGAGGCGCTTGGCGAAGCGTCCCCCACCCTGCTCCTCGTCACGACCGAAGAGGATGATGATGAAGAGGAAGGCGGTGAGCCCGATCCCGGCCGCCGCGATCAGCGCCAGGTTGGTGACGCTCAGCGGAGAGGTGCTTTCGACGACGCTGCCCGTGACCGGCACCGGTGTGGTGGTGGTGGTCGGCGCCGCCGTGGTGGTGGTGGCGTAACCGGAGACGGGGAAGGCAACCGTCGAGGACAGGCCGCCCGGGTAGCTCACCGCGAACTCTGCCTCACCCGGGGCGGACACCGGGGAGATGAAACGGGCGACCAGTGTGTTGCTGATCTCACGGCTGATCTGGCCGTACAGACCGGAGAGCTGGGCCGGGTCCGGGGTGGAAAGGAACAAACCGTTGCCGGCGGTGGCGACGGCCGCCACTGCATCCGGGTTGAAATCGGGCGACTCCAACGCGACGCCGAACACTCGAGCGTCGCCTGCTCCCACCGCGGCGATGGCCTCCTCGGGCGTGGCCTGGGAGACGGTGTCGTCACCGTCGCTGAGCACGATCATGTTGGGGAGGAGGTTCTCCTGGGCATCGTCGAACACCGACAGACCGAGGATGACCCCGTCGTTGAAGGCGGTCTCGCCATCGGCGACCAGTGCGTCGATCCGGCTGTTGAGGTCCGCGGCGTTGGTGGTGAACCCTGTCTGCACGACCGCGGTGTCGGCGAAGCTGACCAAGGCGATCGAGTCCTCGGGTCGTTTCTGAGCGACGAAGCTCTTGGCCGCCGCCTTGGCGGCCTCCATCGGGCCTCCCTGCATCGAGCCCGAGGTGTCTATGACCAGCACCACGCCGACCGGGACACTCGACTCACCGAGCGGGGCAACCTCGAGGTTGGAGACTGGCTGGCCGTCGACCGTCACCGAGAGCTGGGCCGGGTCCGGAGTCTCAGCGAGATTGCGGAACTCCACCACCATGAGGGTCTGGCCGCCTTCGGCATAGCGGGAACCGTTGAGGTCGACGATCTCGACCTCCGGTGTGGCGGTCTGGGCAACGGCTGCCGTGCTCACACCGACGACGAGGGCCGCAACGAGGGCAGAGAGACGTTTCAAGCTAGCGGCCCCTGGCGAAGGGCTCTGGGTCGAACAGGTCGGCGGGGAGCCTGATGCCTTGGTTCTCGAGGTCCTGGGAGAACGTGGGGCGGATCCCGGTCGCCTTGAGTCGGCCCTTGTAGGCCCCGTCTTCGTCCACACCCATGCCGTAGTCGAAGAGGAAGAGGTCCTGCAGGGTGATGATGTCGCCCTCCATGCCCTCCACCTCGGTGACGTGGGTCACCCGACGAGTTCCGTCCTTGAGACGGGAAACGTGGACGATCAAGTCGACGGCAGCCGAGATCTGCTCCCGGATGGCCCGCACCGGCAGGTCGAATCCGGCCATCAGCACCATGGTCTCGATACGGGACAGGGTGTCTCTCGGGCTGTTGGAGTGGACCGTGGTCAGCGAGCCGTCGTGACCGGTGTTCATCGCCTGGAGCATGTCCAGGGCCTCGGCGCCGCGAACCTCACCGACGACGATGCGATCGGGACGCATACGCAGCGTGTTCCTGACCAGATCGCGGATGGCGACCGCGCCCTTGCCCTCGATGTTGGCTGGGCGTGATTCCAGGGTCAGCACGTGCTCCTGGTGGAGCTGGAGCTCGGCGGCGTCCTCGACGGTGACGATTCGCTCGTCGCCGGGGATATAAGAGGACATGACGTTGAGGGTTGTCGTCTTGCCCGAGCCGGTGCCACCGGAGATCAGCATGTTGAGACGGCCCCGGACACAGGCACGGGCGAAGTCGGCCACCCGCTGGGTGATCGTCCCGAAGTTGATCAGGTCCGCCTCCTGGTAGGGGTCGACCGCGAACTTTCGAATCGTCAGGAACGGCCCACCGATGGCGAGCGGGTGGATCACCGCGTTGACGCGGGAGCCGTCGGGCAAGCGGGCGTCGACCATGGGGGTCGACTCGTCGATGCGGCGGCCGACCTGGCCGACGATCTTGTCGATGATCCGCCGGAGGTGGACCTCGTCGACGAAGCTGACCAGGGCCTTCTCGATCTTGCCGCTGCGCTCGTTGTAGATCGTGTTCGGGCCGTTGACCATGACCTCGGTGACGTCGTCGTCCTTGAGGAGCCGGTCGATCGGGCCGTACCCGAGGATGTCGTCGGAGACGTCCTGGATGAGCTGGGCTTTGTCGGCCGCCGACAGCGGCGTCCGCTCCTTCGCCAGGGCGGCATGCAGCTGCTCGTGCACCCGGCGCCGGAGGTCCTCCTCGGAGAGCCGCCGGTCGTAGAGGATCGGCCCCAGCTCTTCGATGAGGTGATGGTGGATCTTCTGGCGGAGCTCGTCGAGGATGGGGTCACGGCGGGCCGCCCCGTTGGCGGGGACCTCCTGGACCTCATGCAGACGCTTGTAAAGCGACACCCTTCCCTCCTGGGGGTTACAGCCGGATCAGCGACGGCGACGCTTGGCGTCAGCGTCCACGAGGAAAAGATCGGCAAGTTGCTCGATTGACTTAGCGACGCCCGACTTGGGCGCATCCAGCACGACCGGGGTGCCCTTGTTCACCGACTGGGGCACCGCGATGTCGCTGGGGATCAGGCAATCCGCCTTGATCTGCAGCGTCCGCTCCACCTCGCTCACGTCGAGCTTCACCTTGGAGTTGGCCCGGTTGAGGATGAGCTTCAGCTTCGACAGCGGCGTGTTGAGCAGCCGCAGGGTCTGGAGGCCGATCTTCACGTTCTTGATGTTCGGGATG
>JBOGET010000038.1:0-10128 GCA_050741975.1 Acidimicrobiia bacterium
GGTGCGATGGCGCCGACGGGCGTTATGTAACGTGCCGGGCCATCGATCATCACAGGAGGCATGGTGGAGCTGGAAGGCAAGGTGGCAGTAGTGACCGGCGGGAGCAGGGGGATCGGCAAGGCCATCGCCCGGAGACTGGCCGAGGAGGGAGCCGATGTCGTGATCTCGGCTCGCACCGCCGACAACCTCGAGGCGGCCGCCGAGGAGATCACCACCTCCACCGGACGTCGGGTCGAGCCGGTGCCGGCCGATCTGTCGACTCTCGGGGGATGTGAGACCCTGCATCGACAGGCCACCTCGGCGTTCGATCACGTCGACATCCTGGTCAACTGCGCCGGGGCCACCAAGAGCGGGCCCTTCCTCGAGCTCTCCGACGAGCTGTGGCAGGCGGGCTTCGACCTCAAGCTCTTCGGGGCGGTCAGGCTCTCCCGGCTCTTCTGGCCCCAGCTCTCCGCCAGCCACGGTTCGGTGGTGCACATCGTTGGGGGGATGGCCCGGACTCCCAACCCCAACTTCGCCATCGGCGGCGCCGTCAACGCGGCCCTGGCCAACTTCGGCAAGGCATTGGCAGGTTTGGGGCTGGTCGACGACGTCAACGTCAACATGATCCACCCCGGTCAGGTCCAGACCGAGCGGTTGACCGAGATGATGAGAGACCAGGCGGCCCAACAGGGCAAGACTCCGGACCAGATGCTGGCCGAAACCATCCAACGTCAGGGGATACGACGTCTGGGCACCCCCGAGGACGTGGCCGAGCTGGCCGTGTTCCTCTGCCTGCCTCGGGCCCGGCACATCCAGGGAACCGCCATCTCGGTCGACGGCGGCGGGACCAAGAGCCTGTTCTGACCGGAGCGGGGGCGGTTATCTACGATGGGCCTTGCCCACAAGAGGAAGACGCATGGCCAATCCGGACCCTGAGATCCTGTCCCGCATCGGCGAGCTGGTCGACCGGGAGCGACAGTTGCGGGAGTCTCACGAGATGTCGCCTCTCGGCGAGTCGGATCGTCGACTGCTCGAGGAGTTGGAGGCAGAGCTCGATCAATGCTGGGACCTGCTCAATCAACGTCGTGCCCTGCGCGAGTTCGGGATGGACCCCTCGTCGGCCCGGGTGCGCGATGAGGACACCGTCGAGGGCTATCAGCAATAGTGCCGGTGCGAGCGGTGGCATGCCCCATGCCCCGACCCTTATCATGTACGGAATACGCACGATGGTTCATCGAGCGAACACGACCGGGAGCGATGATGGAGGGAGCGATGGGCAGAACCAGACGGCGATGGGGCTGTGCCCCGACCCGCCGGGTGGGGAGGCGGGCCACGCATGATTGACGCCAGCCTCGACGAGTACGGGCCTATCGAGTACGACGACCATCCTCCGTTCCATTATCCCGACTATCGCTCCACCTCGAAGCGGCATCCCATCGAGGAGAGGATCCGGATCGCCCAGACCTTGTCCGAGGTCACCGGGCCCGGCCCGGTGTTTGCGGAGCTGACCGAGGAGGACGCCGACCTGACCACCAACGCCGGCACCGGTGGCGAGGCTCTCGGCGCTCGCATCATCATCACCGGGCACGTGTATCTCGAGGACGGCACCCCGCTCCCCGGGACAATGATCGAGATCTGGCAAGCCGACACCTCCGGCCGTTACGCCCACTGGCGTGAGACGGAGTTCCCCGGGCCCAAGGACCCCAACTTCATCGGGGTCGGTCAAGTGGTCACCGATGAGACGGGCGGATACCGGTTCACCACCGTGAAGCCCGGGCCCTACCCGTGGGGCAACCACCCCAATGCTTGGCGCCCGAGTCACATCCACTTCTCGTTGATGGGCCCCGCCCTGGGGAGTCGGTTGGTCACCCAGATGTACTTCCCCGGCGACCCCCTGTTCCCCCTCGACCCGATCTTCATGTCGGTCCCGGCCCACGCTCGTGAGCGTCTCGTCTCCGGCTTCGAACACTCGGTGTCCGTCGAGAGTTGGGCCCTCGGCTACCGGTTCGACTTCGTGCTGCGCGGCCCCCGGGCTACCCCCTTCGAGGGCGAGGAGGTCTGATGCCCGATCTGGGTCAGACACCATCGCAGACCGTCGGTCCCTACTTCTCGATGCGTCTGGGACGGCCCGGTGAGAACGACCTCGCCCCCTCCGCCCCCGAGGAGAGCAGGATCCGGGTCGAAGGACTGGTCCTCGACGGTGACCGCAACCACATCGAGGACGCCCTCATCGAGATCTGGCAGGCCAATGTGGCCGGCAGGTACCGGCACCCGGCGGACGATCGGGCCGACCTCGATATAGACCCGGGTTTCACCGGATTCGGCAGGGCCATCTCGGACTTCAAGACCGGTGGGTACTGGTTCGAGACAGTCAAACCAGGCCGGGTGCCCGACCGCGAGGGCGAGCCGCAGGCGCCCCACATCAACCTCGTGATCCAAGCTCGGGGCATGCTCAACCCCTCGTACACCCGTATCTACTTCTCGGATGAGCCGGAAGCCAACGAACGTGACATGGCTCTGACCCTGGTCCCACGTCACCGGCGCCGGAGTCTGATCGCCGAGCTCGTCGAAGGCTCCAGACCGAGGACCTACCGCTTCGACATCAAGTTCCAGGGTGGCGACGAGACCGTGTTCTTCGAGTTCTGATGGCTCGCATCATGTCCCTTCAAGAGGCGATCTCCTTCGCCGTCCATGATGGCCAGAGTGTGGCTCTCGAGGGTTTCACCCATCTGATCCCGTTCGCCGCGGGCCACGAGATCATCAGACAGGGCCGCACCGATCTCACCCTGATCCGCATGACCCCGGACCTGATCTACGACCAGATGATCGGCATGGGCTGTGCCATCAAGCTGGTGTTCTCCTGGGGTGGCAACCCTGGCGTCGGGTCGCTTCATCGGTTCCGGGACGCCGTGGAACGCAGCTGGCCGGGACCGCTCGAGATAGATGAGCACAGCCATGCAGCCATGGCCAGTGCGTGGGCGGCAGGTGCGGCCGGTCTCCCGATCGCCCTGCTCCGTGGATATCTGGGGACGGGTCTTCCCGACGTGAACCCCAACATCCGGTTCATCTCGGACCCCTTCACCGCTGAGCAATTGGCGGCGGTCCCCGCTCTGAGACCGGATGTGGGGATCATCCATGCCCAGAGAGCCGACCGCTCCGGCAATGTGCTGTTGGAGGGGATAGTCGGCATCCAGAAGGAGGTGGTGCTCGCCTCCGGGGTGGCGGTGGTCACCGTGGAGGAGATCGTGGACGACCTTAGAGCGCCGAGTCTCAACAGCGTCGTCCTCCCCGGATGGGCAATCGACGTGGTCGTCGAAGTGCCCGGAGGGGCCAGACCCTCATACACCCACGGCTACTACGACCGCGACAACGCCTTCTATCTGGCCTGGGACGAGGTGTCGAGGGACCGAGACCGTTTTCGGGCCTGGATGGAGCAGCACGTCCTCGGAGTCAGGACGTGACCGGCTACACCGCCGCAGAGATGATGATGATCAGCGCCGCCCGGGTGCTGAAGAACGACGATGTCTGCTTCGTCGGGATCGGGGCGCCGTCGGCGGCGTGCAACCTGGCCCGGCTCACCCATGCCCCCGACATCAACCTCATCTACGAGTCGGGGACGATCGGGGTCCGCCCGGATGTCCTCCCGTTGTCGATCGGCGACGGCGAGCTGGCGGACACGGCGATCAGCAACGTCTCGGTCCCGGAGATGTTCCAGTACTGGCTTCAAGGAGGGAGGATCTCGATCGGTTTCCTCGGCGCCGCCCAGCTCGACCGCTACGGGGACATCAACACCACCGTGATCGGCTCGTATGAGCGGCCCACCGTGAGACTGCCCGGCGCCGGGGGGGCCCCCGAGATCGCAGCCCACTGTCAGGAGGTCTTCGTCATCATTGAGCACTCGGCGCGTGCAATGGTGGAGAAGGTCGATTTCGTGACCTCACTCGGCTTCGGCAGCTCGGGGACGGAGCGACAAGCCCTCGGCATCGGGACCGAGGGCCCCACTCTGGTCATCACCGATCTCTGTCTCCTTCGACCTGAGGAAGGGACCAATGAGCTCGTGGTCACCTCACTTCATCCCGGTGTCACCCCTCAGGATGTGGTCGACAGGACCGGTTGGAAGGTGCGCTTCGGCGCCGACGTCGGCGAGACACCGCCCCCCACGGAGAAGGAGCTGGAAGCGCTGCGAGAGCTGCAACGCCGAACCTCGGCCGCCCACAACGACGCCGGCCGGGAATGATGGCCCGGTGAGCGGCGATCAGCCACCGGAGCGTGGGCATGACGCCGACTTCGTGCAGTCCTTCGCCCGCGGCTTGGCCGTGATCAAGTCGTTCGGCGCCGAGACCCCGGCTCAGAGCCTGGCGGATGTGGCTCGGGCGACAAAGCTGTCCCGGGCGACGGTGCGTCGGCTCCTCCTCACCCTGGAGCGGCTGGGGTATGCCACCTCGGTCGACGGGCGGTTCCGGCTCACCCCGCGGTTGCTCGACCTGGGATACGCCCATCTCTCCTCGCTGGACTTCGCCTCGATCGCTACGAGTTATCTCGAAGAGCTACGTGGGAAGCTGAACGAGTCTTCGTCGGTCTCGGTGCTCGACGACACCGACGTCATCTATGTGGCCAGGGTGCCCGCCAAGCGCATCATGACCGTGTCGATCGGTCTGGGGTCGAGATTCCCGGCCTTTCAGACATCCATGGGCCGGGTGCTGCTGGCCGAGCTCGACGACGACGACATCGTCGACCGTTTCGAGAGGTCGGATCGCTCCTACTCGACTCCGAGCACCGTCGACTCTTCCGTCGAGCTGTTGCGCCGGATCGAAGAGGTCCGGGCCCAAGGTTGGGCTCTAGTCGATCAGGAGCTGGAGCTCGGCGTGCGCAGTGTGGCCGCGCCCCTCCGGGACAAGTCAGGGGTGATCGCCGCCGTCAACGTGTCCACTCATGTCAGCCGGACCGAAGTCGAAGAGTTGCTGGGCCGGTTTCTCCCCGCCTTGCTCGAGGCCGCGGCGGCGATCAACCACGCCCTCGAGAAAAGGTGAACCATCCCGAACGTTATGCAGTGCGTCACATATGCGTGACGCCATGCATTAGGAAGACGGCTCTACGGCGAGACCGCTACAGCTCCATGTTCCACTGCATCGTCTCGGGGTTGAACTGGACCACCAGGTAGACGATCGACAGGACGAAGAAGGTCCAGGCGAATATGGTCCCCGCCCTGTTCTTGAGGGCGGGGCGCATGAAGGTCCGTGTCTTGTGGGCGCCATACCCCCGGATGTCCAGGGCCATCGCCTGGGTCTGGCCATTGCGCAGCCCGAGCACCAGCATGGCGAAGGCGAGGTGTTTCATTCGGATCCACTTGCGCGCCAGCCAGTTGGTGTCCTGACCCAGGTCACGGATCCGCTGGGTGATCGAGATCTCCCTGCCCAGCTCCAAGAAGGCGGGGAACAGCACCAGACCCAGGACCGGCGCATGGACCAGGCGATAGTCCCATCCTCGTTTGGAGAGACTCTGCACCAGGTCGCTCGGGTGGGTGGTGAAGGCGAAGATCAGGCCCGAGATTCCGATGGCCGTGAAGCGGAGGACGAGCAGGGCGCCGAACCCGATTGCGGCCCAACTCAGGTCTTTGATCGGGGTGCGGATGGCGATCTCCTCGCTGCCAACCGTCGCCTGGCCGCCGTAGAAGAACGGGAACACCACGAAGAGGATCGCGACGAAGGGGATGATCACCTTTCCCAGAGCCCAGTAGCTGCGCAGCGGGACATTGGTCAGGAAGGCCGCGATGAAGAGGTTGAACAGGAACAGACCCGCCCCGACGTAGAGATTGGTGTTGAACAGCGCAACGAACGAGACACCTGTGATCCACACGAGCTTGGACGTCGGCGTCATCCGATGAAAGGGGGAGTCGACCTCCCTATACGAGAGTTCGAGGTTCGCCATTGACGGCCTCCTTGATCCTGTCGCAGAGCTCGAGCGGGTCGAGCAGCGCCGTGCCGGTGATCTCCCTGGAGAAGCGATGAATGGGTGGGGGGCGGAGCTTGGCCCGGGCCAGGACATCATCCGCCGCGAACAACTCGTACGGGGTCCCGTCGAAGGTGATCCGGCCGCCGTGCAAAACCGCGCATCGGTCGGCATACTCGGCCACCAGCCGCATGTCATGGGTGATGAACACCACCGCCGCCCCGCCGTCGGCAAGCCCACGAAGCAGCTGCATCAAGTTCCTCGCCTGATGGAAATCCTGGCCGAACGTCGGCTCATCGAGGACGACGACGTCGGGCTCGCCAACGACCATGCAGGCAACGGACAACCGCCGTTTCTGACCGTGGCTCAGCACGTAGGGACTCAGATCCCGCTGCTCCAGCAGTCGGAAGCGCTCGAGATAGTCCAAGACCTTTGGATCGACCTCGGCCTCGGGTATGCCGAGCGATCTCAACCCATGGGCGATCTCCTCGTAGACACTGTTGCGGATGAATTGCTTCTCCGGGACCTGGAAGATGTATGCAACCCTCTTGACCAGGTGGGCGAAGTCGTATTCCGTGGTGGGCTTGCCCTCGACCAGGACCCGGCCCCCGTCGGGAGTGAGGATCCCGTTGAACATCGAGGCCAGGGTGGACTTGCCCGACCCGTTCTGACCGACGATGGCGAGCATCTCGTTGCGACGTGCCACCAGGTCGACGCCGTGGAGCACGTCATCGGCGTCGTAGGCGAATGTGACGTCCTCTACCTCGATCATCGTGTCCCCGCCGCCCGGCCGAACCGGCTGCCGGGCCGGCGACCCGTTCGCCATCGGCCGCCCACCGTTCAGGGCCATGACACTCTCGACCAACTCGTCTCCGTTCAGCGGGATCGAGCCCAGTCGAATCCCGGCTCGCTTCAGCTCGAGCCCTGTTTCCGAAGCCTGCGGGATCCAGAGCCCCATGTCGTCGCGCACCTGCAAGCCGTGCTTCTCGATGAAGGCCCGGGGCTCCATTGGCCCCTCTACCCTTCGCTCGTCCACCAGGAAGACTCGGTTGACACGATCGAAGACTGCATCCACCTCGTGTTCGATGACCAGGAGCGTTATGTCGATCAGCCCACGGATGCGGTCGACCGTTGCGAGGACGTCCGCGGTTCCCACCGGGTCGAGATTCGAGGTGGGCTCGTCGAGGATCAGGATCCGGGGCTCGAGAGCGAGCATGGCAGCCAGCGCGACACGTTGCTTCTCACCCCCGGACAGCTTCAGAGTCGACCTCTCCCTGAACCCCTCGAGCCCGACCAGGTCGAGAGCCTTGTCGATCCTCTGGTGGATCTCCGCCGTGGGCATCAGGTAGTTCTCGAGGGCAAAGCCCACCTCCTCCTCGACCGTGAGCGTGACGATCTGGTCCTCCGGATTCTGGAAGAGCATGTTCACCAGCTTGAACCGCTCCCCAGGGTCGATCTCCCGGCGATTGATCAGCCCTCGCTGGGGGTGACGGATCATGATCTTGCCCTGATTGGTCCCCCCGAAGTAATCGGGGTAGATCCCGACCAGGTTGAGGGCCAGGGTGCTCTTGCCGGCGCCGCTCCGTCCGAGAACCAGGGCGAAGTCGCCCTGGTTCAGCTCGAAGCTCACGGCCTCGAGGGCGGCCGGCCTGGTGTCTCCCGGCTCGAGACTGCCACCGATCTTCTTGAACCAGAAGCTGTAGTCCTCGACGACGAGCACGGGCTCGGTCATGTTGTGCGGCTCGGGCGCCGGTGACCGGCGCCCGAGCCTTCTCCTTTCGTGTCTTACGACCCTCGATCAGGCGTACGTCGTTTGGGTGCCACCCCATGAGGGGGGCGTTTCGACCGAGGGGACCCCGGCTCTCTCCAAACCACGACCCAGGTACCAGGCGATCACGCCCCAGATCAGACCACCGAGGAACCCAACGAGGATCGAGACGGTGCCCCAGAAGGCGCCCTCGGCGAGTTGGAACCCGCCTTGTCCGATGAAGGCCGCCACCTGGTTCATCCCTGCGGTCACCCCCGTCGAGAGGGCAAACAGCCACCTCCCGCCTCGCCACCGCATCAGCGCGAACACGGCCAGTCCGAACACGGCCGGGAAGATCGCGTAGAACAACAGGATCGGCCCGTCGGGGTCGCCGAAGAACCACCTCACCAGATGGGTGACCACCGCCGCCAGCAGGATGACGCTGGACTTTTTGCGCAGGTAGGCACCAGCGTAGAAAAGGATCCAGGTAGTCCCGTTGTAGAAGGCATAGATGGCGAACCCGAGGGCGCCACCCGCCCACACCGTGCGCTCGAGGAACCCGAGCGCCCCGATGATCTCGATCGCGGCTTCGATCACACCCAATATCACTGCCACCACGATGTCCATCGTGTTCAGCTTCAGGTCTTGGGCCAGGCTGAACGAACCTCGTGTGGATGCAGCTTCTGCCGTTGCCACTTCTTAGTGCTCCTCCTCTCTCCGCCTCATGCGGCGGATTGACATTGGCTGCCCGTACCGGCGGATGCCGTCCCGCCGGCGTCTCCGTAGCGGCTCAAGGTCCCCGGCTCATGGGCCACCTCCTCTCTGAGCAGCCTCCCGTGAGAGGAGCGGAGGGACGTTCGAGACGATGATGACGGTGTGGCTCGGCCCGGCTCTGAGGTCGTGTGAGCCTTCGTGCCTGGAGTGTTGTCCCCGCCCGGTCCATGACATCAACGCCGGCGGCCATGGTGCCGGTCGCCCCCAAGTGGTGCCCCGCCACAAATGGTGCATCATGCACGATGTTAGGTATGTGACCCACCACCGGTCGAGTGATCAATCACATTTCTGGGCGGGATTCCTCGGGCAAGCGGGGTCGGGTCGAGGGCGTCAGGTCCTGGCATAATCCCCTCATGCTCACACCCGAGGGCCCCCTGCCGGTCGGCTCCCGAGCGCCTGGCTTCGTCCTGCGTCGCACCTTCGAGGAGTCGGTCGACTTCGACGATCTCCTCGGCAAGGGCCCGGTGGTCGTGGCCTTCTATGTGTTCGACTTCGGGAACATATGAAGCCACGAGCTGTCCCAGTTCGGGGCAAGGATCGGTGACATCCGGGGAATGGGAGTGGAGCTGGTGGCGATCGCAGTGACGCCGACCTTCGCCCAAATGGCCTTCGCCGAGAAGCTGGGCATCGACTTCCCCCTCCTCAGCGACTGGGAGGGCACCACCTGCGCCGCCTACGGGGTGCGATACGACGAGTGGAAAGGCCACAAAGGCCTGGCCAAACGCTCGGTGTTCGTCATCGACCGGGAGGGCGTCGTCGCCTACGCGTGGAGCAGCGACGATGCTCTCACCCTGCCCGAGCTCGACGAGGTCATGGAGGCGATTGCCAACGTGGCGGAATCACCCTGAACGGGTCCCGCCAGGATCCCCCCTCACTCCACCGCAACGGGGGCCAGGGCGTCGATGTCCGTGACCACGTCGATCACGACTGGCCGCTCGGCCGACTGGGCCCGTTCGAAGGCAGGAGAGAGGTCGGACGGCTTCTCCACCCTGATCCCGACCGCGCCGATGTGCTCGGCGAGAGCGGCGAAGTCGACCTCGGTGAACACCCACATCTCCAAAGCCTTCTCGGTCTGCTTCCCGCCGTAGACCCGGTCGAAACCGCGTTTTGACTGGTTGCCCGAGTGGTTGTTGTTGACCACGGTGATCGAGTTGATCCCCCAGCGGACCGCGGTCTCGATCTCGGCGACGTGGTACCAGAACCCCGAGTCGCCGGTGAAGCACACCACCGAGCGGTCGGGCCGGGCGCACTTGGCGCCGAGGGAGGCGGGGAAGGCCCAACCCAGATGGCCGGCGCTCCGAAGATAGGACTGGGTCGGCGCCCGCAGGTCGAACATCCCGCCCATCCACATCCCGGCATGACCGGTGTCGACCACCACGATGCCGTCGTCGGGGACCAGATCGGTCAGCTCGGCGCAGAGACGCTCAGGACGCATCGGGAGCTGATCCGATTCGAGGAATGGGGCATACTCGAGACGCCAGTCGTCGACATGACCCACGGCCGTACGCGACCAGTCCGACTGCGCCGAGGACGAGTCGGCGAGCTCCAACATCCGTTCCAGCGCGGTCCTGGCGTCGGCATTGATCGCCAGCAGCGGCGGGTAGTTGCGCCCAAGTGCCTCGGGATCGATGTCGAGCTGGATCACATTCGCCCCGATAGGGGGCACCTTCCAGAAG
>JBOGET010000039.1:0-15161 GCA_050741975.1 Acidimicrobiia bacterium
ACCTACAGGTCGAGATCTCCGCGCCAAAACGCATGGTGGGCCCCCTTAACCTGTCGCCGGATGAGCGATGGCGACCTGGTCGGGCGGATTGGGGAGGGTGACCGAAGGGCACTCGCCCGGCTGATCACCGCCATAGAGGCCGGCGACCCGTCCGCCGAGACCGTGGTCGCCGACCTCGTCCGGACTGTCGCCCCTGTGCGCAGGGTGGGCATCACCGGGCCACCCGGGGCGGGAAAGTCGACCCTGGTCAACGTCATGATCGGGGAGCTCAGGGCGAGGGGCGACGAGGTGGCGGTCCTGGCCGTCGACCCCTCCAGCCCCATCACCGGTGGCGCCCTCCTCGGCGACCGGGTCCGCATGCAGGGTCACGTGGACGACCCGGGGGTCTACGTGCGGTCAATGGCCTCCCGCGGTCATCTGGGGGGTCTTACTCGGGCGGCCACCCCGACCATCGCCGTTCTCGCCCGGGCCGGGTTCGACATCGTGCTGGTGGAGACGGTCGGGGTGGGCCAGTCCGAGGTGGAGGTGATGGACCACGTCGACGTGGTCGTCCTCGTCCTCGGCCCGGGCTGGGGCGATCAGATCCAGGCGGACAAGGCCGGGATCGTCGAGATCACCGATGTCTTCGTCGTCAACAAGGGGGACAAACCCGGTGTGGACATCGTGCACCGAGCCCTGTTGGAGAGACTGGGCGACGCCGAGGCGCCGGTGTTGGTGACCACGGCGATCAGCGGCGAAGGGGTCGCCGCCCTGGTCGACCTCATCCGCTGATCAGACGTCGCCCCGCGTTGTGTCCAGGGCCGCCTGCGCGGCGGCGAGGCGTGCCCCTTCGACGCGGGGCGGGCTGCACGAGACATAGTCCAGGCCCAGGTCGTGGACGAAGTAGATCGACTCGGGGTCACCGCCGTGCTCCCCGCATAGACCCACCACCAGGTCATGGTTGGCTTCGCGCCCCTCCTTGGTCGCCACTCTCACCAGACGTCCCACCCCGGCGCGGTCGAGAGTCTGGAACGGGTCGGAGCTGAAGATGCCTCGCTCCAGGTAGTCCCTTAGAAACAGCCCTTCGGCGTCGTCACGGCTCAGCCCGTAGGTCATCTGGGTCAGGTCGTTGGTCCCGAAGGAGAAGAAGTCGGCCACGGCTGCGATCTCGCCTGCGGTGAGGGCGGCCCGGGGGAGCTCGATCATGGTCCCGATCGGGATGTCGAGCTCCACCCCCGACCCGGCGGTGGCAACCCTGATCTCCTCTTCGATCATCTCCCGCATCCGGATCAGCTCCTCGGCCGCGGCGACCAGCGGGATCATGATCTCGAGGTGCGGGTCACCCCCCGCCTGGAGACGGCGGGTCAGGGCGGTGGTGGCGGCTCGGGCCTGCATGCGATATAGGTCGGCGAGCATCAGGCCGAGACGCACCCCGCGCAGGCCGAGCATCGGGTTGTCCTCCTCCCAGCGGGCTACCTGATCCGACATCGCCTGGAGATCGTCGATCGGCCGTCCGGCCCGCACCCGGCGCAGCATCTCGTGCTCCAACTCGAAACGGGAGGGGAGGAACTCGTGGAGCGGCGGGTCGAGGAGCCTGATCACGACCGGAAGCCCGTCCATCGCCTCGAGCAGGGTCTCGAAATCGCCTATCTGCTGTTGTTCCAGGTCGGAGAGGGCGCTCTGCCGCTCCTCGGGATCGGCGGCGAGGATCACTCTCTGCACGATCGCCAGCCGCGGGCCCATGAACATGTGCTCGGTCCGGGCCAGGCCGATTCCCTCCGCGCCCCGGCCCCGGGCTAGGGCGGCGTCCTCTGCGGTGTCGGCATTGGCCCTGATCCCGAGCCGGCGAAACTCGTCGGCCCATTCGAGGAGCTCGGCCAGCTCCTCTGGCACCTCCGGAGACACGAGCTCGATCTCCCCCTCATAGACGGTCCCGGTCGTGCCGTCGATCGTTATCACGTCGCCACGGCGGATGTCGGTGCCGCCGCTGGATGCGATGCCGGCGCCGATGTCGACGAGCAGCTCCGCGGCACCGGTGACTGCCGGCTTGCCCATGCCCCGGGCCACGACAGCGGCGTGAGAGGTCTTGCCGCCCTGGCTGGTGAGGATGCCGGCTGCGGCTGCCATGCCGTGGATGTCGTCCGGTGTGGTCTGCGGGCGCACCAATATCACCGCCAACCCGCTCCGGGCCTGCTCCACGGCCTCGTCCGAGGAGAACACGACCGCCCCGCTGGCGGCTCCGGGGGAGGCGGCCACGCCCGTGGCCAGGGCCGATGAGCCTTTGACCTGGTCGGCGACCCGCGGTCGGTGCAGTTGCTCCAGAGAATCCGGCTCGACCCTGGTCACCGCCGTCTCCCGGTCGATGAGGCCTTCACCGACCATGGCCACCGCCATCTTCACCGCTGCCGCCGCGGTCCTCTTCCCGGCCCGGGTCTGCAGGATGTAGAGGGTGTCCCTCTCGATGGTGAACTCGATGTCGCACATGTCCCGGTAATGGGTCTCGAGGCCGTCCATGATCTCGACCAGCCGGCGGTGACATTCGGGATGGAGCTCGGCGAGCTGGTCGAGGGTGAGGGTGTTTCGGATGCCGGCCACGACGTCCTCGCCCTGGGCCCGGGGCAGGTAGTCGCCGTATATCGCCTTCTCCCCGGTGCTCGGGTCACGGGTGAAGCAGACCCCGGTGCCCGAGTCCTCCCCCAGGTCACCGAACACCATCATCTGCACGTTGGCCGCCGTTCCCAAGTCGTCGGGTATGTTGTGGATCCGCCGGTATTCGATCGCCCGTTTGGTGTTCCAGGATTGGAAGACGGCGGTGATGGCTCCCCGAAGTTGCTGCATCGGGTCCTGGGGCAACTCGCCGGGGCGCTCTCTCTCCACGATCTCACGGAAACGCCTCGTCGTCGCTTCGAGCTCCTCTGCCCCGAGCTCGGAGTCGTCGGTCACATTCCGGGCACCACGCAGTTCGGTCAGCACCTCCTGGAACAGCTTCTCGTCGACGCCGAGGACGACGTCGCCAAACATCTGGACGAAGCGCCGGTAGGCGTCCCAGCCGAAGTGCGGGTCGCCCGACCAGTCGATCAGCGACTTGACCACCTCGTCGTTGATGCCCAGGTTGAGCACGGTGTCCATCATCCCGGGCATGGAGAACTTGGCCCCGGAGCGGACCGAGAGCAACAGCGGGACCGGGCCCGCCCCGAAGGTGCGATCGGAGACCTGTTCCAGACGGGCCACCGCGGCGTCTACCTCCGGCCACAAGTCCTCCGGGACCTCACCGGAGGCCATTGCGGCACGACACACGTCGGTGGTGATGGTGAACCCGGGTGGCACCGGCAATCCGAGCGAGGTCATCCTGGCCAGCCCGGCTCCCTTTCCCCCGAGCAGGTCTCGGTCCGACCCATCAGTGGCCGAGAAATCGTAAAGATGCGGCAAGGCCTCTTCTCCTAGGACATCAGATCCGTTGAAGTTAATGGCGCCCTACCCCTCCCCGAGAGGGCCAATCGCGAAACATCGCCGGGTCTTTCGCCTTGGGTCGACATGGTGGCCTAGGGGACGACCGGGACCAGTAGATGGGAGTCCGTATCCCCGCCCAGGTGGAGGGTGACCACACCGGCGAAGATCTCGGGGGGCCGGTCCTCGGGATCGGCATGTTTGAACGGTCCCACCCCCCGTCCCGCATAGTGAAACCTTCGGGCGAACTCGGACAACTCACCTTCGTAGCGATAGTCGTTGCCTCGTATGGTCAGTGCCAGCCGATACCCGGCAGGGATGACGACGGAGGTGGGCCAGATCTCGACCTCCAACTCGTAGATCTGCCCGGGGGTGAGGGGCTCGATCAGGGTATGGGGGTGATAGGGCCTGTAGGGCAGGCTCTTCTCCGGGTCGAGGGCCCGGTGGGAGGCGCGCAACCATCCCTGGGCGACCGGGGTGTTGGGGTCGAGGGCTCCCATGAAGGTGACCTCCTGATCCTCCGGATCGAACACACGCACGACCAGGAACAGATCGGCGTCGACGGTCGCCGAAGAGACGAACAGCTTTGCAGCCAGCGCCCCGGTCACCTCCATCTCCTCGGGCAATGGCGGAGTGCTGAAGGTGACCCCGTCACCTCCGGCGTCGTACTCGACGGCGGTGGACGAGGGTGAGCTGGTCGATGCCAGCTCACCCGCGCCGCCGAGGTGGTACCGGGTCCAAATCGTCCTGGCCATTGGCCACTCGTTCTCGGCGCGATCTGTGAACGAGCCGTCGACGTGGCGGATGCGCAGTTGGACCCGCGGCTGGTCGTCCCATCCGTTGCCCTCCGGCTTCAGATAGTGATCGAAGAACCGTTTCTGAAGGGCCACACCCCGGTCGGTGTAGAAGTCGACCCAGTGGGCGTCACCATGGACCTCGAGCCATTTCTCCTGTGATGCCGCCTGGGTGAACGCCTCGAAGTTGCCTCGGGTATGCAGTACCAGTCCTCGGCGAACTGGCACAGGATCCCTCCGTGCCGGGCGAACTCCCGATACCAGTCGGAGGCTCCTTCCCAGGGGCAGATGGCTTCGAGGTGCGGAGGCTGGAGGGCGGCCACCTGGTACTGGTTCATGGCGTAGTAGGAGATCCCGGCCAGCCCGATCCGGCCGTTGCTCCATGACTGGGCTGCGGCCCACTCGATGCAGTGATATAGATCGAGCGTCTCCCGTCCCGACCAGACGTCGACACACCCCGAAGAGCGACCGGTTCCCCGGGAGTCGACCCGAACGCACACATACTCGTCGGGGACCCACTTCTCGGGGTCGACGACCTCCCAATTCTGATGCAGGCCGCTGCTGCCTTCGGCCACCTCGGGATAGCGGTCGATCAGGTAGTCCCATTGCGGTTTGTACCCATCCTGGAAGGCGAGCCCTTTGCCGTCGGGCCCGTAGCTGAGGATCACCGGATAGGTGCCCTCCTCGATCGGGATGAAGACGTCGGCGCGGAGGACGTTGCCGTCGTCCGTGACCGGTACATCGCGCTCGATCCTCATTGGCGTCGCCATCAGAAGCGTCGAAGTCAACTATCGAGCCTGATCACGTACCGGCCGGAGGTGGTTCAGTCCTCGGCGAACAGCGTCTCCATCGCCTCCCGGTCTTGGGTGGCGAGGGCGTGCTCGGCCCGGAGGGACTCCAGGTCGCGATAGATCGAGGCCACCGCCTGGATGACTCCGTCCTCGCGATAGCCCACCATCACGTCGAGCTCGGCCGGGTCGCCACGGACGATCTCCTCGTCCCACTCCTTGGCATGACCGGCGACATTGATCGGGAGGTCGTAGTGCTGACTCCAGAAGAAGGGGGGATCGGTGAACGGCACGTCGTGCCCGAGGATGTTGCGCGCCGCCGCCTGACCCTGTCGCTCCGCCAGAACCCAGTGCTCGATGCGAACCCTGCCCGCGTTCTGATCGGGGTAGAGAGCGACGTCGCCGGCGGCCCATATGTTGGGGTCGCTGGTCCGGAGCCGGTCGTCGACCACGATCCCGTTGTCGACTTCGAGCCCGGCGTCTTCGGCCAGCCCGGTGCGTGGGATCACACCGACGCCGATCACGACCAGATCGGCGGGCAGGGTGGTCCCGTCATCGAGGGTCACCTGATCGGCGCCGATCTCCGACACGGTCTGGCCGAGACGGAAGACGACCCCGTGCTCCTCGTGCAACTCCTGGACGAAGCGACCAAGTGTCTCGCCGATCACCGAGACCAGGGGAACCTCCTCGGGCGCCACCACGGTGACCTCCAGGTCGCGTTGGCGGAGGGAGGCCGCAACCTCCAGCCCGATGAAACCGGCCCCGATCACGATCGCATGCTGGGTCCCACCTAGGGCGGAGATGATCGAACGGCTGTCCTCCAACGTCCTCAGGTAGTGGACGTGGGGCTGGTTGCCGCCGGGTGTGGGGAGACGTCTCGGCTCGGCACCCGGCGCCACCAGCAGGGCCCCGTACTCCAGGGTGCGCCCGTCCTCGAGGGCCACGGTCTGCCTCCCGCGATCGATGACGGTGACCCGGGCCCCGGTGACGAGGTCGATGTCGTGCTCCCGGTAGAAGTCCGGGCTGCGCAGCGGCATCCACTCCTCGGGGGCGGTTCCCGCCAGATAGTCCTTGGAGACGTTGGGGCGGTCGATCGGGGGCTCCTCGCCGATCAGGGTGATCGGGTTGGCATACCCGAGACGGCGCAGCGTCTCGGCTGCGGCGGCGCCGGCCGCCCCGGAGCCGACGATCACCACCGAAGTCGGCGTGACCGGCGGCACCCGATCGGGGATAGGGGCGTCGACCGGACCGGTGACGTATACCCGGCCGTCACGCTCGGAGGGCTCGTAGACACGGATCGGGTTCAGGGCGGGCCCGCCGACGGCTTCACCGGTGGTCAGATCGAAGATGGCGTGGTGCCAGGGACAATGGACCTGCCCGCCGACACACAGCCCGTCACCCAGGGGACCGCCATAGTGGGTGCAACTCCCGGCCACGGCACGGAGCCCGTCTTCGGTGCGAACCACGATGACCTGCTTGTCGTCGACCTGGCCCTTGGCCGGAGTGTTCAGCTCCATCGACTCCGAAGAGATGCCCTCGTTCACCAGGTCTGGTCCGATGGCCTTCGTTTCCTCACCCATCCTTCGTTCCTTTCGCTTCAAGTTCTTTGAACCATAGCGATCGGTTTTAGAAAGAATCGAAGGTCAGGTCTCCGCCTTGTAGACCAGACCTTGGTCGCCCGAAGCGGTGAGAGTCAGGGTGTCGCCGTCGATGGCCGCCCGGAAACCGTCGCCGAGCACCGTCACCACCAGATCGTCCTGATCCCGAAGCTCGACGGGGCACTCGCCCTCGGCCGCCATGTCGGTCATCAGCACCTCGGCACCGGTGACGACGTAGCGGCCGTTGAGACTGCGGCAACCCGTCGAGCCCAGCATCGATCCGTCGCTGAACAGCTCCAGGGTCGCCCTTTCCCCGCTCACGCTGGACACGGCGTCACCCCGGATCAGGCTGTCGAGGACCCAGACCGTTCCGGTCAGCTCGGAAGTGGGCACCGGGGGCAGGGCGAGGAAGACGAGCTGGACGGCATCCCCGGTGAGGGTGAGATGGTCGACGCTCATCGAGAAGTCTTCGATACGGGGCAGGGCCTCGAGATAGAGCCGCTCCGACTCCATGGTCTCCTCCGGCATGCACGCCATCTCGGTCCAGACCAGATCGGAGAAGGTGATACCGGTCCCTGAGATCGCATAGGAGGCGCCGTAGCCGTTGCAGGCGGCGGTCCCCCCGGCCCCTTCCTCAGAGAACGACAAGGTGATCGGGTGCGAGGCGACGATGGGGATCGGGCCGCCGTCGAGAGAGCCCGACTCCAACTCCCATGCGATCCCGGTCGGATCCGCGCCGGGGGGCGGGGACGGGTCGGATGGGTCGGCGCAGGCGGCCAGGGTCGAGGCGAGTAGGGGAACGAGCAGAAGCGCTTTCTTCATCCTGCTTCGACGCTGTGCCGAGGCGGAAAGGTTCCTCTCAGATCGAGGTCCCGGCGGCCAGCACCAACCCGGTCCAGAGATGGAGCCGGGCGGTCATCTTCAAGGCCCGGATCAGGGCCGGGCCGTCGGTCTTGCGGTAGATGATCCGCACCGGGCCCATGGCATAGGGGACGATGAGAGCGGCAAAGATGGTGGGGAAGGGGGTCCAGCCGACGACGGCGAAGAGGGCGATCAGGGGGTACGCGGCGTAGACCAGGATGGCGAACAGGGCCTGGGTCCTCGCCGGCCCGATGAGCACCGCCAGGGTCCGTTTCCCTGAGGTGCGGTCGGTGTCCAGATCCCGGTAGTTGTTGGCGACCAGGATCGCCGAGGCCAGCATCCCGATCGGGATCGAGAGCAGCCAGGCCGACCGTGGCGCCGTCATGTCGTGGACATACCGGCTGCCCACCGTGGCCACCACCCCGAAGAACAGGAAGACGAACACCTCGCCCAGACCTTTGTAGCCGTAGGGCATCGGCCCGCCGACATAGCCGAGCATCGCCAAGACCGAGACCACGCCTATGACCAGGATCACCGGTCCGGCGATGATGGTGAGGGCGATCCCGGCCACACCGGCCACGGCCACGGCCACGGCCACACCGAGCCACATCTGTCCAGGCGTGATCCGGCCCAAAGCCACCATGCGCGGCGGGCCCAGCCTCTCCTCGGTGTCGGCCCCGCGTCGGGCGTCCGAGGCGTCGTTGGCGAAGTTGGCCGCCACCTGGATGGCGAGAGCGGCGACGAGGGCATAGAGAGAGGCATCCCAGCGGAACACCCCGTCGGCCTCGGCCAGGGCCGACCCCACCACCACCGGGACCAGGGCGGCAGGGAGGGTGTGGACCCGAGCTGCGATCCGCCAGGCCTGGACGGAGGTCACCGGCTCAGAAGTGCCAGGGATACTGGCCGAAGTCGGGATCCCGCTTCTCGAGGAATGCGTCCCGGCCTTCCTCTGCTTCGTCCGTCATGTAACCGAGACGGGTCGCCTCCCCGGCGAAGATCTGCTGTCCGACCAGACCGTCGTCGATCAGGTTGAAGGCGAACTTGAGCATGCGTTGGGCGGTTGGGCTCTTCCGGGTGATCTCGATGCCCCATTCCAGGGCGACCATCTCCAACTCGGAGTGGGGGATCACGGCGTTGACCATCCCCATCTGGTGGGCCTCCCGCGCCGAGTACTCCCTGCCCAGGAAGAAGATCTCCCTGGCCCGCTTCTGGCCGATCTGACGGGCCAGATAGGCCGAGCCGTACCCGGCGTCGTAGGAGGCGACGTCGGCGTCGGTCTGCTTGAAGACGGCATGCTCCTCGGAGGCCAGGGTCAGGTCGCAGACGACATGGAGGGAGTGCCCGCCGCCCACCGCCCAGCCGGGGACCACGGCGATGACGATCTTGGGCATGAACCGGATCAGACGTTGCACCTCGAGGATGTGGAGACGCCCCACCCGTCCCGGGTCCACGGTCTCGGGTTCCTCCCCATCGGCGTACTTGTACCCGTCCCTGCCCCTGATCCGTTGGTCGCCACCGGAGCAAAACGCCCACCTCCCGTCCTTGGGCGAGGGCCCGTTCCCGGTGAGGAGGACACATCCCACGGTGGTGGTCTGGCGGGCATGATCCAGGGCGGCGAACAGCTCGTCGACCGTGTGGGGTCGGAAGGCATTGCGCACCTCGGGTCGGTCGAAGGCGATTCGGACCACACCATGCGCGATCGCCTTGTGATAGGTGATGTCGGTGAACCCGAACCCGGGCACTTCGTCCCAGGCCGACTCGTCGAATATCGCAGAGACCACGAATGGAGGATAAGCAGAATCGTTCTGTGCGGGTTCACCGCGCTATACGCGGGGTAAACCCGCACAGAATGGTGGTGGCATGCTCGATTGGCTGAAACGACACGACGCGGACCGGGTGTTCATCGAGACACCCGAGGAGCGCTGGACGTTCGGGGAGACGGTGACGGCGATTGAGGAGCGGCCTGTCGACGGCACAGAGGTGGTGCGACCCTGGCCCTACTTCTCATCCGTGGTCGACGTGTTGGCCCTGATGTCCAAGGGGTCGGCGGTGATCGTTGCGGAGGATGCGCCGGAGCTGGGCTCGATCGACACCCGGGGTGCAGCCTCGGTTGTCTTCACCTCGGGCAGCTCGGGGGGGCCGAAGGGGGCCCGTCTCACACGGGAGAACTGGGAGGCGGCGGCCGTGGCCTCGGCGAAGCATCTGGGCCACGGGCCGGACGACACCTGGTTGCTGGCCATGCCCCTGCACCACGTAGCCGGGCTCTCGGTCGTCATCAGGTCGGCCTATTCCGGAGGCAGCGTTCGCATGCTTCCCGGCTTCGATCCGGTCTCGTTCGCCAATGAGCTCCACTCAGGTGTGACCATGGCCTCGGTGGTCTCCACCATGCTGACCCGGCTCCTCGAATCCGATCCCGGGCCATACGCAGGGTTGCGAGCGGTGTTGGTCGGAGGTGGCCCGATAGCCGGCGGTCTCCTGGAGCGGGCGGCTGCTGCCGGCCTACCCGTCCTCCCCACCTACGGGATGACCGAGACCTGTGGCCAGGTGGCCACTCTCAAACCGGGCTCACCGCTTGAGAACAAAGCGCATCCCCTTCCCGGCGTGGAACTGCGGATCGAGCCCGAGGGCACGATCGCGCTGCGGGGCCCGATGGTGTCGCCCGGTCACGTGGATGAGCCGGATCGGGGCCGGGGGGACTGGTTGCTGACCGGCGACCTTGGTTGGCTCGACGAGGAAGGAGCACTACGGGTGACCGGGCGGGCCGACATGATGATCCTCAGCGGCGGGGAGAACATCGACCCCGGGGTGGTGGAGGCGGCCCTGGGCAGGGTTCCCGGTGTCGACGCCGTCTTGGTGGTCGGGGTGCCCAGCGAGGTCTGGGGAATGGAGGTGGCGTGCCTCTACGTCGGAGACGCAAGCCCGACCCGCATCGAGTCGTATCTGAGGGACAGATTGCCGGGTTTGATGATCCCGAAACGATGGCTTCGCGTGGAGGCGTTGCCGGTGACACCGATGGGCAAACCGGACCGGGCAGGCGCCGCCCGACGATTCAGCTGACCCGACGGCCGATGAGCACCCCTTCCCGGAAAGGGAAAGCGACCGCCTCGAAGTCCGAGTCGGCGGCGATGAGTCGGTTGAACTCATCGGTTCCATGGCCCTCATCGATCCACCCGACCCCGATCCCGTAGACGTTGTCGGCGATGACCAGGCCGCCGACCGGGATCAGGGGACGTGCGATGCGGAAATAGTCGCCGTACTCGGACTTCACCGCGTCCAGGAAGAGGACATCGACGCTGCCCGGTCCCAGCTCCTCGGCGAGTTGGGACAGGACCTCGACCCCGGCACCGCGTCTCAGCTCGACCCGATCGGAGACCCCGGCCCGCTCGAATTGAAGTTGGGCGAAGTCGGCATGCTTCGGCTCGTACTCGATGGTGATGAGCCGGCCATCGGGCCGGAGCCCCCGGGTGATCCAGATCCCGGAGTAGCCACCCAGGGTCCCTACCTCTACCGCCAACCTGCCAGCCGTCATCGAGGTGAGGATCATCAACAACCTGCCCACGTCGGGCCCGACCGAGATGGCTGGCAGCCCGGCGGCCAGCGCCTCGTCCATGAGCCCGGCCAGATGCTGGTCCTGGGCACCGAACACCTCGAGCGAGTAGTCGTTGATGTAGTCCCAGGTCTCGGGGGTCATCCGTGTCATGGGAGCCCGTCCCCGTCGTATCCGATGATCTGCTCTGACGTTCGCGGATCGAGAACCGGGTAACCGGCGACTCGCGCGACGAGCCCATCGAGCTGTTGTCTGTGTTGGGCCCGTTCCAGACGCTCTCGCAAAACCATGAGAACGGCAGTATCCAGCGACTCGCCTGTCGGGTCTGCTAGCTCTTTGGCGAGACGTTCGGCTCGGGGGTCGTTGATGGCCATGGCAAGGGATCCCTCTTGGTGCGCCTGGTCGGGGTCCATGATCGTCGTCTCCGGTCCCAACACATGCCAACTCCGGCCAGGACAAACAACCCGAAGGCGACCCACCACCAGGGGGCGCCGGTGTCCCACCTCTGGTCGCCAGGGTCGGCCCAGGGCTTGACCGGGTCGGGGATCATCCAACTGGCTGCGTACACGCCGAGCAGGACACCGGAGGTGATTTGGCCCGGCTCGGTCTCGCCCCTCCGGGACACGGCGGCGGCCGCGGCCAGGGTGAAGGTCATCAACACCGCCGTCTCCAGAGCGATCCGACCCCCGGGGAAGGGAGCCAAACCCGGGTCGGTCATCGGCAGCGCCTCCGCTTCGGTCTCCACCGGAGCCGGATCCTCCGAGGGGATGACTCGAACCAGGTCCATCCCGGTCGAGGCCACCACGAGAACAGCGACCACGAGGGCCGCGGCCGGGATCGTCGCCGCCACTGCCCGGATCAGACGCCGATGACGAAGCGGGCTGGGGGCAGGGGCGGTCAACCGGGAGGCGGGGTCGTCGAAGACGAAGGCGACGGCGATGACGATGGCGAGCACGCCGATCCTGGTCGGGAGCAATCGGGACATGGTGTCGGTCGGCTGTCGGGTGGCTACCCAGGCCATGGCCAGGGCAATGACCCCGGCCGGGGCGAACCCGACCCAGGGCGTGGCCCGGAGCACCGGTGGGACCAGGTGACGGGTCACTCGCATGGGGGATACTGCCAATAGAAGTCCTCTGACTCGGCGACGACGGCTTCAAAGCCTTCGAGTGGCTCGATCTCCAGGATGGACAACGCCTGCAATGTGGTGGTGGAAGGGTCGGTGAGCTCTGTCCAGTTGGCTCGGATCAAAGCCGCCACCTCGGACTGCGCCCGATCGAGGAGCTGGTAGGCGTAGTACGCCTCGCGCATCTGAAACTCGAGGGCGTACCAGGGATAGGGCTGAGCTACGTCGAGCGTGTCGAACAGACCCTGATAACTGGTGTGGGTCTCACCGTGAGACTCTTGACTTTCGATCAGTGGGTAGTTGGGATGCTCGATCTGGTTGCGGAGATGCTGCTCCGTCACCGGTGACGCCTGTGACGCCATCCACAGGGCTACCACCGCCCGCCCCTCGTCCGTTGTCGTGCAAGCCGTGTAGGAGACTTCTTCCGATGGGACGTCTTCGGTGCCAGGAACGAACCCGGAGGAGGTGATCTCCCCGTCGGGGCCGTAGGTTTCCTCCCACTTGCCTGCAACCGATTCCAGCGGGAGTCCGACCGCCCACGAGGCGGCGCCCAGGGCCATGCCGAACGGGTAGGAGTCCCCCCACTCGCCGTTCGCCGTACCGCCGGCTTGTCGTCCCCACCACATGCCGGTGGCCAAGTCGGTCTGTTTGGTGACCGGCGGATCCCCGTAGTCGAAGAGAAGGTCGAACGCTCGGGTTGGGTATTGGCGGATCTCGAGTTGCCGATCCCGGACGGCGTCCGGTGCGAGTTGGAGGACGGGCCCCACCACGGCGGCCCACTCGGCGATCCAGGGTTGGTATTCGGGATAGGCGCAGTAAGTGACGGTCGAGCGCTCCTCACAGACGAACTCGGCGTCGGGCAGGAGGTAGGACCGAAGGAGCCGATCGGGGTCGAATTCGTCGTGGGCAGCAGCCTCCGAGCCGGCGGCCGTCGCAATCACTGCCATCGAGACCAGCAACGCAGCCGTCGGGACCCAGATTCGGTGGGCCCTCCCTCGGAGCAGCGCAAGCGAGACGAACAGGCCGATCCATCCCGTCAGGTAGAGGAGATGCCGCCCGGTCGGGCGGAAAGCCAGCTCCACCGGATCGAACTCGAGCGGGACGACGGGCGAGAGCCACCTGACCCACTGCCCGTAGCTCTGGTTGATCTGGTAGGTGCTGACGTAGATCGACTCACCGACGAGGGCGATCAGCATCAAGGGGCCGGTGAATCGCGAGGGGGCCCATCTCCCCGCGGCAACACCGGCCCCGGTGAGAAGGGCAACCGTGGCCGGACCGGCCAGGGCATCCCACCAGTCGAGGGTGGTCACCGGTCGGTCCAGAATCATCAGACCCAGCACCGTCAGCTGCAGGACGACCGCCAGTAGCACCGGGGTCACCGCCGCCCCGAGCAGGGCGACGGTCCGGGTCCGGGGCGAGGCCGGGGCGATATCCATCGCCTCGCTCTGCTCGGTCTTCCACATCCGCACCGCGACCTCGGACACCGCGATCAGCCCGCCGGCTCCGATCAGCGCCAAGGGGAGCGAGGTGTTGGCGCCGGCCCGGCTGAGGACCGGGGCGCCGCCCCGGTTCAGCCCCCACATCGCCCATATCGCCAGCGCCAGGCCGAGCAGCGTGGCCGGGTGGAGCGCCACCCGGCGGGCTTCGACCCGGGCCAGCTGCCGGGCGACCTGCCGCGCCGGCGCCTGCTGCACGACTGGGGCGGACAGGGTCACGGACATGGGATGGTCCCCATGTCGTCGGTGCCGGTCATCCCGGGAACCCTGATCCCGAACCAGCCGGCCAGGTCCTCGGTGGTGGTCGACGGATTCGTGACCAGGGCCCAGCGCTCACCCAGCATCTCACGCACCTCGTCGGCCGGCAGCCGACTCAGATCGAGGGCAACCAGGGCCTCCCGGCGGTAGTAGATCACCGAGGAGGAAGGCTGCCGGTAGCCGAGGTCGATGGTGAAGTTCTCGTTGTCACCCAGGCCGCCATAACGGTCACCACTCGACAGGAAGCGAAGACCCTCGGCCGACTGAGGCGTGGCCTGAGCGGCGTTCCAAAGGGCGGCCACGGCTCGGGCCTGACCGTCGGACCGGCACGACCGGTATTGGAGCTCGTCGGGGTCGACCGAGGCCGGGTCCGACACCGGCTCGGCCGCGATTTCCTCGTTGACGACGGTGACCCGGATCGGGAGATGATTCCCCGGGAACCCGACTGCCCACCCGGCGGCGGCGAGGGCCATGCCCAGGGGGTGGGCCACATAGTTGGTGTCGTACGGCCGGCGGCTCCACCACATCCCGGCCATGACATCCCCTGCCTGAGGCAGCTCCTCACCGTCCATGAAGCACGTGACCTGTTGGCGCACCTGGAGAGACCGGGCGGACACCTCATCGGGCATCGAGGCCAGGACCGGGCCGATCTGCGCCGCCCACTCCTCGATCCATCCTTCGTACCCGGCGTAGGCGCAGTAGGTGACGGTCCCTCGCTCCTCGCAGACATAATCACCGGTGACCGGGTCGAAGGGCGCCTGCCGGGCCACCTCCTGGGCCGGGGTCAACTCGGTGAGCTGTGCCGTGGCAGCGAGCACGGCGCCGCCGAGCAGGAGCAGGGTGGCGCCGACGGAGAGCACCAGCCCACGACCGGTCCGCCCCCGGATGGTGGCGGCGACGGCGAAGAAGGCGACCAGGAGGAGCAGGTAGACCAGGTGGGCGGTTGCAGGGCGGCGGGCCTGCTCGGATGCGTACTGGTTCCAGTCGAGGGTGGTGACCGGGGCCAGCCATGGGGTGTAGGGGCCGAGCAGGTAGCCCGAATCGACCCACCACACGGTCAATATGCCCCCGGCGGCGGCGACGGCGACGATGGGCGACGCCCACGGTGAGCGGAAACCGTACCCGATCGCCAACCCGGCGGCGGCGCCTAGCGCTACCGTTGCTGGCCCGGTCCACACCTCCGACCATGCCACAGAGGTGACCGGTCCGTCCAGGGCACGAAGCACGAGTGCGGTCCACTGCATCAGCATCCCGACCAACAGCGGGGAAA
>JBOGET010000040.1:0-2464 GCA_050741975.1 Acidimicrobiia bacterium
GCGGCCCGGGAGCTGGGCCACCCTGTCAAGTGGACCGAGACGAGACGGGAGGCCGCAGGGTCGACCACCCACGGAAGGGGCTGGGTCGGCACCGCCACCCTGGTCGGGACCAAGGACGGGGAGTTCCTCGGATACAAGCTCGATGCCATCGCCGACATGGGCGCTTGCACCCAGAACTTCACCGTGGCCATCCCCCTGCTCGGCCTGTGGATCGCATCCGGGCAGTACAAGATGCCGATCGGCTGGAAGGTCGATTGTGTGGTCACCAACACCATGACCACCGACGCCTATCGCGGGGCGGGCCGCCCCGAGACGATCTACTACCTGGAGCGGGTCATCGACGCCTACGCCCACGAGATCGGGATGGACCCGCTGGAGGTGCGAAAGAAGAACTTCTGGCAGCCGGATGAGTTCCCAGCCACCCTGGGTTGTGGTTTCGCGTTGGACTCGGGCAGCTACGAGGCCGCAGTCGACAAGCTGGCCGAGGTCGCCGACTACGCCGGGATGCGCAAGCGGCAAGAGCAAGCTCGCGCCGAGGGCCGTCTGGTCGGGATCGGGGTCGGCTCCTACGTCGAGGTCTGCGGGTTCGGGCCTGCGGTGCTGGCCGAGATCGGGTTCTCCTGGTCTGAGTTTGGGCTGCCAGCATCCTTCAACGGGACCGGTCTGGTCCGGGTCAACCCCGACGCCACCGCCACCGTCGTGATCGGCACCGGGCCTACCGGTCAGGGGCACGAGACGACGTGGGCCCAGATCGTCGGCGACGGTCTGGGCATTCCGGTGGAGGACATCCGGGTCTATCACGGAGACACCCGGGACCACCCGATGGGGATCGGCACTTTTGGCAGCCGCTCGATATCCGTCGACGGGACAGCCACCTACAACGCGACCCAGACGGTGAAGGAGAAGGCGGCCAAGATCGCCGCCCACATGCTGGAGGCTTCGGCCGATGACATCGTCTTCAGCGACGGTGGCGCCCACGTCACCGGGTCCCCCGACAAGAGCGTCGAGTGGGCCGCCATCGCCAAGGCTGCCTATCAGGCGCACACCCTCCCCGAAGGCGTCGAGTCGGGTCTCGAAGCGGAGACCGTGTTCAGCCCGGGCAACGCCACCTGGCCTTTCGGCACCCATCTGGCGATGGTGGAAGTGGATCCTGACACCGGCAACGTCGAGCTCCTCGAGTACCACGCCGTCGATGACTGCGGGCATGTGGTCAACCCGATGATCGTGACCGGGCAGCTGCACGGCGGCATCGCCCAGGGCATCGGGCAGGCCATGTTCGAGGACGCGATCTACGACGAGGCGGGCAACATGCTCACCGGTTCGCTGCTCGACTACCCACTGCCGACCGCGGCCGATCTCCCCTTCTTCGACCTGCACCGGACGGTGACTCCGTCTCCGATCAACCCGATGGGGGTGAAGGGGATCGGCGAGGCGGGAACCATCGGCTCGGCCCACACCATCGTCAATGCGGTCGTGGATGCCCTGACACCCATGGGCGTGAAGCACATCGACATGCCACTCAGACCGAAGCGGGTATGGCAGGCGATGCAGGAAGCGAGGGCTTGACATGTACCCGAGACAGTTCGACTACGTCGCTCCCTCCACCCTGGATGAGGCGCTGGGAGCGGTCGGTGAGGGCTCGAAGGTGATGGCGGGGGGGATGAGTCTCATCCCGTTGATGAAGACCAGGCTCTTCTCCCCGCCCGTGGTGGTGGACATCGGCCGGATCCTCGGTCTCGACGCCGTCAGCGACGAAGGGGATTACCTCTCGTTGCCTGCCCTGGTTCGTCATGCGACGACCGCCTCGGACCCGCTCATCGCCACCCATGCCGCGGCGTTGGCCAAGGCGGCATCACTCACCGGTGACGTCCAGGTCCGAAACCGGGGCACCACCTGTGGCTCCCTGGCCCACTCCGACGTCGCGGCCGACCAGCCGGCGGCGGTGATAGCCGTCGGAGGGACGATGATCGCTCGCTCCGCCTCCGGCACCCGGGAGATCCAGGCGTCGGAGTTCTGCATCGACGCCCTCACCTCCGCGCTGGAGCCGGACGAGATCCTGGTCGAGATCCGGCTGCCGAAGACTGGGCCCGGCGAGGCATCCGCCTACGACAAGCTGGGGCGCCGGGGCGGTCACAGCGACTATGCCGTGGCCGGGGCAGCCGCCTGGGTAAAGAAGAGCAACGGGACGGTCGAAGACGCCCGGGTCGGTTTGACCGGGGTCGGCACCAAGCCCTCTCTCGCCGTCGGGGTCGGGCATGCCCTGATCGGCACCGACGGCTCGGACGAGGCGGTGAGGGCGGCGGCCGACCACGCCCTCGACGACGTGACCGTGCTCGAAGACCTCTACGGGTCCGTGGAGTACAAGAGTCACCTGGCCAAGGTGTTCGTGGCCCGGGCCCTGAAACAGGCCCTGGCCGCGGTCTGACCCCCTGCTTTTGGCGCGGAGATCTCGACCCATAGGTCG
>JBOGET010000041.1:0-1503 GCA_050741975.1 Acidimicrobiia bacterium
TCCTGTTCCTGGCCCATTGGTGCCCCCATTGCCAGAACGAGGTCCCCGTCGTCCAGGACTGGGTCGACGCCGGCAATCTCCCCGACGACGTGGAGCTGATCTCGGTGGCCACATCGACCGACCGGCTACGCCCCAACTGGCCGCCTCAGGATTGGCTGGTGGAGGAGGGTTGGACGTCTCCGGTCATCATGGACGACCAGGTCGGGACCGTGGCCGGCAACTATGGGATGGCGGGGACACCTTTCTACGTGGTGCTCGACGGGGAGAACCACAATCTGGGCCGGGTCTCGGGAGAGATCGGGACCCAGGGCCTGGATGCCCTGGTCGCCCTGGCTCAATCCGGCAGCGAGTGACCCCGATCAGGCCTCCATCGACCTGATCTTGTCCAGTCGTCTCACGTGACGGTCCTCGCGTGAGAAGCGCGCCTCGAGGAACGTGGTGACCAGCTCCTCGGCCAGTGCCTCTCCGATGACCCGGGAGCCGAGGCTGAGCACGTTGACGTCGTCGTGCTCCACCATCTGATGTGCGGTGTAGGTGTCGTGGGCGATCGAGGCCCTGATCCCTTGCAGCTTGTTGGCGGCCACCGCCGCCCCCGCCCCCGATCCACAGATGATGATGCCGCGGTCGGCCCGCCCGTCGAGAACCGCCTGGGCCACGGCAGCGGCGTAGTCGGGGTAGTCGACCGGTTCGGGTGAGTGGGTGCCCAGGTCGTAGACGGCGTGGCCGGACTCGGCGAGCCACGTCGAGAGGTGTTCCTTCAGGAGATAACCGGCGTGATCTGCGCCGAGTGCGATTCTCATCTCCGGCGGCAGGGTAGCCAGCGGCCCCATGCCTACATGGGTTGGGGCCACAGCTCACTACATTCGCCTCAATGTCGAAGCTGGTTGTCGAGGGCGGAGCGCGTCTTCAAGGCACCGTCGGCGTCCTGGGAGCCAAGAACGCCGTCCTCAAGGAGATGGTGTCGGCACTTCTGGCTCCCGGGAGGCATCGTCTCACCAACGTCCCCTCGATCCTCGACGTCCGCCTCATGTGCGAGGTGCTGGAGCACACCGGGTGCCACGTCGAGCAGTCCGGCCACGAGCTGTGGGTCGTGGTGCCCGACCAACTCGCTCCCGAGGCGCCGATCGAGCTCGTGCGACAGATGCGGGCCTCGATCGTGGTGCTTGGTCCCCTTCTCGCCCGTTGCGGGGAGGCCCGGGTTGCACTGCCCGGTGGTGACGACCTGGGGGCGCGCCCGATCGACATGCACCTCAACGGCCTCGAGGCGATGGGGGTCGATTTCGAGCTGGTCCACGGCGAGCTCGTCGGCCGGGTCGACGGCCGTATGAAGGGAACCGAGGTCGAGCTGCCCTTCCCCTCGGTCGGCGCCACCGAGAACCTGCTGTTCGCCGGTGCCCTCGCCGAGGGGGACACCGTGATCGTCAACGCGGCCCGCGAGCCCGAGATCGAGGACCTCATCACCCAGCTCACCGAGATGGGAGCCCAGATCACAGGTGGGGGGAC
>JBOGET010000042.1:0-23813 GCA_050741975.1 Acidimicrobiia bacterium
CCGACACCAGCCGTCCGGCCACCCCGGGAGCATCCTCCAACCGGGATCCAGTCCAACACACCCTCCGCGCCGTCTCATGGGAGACATCGGCCCGGGCCGCCACCCAATCCACCATCGACCGGTAACCGCCTGTGACAAGGGAAATACGGAGAGCCGGTCGCCTCGTTACCGTCTGGGAATGTTTGACAGCCCATCGTTCAGACAGGGGATCCGGGACTCGATCCTGATCTTGGTGGCTGTGGCCGCCTTTGGCGTGGCATATGGAGTCCTGGCGGTGGGGGCCGGGTTCTCCCCGTGGCTGGCCACCTTCTCCTCGGTGATCATCGTCTCGGGGGCCGCCCAATTCGCCATGATCGGGCTGTTGGCCGCGGGCCCGGTGCCCGTGTTGCTGGCGGCCACCGGTCTCGGGCTCCGACATCTCCCGATGTCGGCGGCGCTGGCCAACATGATCGGCCCCCAGCCATTGCGTACCCGTATGCGGCTGGCCTGGATACTGGTCGACGAGACGTTTGGGCTCTCGGTGCGTGCCGCCAACTCCGGCGTCGAGGACGTCGTGGCCTACAAGTCGGCAGCAGACCTAATGCTGTACACCGGGTGGATCGTCGGCACCGTCGCGGGTGCCTGGTTCGGCGGGGCCATCGACCCGGAGGCGGTCGGGATCGGTGTCCTCTTCCCTTTGCTCTTCCTTGGCCTCGCCGCTCCGATGATCCGGGGCCGGCGAGACTGGGTCGTTGCCGGGTCAGCTGTCGTCACGACCCTCATCGCAACTCTCGTCCTGCCACCTGCTTGGCAGATCACGGTGGCCGCGGTGGTGGCGTCGTTGGCCGGGATCGGCTTCAGTGAGTGACCTGGCCCTGGTGATTGCCGTCGCGGTCATCACCTATGCGACCCGGCTGGCTTTCCTGATAAAGCCGCGACCCGTGCCGGAAGGGGCCTTGGGTCGCTTTCTCGACGTGTTCCCGCTTGCCCTCTTCATCGTGATCGCCACCTCGGGTCTGGCGGCCCCGAACGGGGGCCCGGCGGTGACTCCGGCCCTGGCCGGTGCCGTCGGAGGAGTGATAGGTGGGGTCGTGTTCCGTCGCAATCTTTGGGGCGTCCTGGTGGTGGGAGCGGTCTTCTTCTACCTGACCCGGGCCATCGTCGGCTAGCAGGAGGTCGATCGGCCAATATGGGGCCGTGTCTCGAGGTGAAAGGATGAGATGCGCATCGGAATCTTGACCGGTGGCGGCGACGTCCCCGGGCTCAACGCCTGCATCAAGGCGGCGGTCAACCGGGCGGCCGAAGAAGGTCACCAGGTGGTGGGTATCCGGCGCGGTTGGGGCGGGCTGGCCTACTTCAACCCCGACGACCCGGGGACAACCGAAGAGACCCTGGTCCCGCTCGACCCGGGTGTGGTGCGGACCATCGATCGGACCGGGGGCACCTTCCTCCACACCTCCCGCACCAATCCGGCCAAGATGCGACCGGAAGAGCTTCCCGACTTCCTCGACGCCGAGCTGAGCGACGAGGGATATGTCGACCTGACCCCACATGTGCTCCGTGTCCTCGAGGATCGGAAGATCGACGTGCTCATCCCCATCGGGGGCGACGACACACTCTCCTACGGTCTCCGTCTTCACGAGGAGGGGGTGCCGGTGATCGCTATCCCCAAGACCATGGACAACGACGTGCATGGGACCGACTACTGCATCGGCTTCTCCACTGCGGTCACCCGTGGGGTCCAGTTCATCCACAGTCTCCGCACCGCCGCCGGCTCCCATGAGAGGATCGCGGTGGTGGAGCTGTTCGGGAGGTACAGCGGTGAGACATCGCTGGTGACTGCCTATCTGTCCGGTGTCGACCGGGCAATCATCTCCGAGGTCCCGTTCGACGTCGAGAGGCTCGCCGGTCTGCTGCTGGAGGACCGGGCCGCCAACCCGTCGCACTACGCCATGATGACCATCTCGGAGGGGGCCCGGCTCCAGGAGGGGGACATGATGCTGGCCGGGGAGGCGGATGCCTACGGTCATCGCAAGCTGGGCGGGATAGGCGCCCTCACCGGTGAATTGCTCAAGGAACGCACCGGGGAGCCGGTCCTCTATCAGCAGGTGGCCTATCTGATGCGATCGGGGGCGCCCGACTCGCTGGATCTGATGGTGGCCACCAACTATGCGGTGATGGCGGCGGACCTGGCCGTCGAGGAGAGTCACGGGCGCATGGTGGCGCTGCGTGGGGGCACCTACACCCATGTCCCTATCGGGGTCACCCGTGAAGGGGTGAAGCGGGTCGATGTCGACGAGCTCTACGATCCCGACACCTATTTGCCCAAGGTGCGTCACGTACTGGGCAAGCCGATGTTCCTCTACTGACCGCCCACGGCACCGCCCATCCCCGCCACCCGGCCCGCGATCACCTCGCGCACCTGATCACGCAGCTCGCCGGTGTCGGAGGATGTCAGCCCCTCGGTCTCGATCGGCTTGTCCAGCATCACCTTGATCACGCCGCCCCTGACCAGGGGAGTGCCCGGTGGCCATGCCTCGAAGGAGCCGTGGATCGACATGGGCAGAACCGGCAGGCCGGCGCTGATGGCCATGGTGAAGGCACCCTTCTTGAACGACTTCATCACCCCGTTGCGGGGTCTGGTCCCCTCGGCATAGATGATGAGGCTCCGCCCCTTTTCGATCAGCTCCTTCGATTGACGGTTCACCTCGGCGTGCACCGCCCCTCGCGCCTCCCGGTCGACCTCGATGATGCCCACCATCCTCATTCCCTGGGCCAGGACCGGGATCCGGAACAGCTCCTTCTTGGCCAGGAAACGGATGGGGAGGGGCACCGCCAGAAGACAGGCCATGATGTCCAGGGCCGAGAGGTGATTGGCCACCACGACGTAGGAGCGGGTGGGGTCGACGTTCTCACCGCCCTCGACCTCGAGCCTGGTTCCCGACGCCATCAGCCAGACCCGGCTCCAGGTCCGGATGATCCTGTCGATGACCGGGGCGGTGTCGTTGAACAAGACGATGACCGCGATGACGACGACGGCGACGATCGTGGCCGTGACCCCGGCGACGACGGTGACGACGGATCTCAGGACGTCGATCGCCAAACGCATCGTCCGAGCGTACCGATCGGTCCCTTACCCTGGGTCTCGATGGACAAGAGCTCCTTGCGGAAACGTATGCGGAAGCATGGGCCCCTGCCCGTCGCAGTCAACGATCGGATCGAGTCCGCCCTATTTTCCTGGCTGTCACCTCGTCTACCCGGCACGATCTCGGCCTTTCTGCCCATGGAGGGCGAGGTCGACCTGCGGCCATTGATGAGCCGACTGCCGGGTTGGCGCTGGGTGCTGCCCCGCGTCGAGACGGACCGCTCGGTCACGTTCCGCGACGCCGCCTCCCCGCGTGAGGTCCACCGGTTCGGCATGGAACAGCCCACCGACGCCGGCTCGATCATCCCGATCCAAGAGATCGACGTGCTCCTCGTCCCCGGTCTCGCCTTCGATCGACGTGGCGGACGTCTCGGCAACGGCGCCGGGCACTACGACCGGATCCTGGCTTCGGCTCGGGCCGACGCGGTGAGCATCGGGATGGCGCCCAGCTCGCGTTTGGTGGATGCGGTCCCGACCGAGGGCCATGACGTCTCGGTCGCCTACCTGGCCACCGAGGAGGGTGTCGTCAGCTGCTCTCCCAGTGGGTGACCCGGTCGATGGAGAGGAATATCGCCGGCCCACTCGGTGGTGCGTTGCGGTATTGCCTGTATTTCTCCTTCAGACCCGAGCGTGCCGCCCACCACAGATCGCCGTCCTTCTCGATGGCGACTTCGCCGTCGACCCGCACCCACCAAAGTGCCGACCAGTCTTCCTCGTAGTGATCGACCAGCAGCGATGCAACCGGAAGTGTCTCCACGTTCTGGAGACGTTGCAGAGAACGGGTCGACTTTGGCTTCTGATCGATCATGTGGACCAGATGGTCGCCGACCATGGCGAAGGTGACGACGACCACGTGTGGTCGCCCGTCAGGGGTGATGGAGGCGAACCGGCCCACCCGGGCCGACGCCAGCCGCTCCAGCGCCTCAGACCGTTCCATGATGGTCGAGCAGCGGTTCGAGGGTGTGCCATGTCGATTCGGCCCACCTTCGATGACCCGCAGCGCTCACGTGGAACAGGTCGGGGGACCAGAGGGCCCGGTCCGAGTACCAGATCGTGGGATTGTCCTTTCTGTGCTCGACCACATGGGCACCGTAGCGGGTGGCCACCAGGTGATGCACCCGGTCGAAGCGCTCCGAGCGTCGTGACATCAGGTTGCGCAGTGGAGGCTTCAGCCTGGGGATGGTGCCGATGTCGCCGACCCCGCTCAGGATCACCACGGCGCCGGTCTCGACCAGGGTGGCCACCAATTCGTCGAGTCGGCGCTCGAAGGACCTGATGCCGACGCCTTTGATCACGTCATTGGCTCCCACCGACACGATCACGAGGTCGGGGTCGAAGACGAGGGCCGGTTCCAGCTGGTCCCGGATCAGGTCCTCGGCCCGGGATCCGCTCACCGCCAAGGAGCGAAGCGTCACATGCCGGGTCTCGGCGATTCGACGGCAGACCATTGTGACCCAGATCTCGTGGGGCCCGGCGACACCGGGAGCCGTTACCGAGGAGTCGCCGAGGACCGCGACCCGATACGGAGGGTGGGCAGGGTCACCGAACACGCCGGAAGGGTCGAATTCGGTCATCCGTCGTGCCGGGCGGAGCACGGCATAGGCTGCCTCGGCGCCGAGGATCACGGCGCCGGCAGTGACTCCGCGTATGAGTAGACGGGGAACCATGCCTCAATCTTGACAGGGTTTGGTGCTCAGGCGTTGCTGGCGTTCTGGATGCGCGCCTTGAGACCGAACCTTCCTTTTGCCTCGGTGAGGTCGATGACGGCCCCGGCGGCATGGGAGAATGCCGACGGGTCCTCGGGGAAGAACTCGAAACTGTCCCCTTCGATGTCGAAGTCGAAGCGATAAACCGAAGTGCGATTGATGGCGAGACTCTCGAGGGGCCAGGAGCCCAGATGCCGTTTGCCGGCGACGACCCGAAAGCGGTCGTCGGCGATCTCTATCGTGACCGCCGTCGGCTCCAGCTTCAATGCCTTCAATCGCCCCTGAAAGTAAGCCATCCCGCCGTCAATGTACTCGTTGCGGAGCCGATAGGGAACAGAGGGACAATGCCCAATCTGAGGTTACAGTTTGAGCTAGTCCGACGGAAGGGATGAATGACGGACGCCGCCGCCAGCAGGCCGCAGCTTGCCCACAAGGTACGGTTCGTCACCGCTACCACCCTGTTCGACGGTCACGACGCTTCCATCAACATCTTCCGTCGCATTCTCCAGGCCTCCGGGGCGGAGGTGATTCATCTCGGTCACAACCGGACCGGTCTCGACATCGTGGAGACGGCGATCGAGGAGGACGCCCACGCCATCGCGGTGACCTCGTATCAGGGAGGTCACATGGAGTTCTACCGCTACTTGCGCGATCTGTTGGTGGAGCGGAACGCCGGTCATATCAGGCTGTTCGGCGGCGGTGGGGGCACCATCCTTCCCGACGAGGGCGAGGAGCTCATCCGGTACGGGATCACCAGGATCTATTCGCCGGACGACGGCCGCGAGCTCGGCCTGCAGGGGATGGTGAGCGACATGCTGTCCCGGTCCGATTTCGCCACGGGTGAGCTGGGTGAGGATTTCGACCTCGGCGACCTGGGAGTGGGGAACACGAGGATGGTGGCCACGCTGATCTCGGCGGCGGAGAACTTCGCCGAGAAGTACCAAGACGTTTTCGAGCAGATCGAGGAACGCGCCACTGTGTCGTCGGCGCCGGTGGTGGGGATCACCGGCACCGGGGGCTCGGGGAAGTCGAGTCTGGTCGACGAGCTGTTGCGAAGGCTGCTGCTCGACTTCGAGGAGCTGAACGTCGCCGTCATCTCTGTCGACCCGTCGAAGCGGCGCTCCGGCGGCGCCCTCCTCGGCGACCGGATACGGTTGAACTCGCTTCCTCATCCTCGGGCCTACATGCGGTCCCTGGCTACTCGCCAGTCCAATCTGGCTCTTTCACCTCATGTCCCTCAAGCCTTGAACGTGGTCAAGGCGGCCGGGTTCGACCTGGTGCTTCTGGAGACCTCGGGTATCGGCCAGTCGGACACCGAGATCGTCGACTTCTCCGACTTGTCGATCTACGTGATGACACCCGAGTACGGGGCCGCCACCCAGTTGGAGAAGATCGACATGTTGGACTTCGCCGCCCTGGTGGCGATCAACAAGGCGGACAAGGAGGGGGCCGAGGACGCATTGCGGGATGTCCGAAAGCAGTACAAGCGGAACCGGCTCGCCTTCACCGCCGCCGACGACACGCTTTCGGTGCATCTCACGGTCGCCTCCGACTTCAACGACCCGGGCACCAACCGCTTCTACCGCGCCTTCCTCGGCGAGCTGGCCGCGCACGGTCTGGTGCTGGAGTCGAACCTCGACCTGCCCCTCGACAACGCCGCCAAACAGCACGTGGTGCCTCCGGAGCGAACCCGATATCTGGCCGAGATCGTCGAGGCGACTCGGGGTTATGACAGCTGGGCCGCCGATCAGGCGGCGATCGCCGAATCCCTGTACCGGCTGGAGGGGGCCCGTGAGCAGGGGGTCGAGGTGGAGGATCTGATCGCCGAGTTGGGGGAGCGACTCGACCCGGAGAATCGCAGGGCCCTGGAGCGCTGGGATGGGATGGTGGCCGAGTACTCCGGCTCGGAGTTCATCTACCACGTCAGGGGCCGGGAGATCAGGGTGCCATTGCACGAGGAGACCTTGAGTCACACACGTGTCCCCAAGGTGGCCCTGCCCCGATACCGCTCCTGGGGGGATCGGCTTCGCTGGCTGCTCCAGGAGAACCTGCCCGGCGAGTTCCCCTACGCCGCCGGCGTCTTTCCGTTCAAGAGGATGGAGGAGGACCCGGCCCGCATGTTCGCCGGGGAGGGCCCGCCCGAGCAGACCAACCGGCGTTTCCACTATCTGGCGGCGGGCATGCCCGCCAAGCGTCTCTCCACCGCCTTCGACTCGGTGACCCTCTATGGGGAGGATCCACACGAGAGACCCGATATCTACGGCAAGGTGGGCAACTCGGGAGTCTCCATCGCCACCCTCGACGACGGCAAGAAGCTCTATTCCGGATTCGACCTGTCCGATCCCGCCACGTCGGTGTCGATGACCATCAACGGCCCCGCTCCCATGATCCTGGCCTTCTTCATGAACGCCGCCGTCGACCAGGCGTGTGAGACCTACATCACCGAGAACGATCTCTGGGATCAGGTGGAGGCCAGGATCGACGAGATCCACCGCGACCACCGGCGACCTCTCTACTCCGGCGATCTTCCCGAGGGTCACGACGGGCTCGGGTTGCGTCTGCTGGGGGTGACCGGGGATCAGGTGCTTCCCCCCGACGTCTATGCCCGGATCAGGGCGGAGACCGTCTCCCGGGTCCGGGGGACGGTACAGGCCGACATCCTCAAAGAGGACCAGGCGCAGAACACCTGCATCTTCTCCACCGAGTTCGCACTCCAGATGATGGGCGACATCCAGGAGTGGTTCGTCCAGAACGACGTGCGCAACTTCTACTCGGTGTCGATCAGCGGATATCACATGGCCGAGGCCGGGGCCAACCCGATCACCCAGCTCGCCTTCACCCTGGCCAACGGGTTCACCTATGTGGAGAACTACCTGGCCCGGGGGATGCACATCGACGACTTCGCCCCCAACCTGTCCTTCTTCTTCTCCAACGGGATCGACGCCGAGTACGCCGTGATCGGCCGGGTGGCCCGCCGCATCTGGGCCAAGGCGATCAAACACCGCTACGGGGGCAACGATCGGTCCCAGAAGCTCAAATACCATGTGCAGACCTCGGGGCGGTCGCTCCATGCCCAGGAGATCGGCTTCAACGACATCCGGACCACGCTCCAGGCGCTCTACGCCATCTACGACAACACCAACAGCCTCCACACCAACGCCTACGACGAGGCCATCACCACCCCAACCGAGGAGTCGGTGCGGAGGGCGCTGGCCATCCAACTCATCATCAACCAGGAGCTGGGCCTTGCCAAGAACCAGAACCCGCTCCAGGGAAGCTTCATCATCGAAGAGCTGACCGATCTGGTGGAGGAGGCAGTCCTGGCTGAGTTCGAGCGGATCAACAGCCGTGGGGGAGTCCTCGGGGCCATGGAGCGGCAGTACCAGCGGACCAAGATCCAGGAGGAGTCGCTCTACTACGAGCAGCAGAAAGAGTCGGGCGCCTATCCGGTGGTCGGGGTCAACACCTTCATCTCCACGGAAGGGTCGCCCTTCGTCATCCCGACCCAGTTGATCCGCTCCACCGACGAGGACAAGGACCGCCAGATCGCCAACCTGCGCTCCTTCCAGGAGCGGAACCGGGAGACCGGCGAGGCGGCGCTCGCCGAGTTGCAGAAGGTGGCCACATCCGGGGGCAACATCTTTGGCCAGCTCATGGAGACGGCCAAGGTGGCCTCATCGGGTCAGATGAGCAAAGCCCTCTACGAGGTCGGCGGTCAGTACCGGCGAAACATGTAGGCCCGGTCGGTCACATCGGAAGCGGCGGTTGGTGCAACCCGAAAGGGGACCCCTGGTCGTCTCGGCACAGCTTGAACCGACCGTGCTGCGCCACCGAGTCCTCGTCACTGTCCACGTCGACGTCGTCGACCGTTCCCCCGAGCTCTTTGACCCGTTCCACCGCCTGATCGATGTCGTCGACCCGGAAGAAGAGATAAGGGGCTGCGCCTTTGTCCCCGCCGTGCATGCCACCGCCGACATTGGGCATCGAGATCGTGTACCCCTGACCCGAAGGTCCGGTCTCGAGCTTCCAGCCGAACAAACCCTCGTAGAAGACACGTCCCCGTTCGACGTCATCGACGCCGATCTCGACGAAGGCCAGTTCACCCGACATCATGTCTCCTTTCGTCGGGATCCAACGCTAGCCACGGCCGGGCTCAAGAGGCCGGGGCCCGGGACCGAGCCCTCAGCCCGTCCCTGATGACTGATCACTGATCGGCTCGGAGCTGCGCTGCCCGGGCATGGGCTTCCAGGCCTTCGAGACGGGCCAGGTGCACAGTGTCCTCCATCAGGGCCTCCGGGTCGTCGAGACGGGACCAGGTGGGGGAGCGGAGAAAGGTGAGCACCGAGAGCCCCGATTGGTAGCTGGCGCCGCCTCCGGTGGGGAGGACGTGGTTGGGGCCGACCCCGTAGTCGGCGAATGCTTCGGCGCTCCCTGCTCCGACGAAGAGCGAACCGTAGGAGCGGATAGAGCCGGCCACACCGTCCGGGTCATCGACATGGAGGGCCAGATGCTCCGGCGCCAGCTCGTCAGCCAGCAGCACTGCCTCGCTGATCGAGGGGACCACCACGACGAACCCGTTGCCCAGGGCGGCCGACGCCGTCTCCGAGGTGGGCAGGTCCGAGAGTTGGCGGCCGATGGCCTGATCGACCAGGTCGGCCAGGGCCTCACTGGTGGTCACCAGCGCCGGCATCGCTTCGATATCGTGCTCGGCCTGGGCCAGGAGGTCGGCGGCAACGAGCTCGGGATCGGCGGACCCGTCTGCCACGACCAGGATCTCGCTGGGCCCGGCCAGCCCGTCTATCCCGATCTCCCCGTAGAGGTGCTTCTTGGCTGCGGTGACCCACTTGTTTCCCGGGCCCACGACCAGGTCGCAGGCTGGGGAAATCGTGCCAAAGGCGAGGGCGGCGATGGCCTGGGCCCCACCGACGGCGAGGAGTCCGTCGGCTCCGGCCACGGCGGCGGCGGCCTTGGTCACCGCGGTGGGGCGGGGGGAAGCGGCCCACACGGTCTCCACTCCCGCCACCCGGGCCGGGACGATGGTCATCAGCGCCGACGAGGGGAGGGGGTGACGACCACCCGGAGCGTAGGTGCCGGCCGAAGCCACGGGGATCCAGCGATGACCGGCTCGGCCCCCCGTCACCTCCACGTCGATCCCGGTGAGCTCCCTCCGCTGCTCTGCCGCAAAGTCCCGGATCCGCCCCGCCACTCGCTCTAGCAGGTCCTGCTGGGCCGGGGGGAGGGTCTCGAGCGACTCCTCCAGCCGGGCCCGATCGAGCACCAGGTCCTGCCCCGGGGACAGGTCGCCATGGCGCTCCCCGTGCTCCCTCAGCGCTGTCTCACCACGCCGCCTGACATCCTCGACGATCTCTGCTGCCTGGCTCAGGACCTCGGGCCCGACGGGACGACGACGGTCGATGGGCAGCGTGTCGAGCCGCTTCAGGTACGTGCTCATCCCGGGTCGTCCTTGGCCACCATCGGGCGTCGGGTCACCCGCCGCTCCCGCCGGTCGAGCTCGGCTTCGAGATCGTCGAGACCCACCCCTGCGGCGGTGGACCGGACCATGGTGAAGTAGAGGAGATCGGCCGCCTCGTGGATCACTCGGCCGGCATCGTCGGCTCGGCCGAGCTCAGCGGCCTCCTCGACCAGTTTGGCGGCAAGCAGCTCGGGGTCGCCCAGCAGCTTGCGGGTGTTTGACGAGGGGTCGTCGGACCCGGCGATCCGGCTCAGACGTCTCTGCAGCCGGGCCAGACCATGATCCTCTCCCCAGCAGGTCCGATTGCCGGTATGACAGAAGCCGGGCCTGTGCTGGCGCACGGTGAAGCGGAGCGTGTCCCGGTCACAGTCCAGATCGACCCCGATCAACTCCTGGGTCGCTCCCGAAGTCTCCCCCTTGACCCAAACCCCACGCGACCGGCTGTGATAGATCCCGCGCCGTTCCTCGAGGGCGCGGCCGAGGCTCTGAATGCTGGAGTAGACCAGCCCAAGGGCGGTGCCGTGCTCGTCGACGACCACGGTGGGCCAGAGCCCATCGGGCCGATCCGAGCCCATCATGGCGGCCAGGGTGTCCCCCAAGGTCATCGCACCGGTGTAGAGGGCCATGCCCACCTGGGCGTCGGCCCCCAGTCGGTCGAGCACGGCCACCTCTTGAGGTGAGGCGATGCCGCCGGCGATAGTGACCCGGGCCGGGCCGGCCGCGGTCACCACCTCTCTGGCCCGGTCGAGGTCGGTTCCCTGAAGACGCCCCTCCCGCTCGACGAAGGTGACCAAGAAGCCGCCACACAGCCCGTCCAGCTCCTCGATCCGGCTCATCAGGTCGGACCCGGTGCCCTGCCGCCAGCCATGGCTGAGCACCTCTCCATCCCGGGAGTCGAGGGCGACGATCACTCTCTTGGCGGGAAGCTCGGCGAGCAACTCGGCTGAAGCAGCGGTGCCGATGATGACTTTCCCGGCGCCGCGGTCCAACCATTGGTGTGCCGTTGCAACGTCGCGGATCCCACCCCCGACCCGGACCTGGCCCCGACGACACATCTCGGCGATCAGGTCCTGGTTGCTGCCCTCACCCCGGGCGGCGTCGATGTCGATCACGGCCACCTCACCCACCAGGCCGAACCGCTCCAGCAGGGCCATCGGGTCGCCCGCCTCGATGGCCGGCGTCTCGCCACCGACCAGTTGCACTGCCTGGCCGCCGGAGATGTCGATCGAGGGGATGATCATGGCCGCACCACGATCCCGGCCGCGCTAAGGGCGGTCTTCAGGGCGGAAACGGTGGTGTCCCCGTCGTGGAGGATGGATGCGATCAGGGCCGCCGATGCCCCCGCTTCGAGAGCCTGCACCAGATGGCGGGCCTCATCGGCCCCACCCGAGGCGATCACGGGGACGTCGACCGCAGCCGACACGGCGGCAGTCAATTCCAGCTCGTAGCCATCGCGGGTGCCATCGCGGTCCCAGCTGGTGAGCAGGACCTCGCCGGCGCCGATCGCTGTCGCCTTCCGGCACCACTCGATGACATCCATGCCGGTTCGCCTGCGACCGCTCTCCACGACGACCTCCCACCCCGAGCCGGTGGCGGCGGCGTCGACCGCCAACACCGTGCATTGATTCCCGTAACGCTCGGCGATCTCGCCGATCAGACCGGGCCGGGCCACTGCGGCGGTGTTCACCCCCACCTTGTCCGCACCGGCTTCCAGGAGCCGTCCGGCGTCGTCGGCCCGGCGCACCCCGCCACCCACCGTGAGCGGGATGGAGAGCACGGAGCGAACCCCGCGCACGGTCTCCAGGGCGTGGCCCCTTCCCTCCGGAGTGGCCGACACGTCGAGAAGCACGATCTCGTCGGCCCCCTGCGCCTCGTAGAGGGCGGCGCTCTCCACCGGGTCGCCTGCATCGCGCAGAGCCTGGAATCGGATCCCCTTCACCACACGCCCATCCTTGATGTCGAGACAGGGAATGACACGGGCGGCGAGGGTCATGCTGCCTCCCTCGTCGTCTGCAGCCAGCGGTTGAGCAGACGGGCTCCCCAGGGCCCGGACAGCTCCGGATGGAACTGGCAGGCGAGCACGTCGCCACGCTCCAACGCGGACAGGAAGCGGCCTCCGTACTCGGTGCCGGCGCCGACCCATCCGTCTGGCACGCGGTCGAGACGGTAGGAGTTGGCGAAATAGGCCCACCCCGGCTCGACGAATCTCGAGCCCGGGCCCGGCTCCACCCGGTTCCAACCCAGTTGGGGGACTTTGATGCCCGCGCCGAATCGGGCGACCGTGAGGTCGATGACATCGAGCCCGTCTACCCCTGGGCTCTCCTCGCTGTCACGACAGAGCAGCTGCATCCCGATACACACCGCCAGGGTGGGACGCCCCAGCTCGATCCGCTCCCGCAGTGCCTGACGCAGACCGAGCGCGCCCACCCGGGACATGGCCGCGCCGAAGGCTCCGACCCCGGGCAGGACCACCCCGGGGGCGTCGGTCACGGTCTCGGGGCCGGTGGCCTCGGTGACGGTGGCCCCGAGTCGGGCGAAGGCGGCCAGGACCGATGCGATGTTGGCCGTCCCGGTGGGGACGATGACGACTTCGGTCATGTCAGGGTCCCCTTGGTGCTGGGCACCCCGGCCCCGTCGGGGCTCACCGCCCCCCGCAGGGCCATCGCCAGCGCCTTGAAGGCCGACTCCGCCTTGTGGTGGTCGTTGTCGCCCCGGATCAGGTCGACGTGGAGCGCCATCCGCCCCTCGATGGCGAACGACCTGAGGAAGTGGATGATGTTCTCGGTTGCCAACTCGCCGATCGTGTCCCGGCTGAAGTCGATCCAGATCTCGGCCCAGGGCCGGCCCGACAGGTCGATCACGGCCCGGCTCAATGATTCGTCGAGGGGTGCGTACGCACGCCCGAACCGGGCGATGCCGGAGCGGTCGCCCAACGCCTGGTCGAGGGCACGACCCAACACGATGGCGCAGTCCTCCACCGTGTGATGATCGTCGACTTCGGTGTCGCCACCGGCCGCCAATTTCAGGTCGAATCGTCCATGTCGTGCCAGGGTGGTGAGCAGGTGGTCGAGAAAACCCAGGCCGGTCTCGACTTCGGAGACACCGGTCCCGTCGAGGTCCAGACAGCCGGTGATGGTGACCTCGGTGGTCTCACGCTCGATCTCGGCTCTGCGGGTCATGGCAGCATCTCCTCCAGGTCGGTGGTCCGGTCGAGGACACGGGCGGCGAGACGGAGTCGTTCACGGGTCTCCACCGGATTGTCTCCGGGAGCGATCACCCCGATCGGGACCACCCTCGCCCCGCGTGCCGCGGTCAGGTCATCGGGGGTGTCGCCCAGCATCCAGGCCCGGCTCACCCCCAGGATCTCGAGGGCGAGCCGCACCGGGGCCGGGTCCGGCTTGAGCGGGGACTCGTCCCTGGTGACGAGGGCGGAGATGGCATCGATCAGACCGAACCGCCCCAGGAACTCCTCGGCATCGGCCCGGGGGCGCCCGGTGACCACTGCCAGAGGGCGGTCATGGGCCCAACGCGCCCATGTCTCCCGGTCGACCAGTGGGCGCTCCGCCAGCTTCAGCCCCGGGGTCGTCCCGTTGCCCTGATACAGGGTCTCGAAGCGCTCGGTCACCACCCCGAGCGGAACGTCGATCCCCTTGTCGGCACAGAGCAGGTGGGTCAGTGCCCAGTCGTCGCTCGTGTTCCCCCTGGTCTTGACCGACTCGATGTCCGATGCGGTTATGGCCACGCCAAAGGACCTCGCCGTCTCGGTGATGGCCACGATCTGGGACCGGCTCACGTCGGCCAGCACCCCGTCCAGGTCGAAGATGATTGCCTCGGGGGCCAGTGCCGATCCCAGTGTTCTCACCAGCCGGTCGAAATCCTCGACGTCGCCCGGGAGCGTGATCCGGACCGCAGACTCGAGTCCCGGTCGGTGCGGGAAACGACGCAGCCCGATCCCGAGCGAGGCGGCGGCTCCGACCAGCCAATCCGGGTCGTCGCATTCGGTCAGGACGAAGTTGGCCTGGGAGGGGAGAGGCCGTGTCCCCAGACTGGCCAGGGCACCGGTCAACTCGACACGCTCCCTCTTCACCTCGTCGACGAAGGCCGACAGCTCTGAGGCGGGGCGATCGAGTCTGATCTCGGCCAGGGCCGCCGACAGGGCGGACACCGGGTAGGGGTTGCCGTAGGCGCCGATGGCGGCGACGAGGTCACTGGGCCCGAGCAGGTACCCGACCCTGAGACCCGCCAGCCCGTAGGCCTTCGACATGGTGCGGGTGACCACGACGTTGCCCATCTCCAGGAGCATCGGGGTCGGGTCGATGTCGGCGAACTCGACATAGGCGGCATCGAGGACCAGGAGGCGCGTCTTGGTTACGATCTCGACGAGGTCCCTCTCACACACCACCCCGCCGGTCGGATTGTTGGGGGAGACGATGAAGACTGCGTCGGTGCCGTCGGTGATCGCAGCAACGACATCGGGGAGGGGGAAGACCCCCGTCCACCAGGGGACTTCGACCAGTGTGGCACCACGCTGCTCGGCGTAACGGGGGATCATCTCGAAGGTGGGATAGGTGCTGACCACCTCTCGCCCCGGACCGACCCGGGCCAGGAAGCAACGCGAGAGTGCGTCGTCCCCGCCGGCCGTTACCAGCACCTGTTCGTCGCCGACGCCATGCAGCCGGGCCAGGCGGGTCCGCAGCCCGCTGGTGTCGGGATAGCGGCCCACCAGACGCCGCGGGTCGTCCACGGCGGCTATCAGCTCCTCGGCCCTGCTCCTCCCCTCGTTCTTGGACAGATCGAGGTCGATGGGCACGTCGAAGCCCTGGGGGACGTAGGTGGCGGGAGCGCTCATGGGACGATCTGCTCCAGTCGTGAAACTGCGATGTCGGTCGCCCCGAGCTGCTTGAGGAGCGGGATGAGGCGGTGGAGATCTCCCCGAGGCACCGCCGCCTTGACGGCCATCCCGGCTCCGCCGTGGAGCATGGCGACCGTCGGCTCCCTCATGCTGGGCAGGGCGCCGATCACGGCGTCGAGGTCCTCCAGGGAGACGTTGAGCTCGAGCATGGCCCGTCTTCGCGCCTCCAGCACCGACCTGAGGCTGAGGACGAGGCCGTCGATGGCTCCTTTCTTCTCCGGGTCGGTCAGCGCCCGTGGGCTGGCATAGAGACGTGTCGAGGACGGCATCAGCTCGTCGACCACCGCCAGCCCGTTGGCGGACAGGGTCTCGCCGGTGGCCGTGTTGTCGACGATGACGTCGGCGTCCTCGGGCGGGAACACCTCGGTTGCCCCGTATGAGTGGACGAACGAGGCGTCGAGCCCGCGCTCCGAGATCCAGGTGTAGGTAAGCCGCTCGTACTCGCTGGCCACCACCAGGTGCCGGGAGGGGAGCCGGCCCTCCTCGAGCAGGCTCTCGGAGGCGGCGGCGACGATCCGCACCGGGTCGAGACCGGTGTCGAGCAACTCGACCAGGTCGGCCTGCTTCTCGGCGACCCAATCGGCCCCGACGAACCCGATGTCACGGGTCCCGGCGCCAAGCATCTCCACGATGTTCTGCGGCTTGAGCAGCTTCACCTCAAATCCGGGCTCGGAGAGCACCGGCCGATAGCCGCGCTGTCCGACGTGGATCTCGATGCCGGCCGCGGAGAGCAGGTTGAAGACACCGGTCTCCATTCGTCCCTTGGGGACGGCCAGGTGGATCGTGGGCTCGGGTCTCATCTCGGGTTCCTTCCCGCCGCTGCAGTCGGGTTGCCCGAGAAACGAGAAACGCCGACCGCGGGGGTCGGCGTGTGGTGGGCGGCTGTTTTCGCTGTCAGCCCATCGTCATCCGACCCGCAACGGGTGGTGATGATGATGGGCGTGGGCCAACAACCGGTTCATGACGGGAACGAGCTTAGGCCGTTCCCACGGGATGGCAACTCTTCGGTGAACGAAGGGATTCGTCCGGTCCCACAATTACCCTTCGAACCCCGATGACGAGAAATGTTCCCCAGAAGCCGGCCCTCGAGGGTCTCGAGGCCAAGTGGATGGATCGATGGGAGACCGACGGCACCTATCGATTCGACCGCTCCAGGCCGCGCCATGAGATCTTCGCCATAGACACCCCTCCCCCGACCGTGTCCGGGTCGCTGCACATGGGATCGGTCTTCGGGTACGTCCAGACCGACTCGGTGGCCCGTTACCAGCGGATGAAGGGGAAGGAGGTCTTCTACCCGATGGGATGGGATGACAACGGTCTTCCCACCGAGCGTCGGGTCCAGAACTACTACGGAGTCCGATGTGACCCCGGGCTCCCCTACGACCCGGACTTCACCCCGCCCGATGAGCCCCCCGACCCGCCGCTCTCGATCAGCCGTCGCAATTTCGTCGAGCTGTGCCACGGTCTGACCGCCGAGGACGAGAAGGTGTTCGAGCACTTGTGGCGGACACTCGGCCTATCCGTGGATTGGTCCCAGACCTATACCACGATCGACCCCCACAGCCAACGGATCAGCCAGAAGGCCTTTCTCCGCAACCTCGCACGCGGTGAGGCCTACTCCCAGGAGGCGCCGGTGCTCTGGGATGTCGACTTCAGATCGGCTGTGGCCCAGGCCGAGTTGGAGGACCGGGAGCGACCTGGGTCCTACTACCGGGTCGCCTTCCGCGCGCCCGACGGGTCCCCGCTCTACATCGAGACCACACGTCCCGAGCTCATCGCCGCCTGCGTCGCCCTGGTCGCCCATCCCGACGACGAGCGGTACCGGTATCTGTTCGGCAGCACCGTCGTCTCGCCCCTGTTCGACGTCGAGCTCCCCGTCCTGTCCCATGAGCTGGCCGATCCGGGGAAGGGGAGTGGCATCGCCATGATCTGCACCTGGGGCGATACCACCGACGTCACCTGGTGGCGTGAGCTCGATCTCCCCACCCGGGCGCTGATCCAACCGACCGGTCGCTTGAGCCAGGAGACCCCGGACTGGATCGAGACCGAGTCGGGGAGAGAGGCATACCGTCAGATCGCAGGTCTCTATCCCAACCATGCCCAGAAGCGGATGGCCGAGTTGCTCGAGGAGTCGGCCGATCTCTACGGCGAGCCCCGCCCCATCAGCCACCCGGTCAAGTTCTACGAGAAGGGCGACCGGCCCCTCGAGATCCTGTCCAGCCGCCAGTGGTACATCCGCAACGGCGGCCGTGACGCCGAGCTTCGGTCCCGGCTCCTCGAGCGCGGCGCCGAGCTGGACTGGATCCCCGAGTTCATGCGGGTTCGCTACGAGCACTGGGTCAACGGGCTCAATGGCGACTGGCTGATATCCCGCCAGCGCTTCTTCGGAGTGGCGATTCCCGTGTGGTACCCGGTGGGCGCCGACGGCGAGGTCGCCTACGAGCACCCCATCGTGCCCGAAGAGGACACTCTGCCCGTCGATCCCACCTCGGTCACACCACCCGGTTACGACGAGGGACAGCGTGGCCGTCCCGGAGGATTCGTCGGGGACGTCGACGTCATGGACACCTGGGCCACGTCGTCGCTGACACCGCAGATCGCCGGCCATTGGGACGACGATCCCAACCTGTTCTCCCGGGTGTTCCCAATGGATGTGCGTCCCCAGGGACCCGAGATCATCCGCACCTGGCTCTTCTCGACGGTGGTTCGGTCCCATTACGAGCACGACGCCTTGCCCTGGGCCCACGCCACGATCAACGGCTGGATCCTCGACCCGGACCGGAAGAAGATGTCCAAGTCGAGAGGCAACGTGGTCACCCCCAATGCCCTCATCGACGAGCACGGGGCGGAGGCGGTCCGCTACTGGGCCTGCAACGGCCGGCCCGGCACCGATACCGCAGTCGACTTCGGGGTGATGAAGATCGGCCGTCGCCTGGCGATGAAGATCCTGAATGCGTCCCGATTCGCCCTCGGGTTCGCCGACGATGTCGATCCATCGGCCATCACCGAGCCACTCGACCGCTCGATGCTCGCCGCTCTGTCGGCGGTGGTCGCCCAGGCCACCGAAGCCTTCGAGGACTTCGACTATGCCCGGGCCCTCGAGGTAGCCGAGCGCTCCTTCTGGACCTGGACAGATGACTATCTGGAGCTGGTCAAGAGCCGCGCCTATGAGGGTGGGCCCGCCGGTGCCTCGGGCCACGCCGCCCTCCAACTCGCATTGAGTGTCTACCTCCGTCTCTTCGCCCCGGTCCTGCCTTTCGTCACCGAAGAGGTGTGGTCGTGGTGGCGGGAGGGATCGGTGCATCGCGCCCCCTGGCCCCAGGTCGACGAGCTCGAGATGCATGCCGGTGATCCGGCGGTTCTCACCATGACCGGGGCGGTGCTCTCCGCGGTAAGGAAGGCAAAGTCGGATGCCAAAGCCTCGATGCGGGCCGAGGTGAGCTCGGTGTCGGTGTCGGCCGATGCCGATTCGCTCGAACTGATCCGGTGCGCGGAAACCGATCTCAAGGCGGCGGCCCGGGCTACCGACATGGCCTACTCGGAGGGGGATTTCTCCGTGGTGGCGCTCCTGGCGGGATCTTGAGTTGCCATCTCAGAGCAACTGGACAGTAGTATGCCGATGGCGCCAACATAGTTGCATATATAGGGCGATACATCTAGAGTTGTCCGTATGCAGCAACCACAAATCCGGGTGGCGGCCTTGATCGGTGACCTGGTCGCATCGAGAGCGGCCCCCGACCGATTGGATCTACAACGCAGGGTCGGTTCGGTCTTCGCCGAGATCGACGAGGTCGTCGGTGGCCAGCCGGCGTTCACCATCGGGGACGAGTTCCAGGCGCGTTATGCCACTGTCGTCGAAGCCGTCGAGGCCTCCCTCCAACTGCATCTTCGAACGATCGGCGTCACCTCGATGCGAATCGGAATCGGATGGGGGGAGCTGATCGCCGAGGATCCGGAGCGCACGCCGTTCGCCCAGGACGGGCCATGTTGGTGGCGCGCCAGGGAGGCGATCGAGGCGGTCGATCGCTCTGGTCGGGGCCGTGGGCCCGAGCTGCACACCGCCATCCGAACCGAGACCACCCTGGACCCTCTCCTCAACAGTTACCTGCTCCTCCGTGACACCCTCATCCAGGGTCTCGACGAGATGGATGCCCGAATCGCCCTGGGGCTTCTGTCAGGTCGCCGTCAGACCGAGATGGCCGACGCGCTTGGGGTCAACAAGAGCTCGGTGAGCAAGCGCGCCAATACCCACGGCATCCTGGCGCTGATCGAGGCGAGGAGCATCGGTCTGTTGCCACTTCCGGAGGAGCGATGAGCTGGGAGACGGTCGGAGTCGTGGTAGCCGGGGGCTTGCTCGTCACCGTCCCCTCGAACTGGGCGGTGAGACATGTGCTGCGACTGGCGCGGCATGAGGCGCCGCAAAGCGAGAACAGAGCCGGCCGTTGGATCGGGGTGTTGGAGCGACTGCTGATCTATGTCTTGGTGCTGATCGGTGCCGCCGCCGCCGCCGGGCTGGTGGTGGCGGCAAAGAGCATCCTCAGGTTCCCCGACATAAGCGGCAAGCCTGCGGCGATCGATCCCGAGTATGTCCTGATCGGGTCACTGGCGAGCTGGTTCCTCGCCTTCTCGATCGGCGCCCTGGCGACGTCGATCATCTGAGCCGGACTCCTCGATGGGCTCAGCCCTTGTAGCCCGACGCTCGCGCCGCCTTGCCCTGTCTCTCGGCCTTCTGCTTGGCGGCGTCACGGCTCTCCTTGGCTCCGGCCTCATAGTGGTACTTCTTGCCCGAGTCCCCCCATTGGTAATAGGGGCCTTTTGCGTCCTTGCCCCGATGAACCGGTGGCACCTTCTGACCTCCGTCTGGGAGGTCGCGGTTTACCCCACCCTCGACCGGGGCAAACGGATCGGTTTTGGATCGGCCGGCCCGGGTAAAGGGTCGACCATGGGTGGTCCTTCCCAGCCGGGCCGGTTGATCCCTGACTTCAGCGCGCCCGCCAGCACCGGCCAGACGCTCTCCTTGGACAGTTTCCGGGGGAAGACCCCTCTGGCCATCTTCTTCCTACCCGGTGTCGAGATGGAAGAGGACCTGTCCCTCCTTCAGAGGTACAACGAGCATCTGGTCGACTTCGGGAGACATCGCGCCCAGTTGCTCGGCGTGGTCAAGGAGCGGGCCAGGGCGGTTCGCGACCTCGCCGACTGGATGAATCTCCAGCTTCCGATCCTGGCCGATGCCGGAGGGACGATGATCCGTGATTTCGGGGTGGACGAGCCCGACGGCCAGGCCCGTCACGCCCTGATCGTCTCCGACAAGGATGGGAACCTGGTCCGGCGTTTCGACCCCGCCCCGGTCGACGATCAGGTCGAGGCGGCGCTGGCCACGATTCGAGGCCTCGGCTCCGGGGTGCTTCGTCGCACCGGCTGAGCCCGGTCAACGGCTGAACACGACGACGCCGTCCTGCTCCTGGCCGTGGAGTCTTCCGGTCCTCCTGAGATGCTCGAGATGGGACACGGTCTCGAGGAATGCAAGACGGGCCTCGATCGGGTTCAGATTGGGGCGGAACGACCGGAGCATGACCTCCCACGCAGTGGAGTCGTGCGACCTGACCAATTCGGCCATGTCGAGGAGCCGTCGATCGTGGTGCAGGAGGATCTGCCGCGCCCTCTCGTCTCCCTGGTCGATGAGCGTGCCGTGGGCCGGATAAGTGATCTCGATGTCCATTCCCAGCAGCTTGTGCAGTGATGCCAGATAGTCGCCCAACGGGTCGCCCAGGTCCTCGTCCCACATGATCACCGGTGAGATGCGGGGCAGGACATGGTCGCCGGAGAAGAAGATCCCCGACCTCGAGTCACGGAGACAGATGTGGGCCGGCTCGTGGCCGGGGGTGTGTATCACCTCGAGCCACCGGCCATCTCCGATGTCGATCCGCTCCCCGTCCACCACGGTGTGATCCGGTGGGTCGATGAGCGGCATGTAATCGGGGCGTGCCGCCAGCTCGCCCGAGACCGAGCCCAGGATCCGGTTGGGGACGCCATGGGTGCGTCCGATGCGGAGCAATCGGTCGACGTACCCGGGGGTGTCGTTGTAACGATCCACCAGCTTGGCGGCCCGCTCGTGCATCACGAATCGACAGCCCAGCTCCCGGACCAGTCGGGCCGACATTCCGACATGGTCGAGGTGGAGGTGGGAGACGACCAGGGTGTGCACCGCCGCTTCGTCGAGGTCGAGGCTCCGGAAGCCGTCCCGAATCGCCTCTCGTCCCGGCTCCCAGTCGGTGCCACAGTCGAGCAGGAGGATCCCGCCGTCGGCCTCGACGGCGTAGGTGTTGACCCATTCCGGGCTCTTGAAGGGGAGCGGCGCCGGGACGAGATAGATCCCATTCCCCAACGACTCGGCCTGGGGGATGGTCATCCGTGCTCGACTGGGTCCTTGATCCCGAAGGTGACGTCGAGGGTGACGGTGAAGAGGGTCGGGACACCGGAGTCGTCCACCTTGCCTCCCACCTTGACGATCTTGAAGTTCTGGATGTCCGAGATCGTGCTCGAGGCTCGAGCCAGGACGGTTCGCACCGCGTCCTCGATCGAGTCGGCGGCCTGACCGGACAACCGGATGGTCTTGGTGATGGATGACATGCGGCTTCTCCTTGGTCAGACGGTAGTGCTGCTACCACTGTGGCATCGTTAGGGTCGGGCGGATGCGACGGGGCCTGCTTGCCGTCCTGCTGATGCTGATCGGTGGCTGCTCAGCCCTGAGCGCGGATCCCACCACCACCTCCACCCAACCGTCGACGACCACGACGAAGGTGGTGGCGACGACCAGCACGACGCCGGTCACGACCACCACCACCACCACCACAACCACCAATCCTCACGCCCGCCCCGATTGGCTGGGCACCAGGCTGCTGCCGCTGCGGCCCGACGAGTTCGGGGAAGTGCAGCCAACCCCTCCTGAGCTGCAAGATCGCCAACTCGAGACCATCGACTTCCTGGCACCACCGACCGGCGAGACCTTCCAATCGACGATCGGGCCCATCCCGCCCGACGTGCTGGCCCGGTCGAGCTGGACACCGGAGTGCCCGGTGACCGTCGAAGAGCTGTCCTATCTGACCATGACCCATTTCGGTTTCGACCAGGAGTTCCACACCGGGGAGATGATCGTCCGCTCCGACGTGGCGGAGGACGTGGTGGAGGTATTCCGGAAGCTGCACCAGGCCCGTTTCCCCATCGAGCAGATGCGGGTGATCACCAAGGAAGAGATCGACGCCCATCCCACCGGTGACTGGAACGACACCACCTCGTTCGTGTGCCGGCCGGCGGTGGGGTCGACCTCGTGGTCACAGCACGCCCTTGGTACCGGGATCGACATCGATCCCTTCCACAACCCCTACTACAAAGGGGACCTGGTCCTGCCCGAGCTGGCCTCGGCCTATGTCGATCGGAACCACGTTCGGGTGGGGATGATCGTCCCCGGAGACGTCGTCACCGAGGCCTTCGCCGAGATCGGCTGGGGCTGGGGCGGCAACTGGAGCTCACTCAAGGACTGGATGCACTTCTCCCTCAGCGGGAGTTGAGCCAACCCGAATCCTGAGCCGAATCGTATCGAACACATGTTCGATATAGTGAGGTGGTGAGTGGTTACGCCGAGCTGCACTGTCACACCAACTTCTCCTTTCTCGACGGGGCATCTCATCCCGAGGACCTGGTGGATCGGGCCATCGACCTCGGTTACGAGGCGTTGGCGGTCACCGACCACGACGGGTTCTACGGGGTGTCCCGTTTCTGGCAGGCGGCCAAGGAGACCGGGCTTCCGGCGATCTACGGAGTGGAGATCGGGCTCGAACCCGACCCATCGGGACCGGCCGACCCGGTGGTCACCGCTCAGGAATGGGACCAGCACCGTCACGCCCGCACCAAGGGCGGTCAGGGGCGGCTTCGCCGGGGGCGAAGTGTCCGTGCCCATGGGGCCAAGCCGACCAACCTCCCCGAGACCGATCATCTGGTCCTGCTCGCCGGGTCGCCGGACGGTTACCGCAGTCTCTCCCGCCTGGTGACCCGAGCCCAGATGCGGGGGGAGAAGGACCACCCGGTGTACCTCTGGGACGATCTGGCCGCGGCGGCGCAGAACCAGGACATCCACGTGCTCACCGGTTGTCACGCCGGCGCCGTGCCCAAGGCCGCTGGCCGGGGCGACCTGGGAGCAGCCATCCGGGAGACATCACGGCTCAGGGAGTTGTTCGGGACCCGGCTCCATCTCGAGATGTGGCATCACGGGATGCCCGAGGACGACCCCCGCAACGACCTGATGTGGGAGGTGGCCCAGAAGCTGTCCCTTCCCACCGTCGCCACCAATCAGGCCCACTATTGCGACCGGCGGGACGCCGACCTGTCCGAAGTCCTGGCCGCCATCGGTGGCCGGCGCACCCTGGCCCTGGCCGACGGGTTCAGGCCCGCCTCCGACGAGCGATACCTCAAGCACCCGGGCGAGATGGCCCGACGGCTCGCTCGCTATCCGGGGGCGTTGGCCAGAAGCGCCGAGCTGGGTCGAAGACTCGCCTTCGACCTGGGGCTGGTCGCCCCCAATCTTCCCGACTTCCCCATGCC
>JBOGET010000043.1:0-92050 GCA_050741975.1 Acidimicrobiia bacterium
CGGGGACGATGTCGACGATCCGCCTCCACCTCCGTCCCTGAGTGAAGCAGCACTTCATGGGCTGGCTCACCGACACCCACCCGGAGCTCACCCCGACCTACGAGAAGCTGTACAGGGATCGGGCCTATCTGCCCCGGCACCAAGGAATTCGTCGCAGGCCTGTCAGACCCAACCCGGAGCAGACCGTTCAACCGTCCCTTCCGTTCGGGTGACCGCCTCGTTCTGATCGCCTGCCTCGACAACCGCCTTGTAGCCTCCTGGTTTGTCAGGCAACAGGGGAGCACACGACTTGGAGCGCTTCAACGGGATGAAGGCGATGTTGCTGGCGGCGCGCTTCGCCATCTTCGCCGGCATCATCGTCGGTATCGTCGGTGCAGCCAGGGTCATAGGCGACGGGCTGAAGACCGGTTCATGGCAGCCTGCCTGGATCCTCGGATGGGTCGTCCTCGGTGCGATGCCCTACGTCGGCGGGACGTTGACTGGCCGAGCAATGCGCGGGCCGGGGCATCAAGGGCTGGTCACGGTTGCCTTGGTCACGACCTTGCTCGGTGTAGCCGCGGTGACGATCTGGGTCCTGGACGGGATGTCCCGTCGGTGACGCGCGTCAGAGCGCGGTGACCCCTTCGCCCCCAGGACTCGGCCTCGAAACGGTCCGTTTCCCCACCCTCGCCCGCACCGTGAACGGCCCGGGGTTCTTGCTCGCAAGCAAATCACGTCGGCCCTGACGACCGTGACCCCCACATGCCTTGACGCCATCAAAGGGTTGACTGTGAGCAAACGATTTCCCGCTGGTTCCCGGGGCGCCGACGACTCGTCTTCACTACAGTCGTTCATTGCAAAAAATATCTTGCAACGACGCTACGAGTCAGTCGAGGTGCTCGAATGACAGTAGAAGCGACAGCCTGGTACCCGGGGCTTAGCGGATGAACCTCCAGTTCTGGTTCTTCCAGCTCCTCAACGGCCTCACCTTCGGCGCCCTCCTCTTTCTCGTCGCCAGCGGGTTCACCCTCATCTTCGGGATGATGCGCATCGTCAATCTGACCCACGGAGTCCTCTACCTCCTCGGGGGGTACGTCGGTCTCAGCATCATCAGGGCCACCGACAACTTCCTGCTCGGCTTGGTGGTGGCGGTGCTCGGCATGGGTCTTCTCGGGGTCGGGCTGGATCGGACCCTGATCCGTCGCATGCGGGGCAACGTCCTCGGAGAGGTCCTCCTCACGATCGGGGTGGCGTTCATCTTCGCCGACATCGCCCTGATGATCTGGGGCGGTGACCCACAAGGGGTGCCCGGCCCCGGATTCCTCGCCGGCGCCCTCGATCTCGGGATCATGTCCTACCCGTCGTTCCGGCTCTTCGTGCTCGTCGTCGGCCTGGTGGTGGCGATTGTCCTAGGGCTGCTCCTCTACAAGACGAAGCTCGGGGCGGTGATCCGCGCCGGCGTGGACGACTCCGAGATGGTCGGCGCTCTCGGGATCAACCTGGATCGGGTCTTCACCGGCGTCTTCCTCCTCGGCGCAATGCTTGCCGGGCTGGCCGGCGTTCTGGGCGGAGGATTCCTCAGCCTCTACCGCGGAGCCGATGCGGACGTGCTGCTCTTCGCCCTGGTGGTGGTGATCATCGGGGGGATGGGCAGCCTGGGTGGAGCGCTCCTGGGCAGCCTGGCGGTGGGCCTGGTCGACGCCATAGGCAAGGCCCTCTACCCTGACATCGCCTACTTCACCCTGTTCGGCCCCATGGCGATCATGCTCGCCCTGCGTCCCCGCGGTCTGTTCGGCAGGGAGATGGATGGTTGAACTTCCCACGTCGCGCCCTGATCCTGGCGCTGGGCGTCATCGGCGGCGCCCTGATCCTGGCGGCTCCCTACCTGCTCGAGTCGTTCTATCTGCGGGTGCTGGGCGAGGTCCTCATCTTCGGACTGTTCGCCACCAGCATCAACCTCCTCGTCGGATTCGGGGGTCTGCCCACGCTGGGTCATGCCGGGATCTTCGGAGTCTCGGCCTACGCCGTGGGTTACTTCCTGGTGAGGAGTGGGGCGCCCTGGGCACTGTGGCAGGCCCTCTGGTTCGCCGTGCTCGCCGCCATGGCGGTGACGGTCATCTTCGGTCTCATGGCCGTTCGCACCTCGGGGATCTACTTCCTGATGATCACCCTGGCGCAAGGCATGATCATCTGGGGCCTGGCCTTCCGATGGGCAAGCGTGACCAATGCGGAGAACGGGATCCGTGGCATTGACCGGCCCGATGTCATCGGCTCCTATCCCAGCTTCTACTACCTGGTGCTGGCGGTGTCGGTCCTCGCGCTCCTCGGCGTCCACCGTCTCTCCAGCTCGTCGTTCGGCCTCAGCCTCAAGGGCCTCCGGGAGAGGGAGAGCCGTATGGCCGCTCTCGGTTATCACATCCCCCTGCACAAGTTCCTCGGCTTTCTCATGGCCGGATTTCTCGGGGCGATCGCGGGCATCCTGTGGGTCTTCCACAACGAGTTCGTCAGCCCCTCCACGGTCGAGTTCGCCACTTCTGCCGAAGGATTGCTGATGGTGATCCTCGGTGGCACCGGGACCCTCTACGGCCCCATGCTCGGAGCCCTGATCGTGACCTTCACCCGTCATCAGATCAGCCTGTACACGGACCGGTGGCTGATGATCCTCGGCGCCATCTACGTGGTCACGATCCTTCTCGCCCCCGATGGCCTGGTCAGCGGCCTGGGACGTCTGGCCCGGCGGATGCGTGGCCAGCCACCCGGCGACGGCGTCGTCCCAGAGCTACCCGGCCTCCCGATGCCGGGCGAGCCGATCCGAGCGGGCAGGGAATCAAGCGAGTTTTCTGCCCCGACCAAATAAGGGAAAGGAGAGCACATGGAGGAGATAAGTCACGAATCGAGGAGGTCACCCTGGGTTGCACGCCTGGTGATCCTGTCGCTCCTCGTCTGGGCGTGCGCCCCGGCAGGGACCGAGGAGACCACCACCACCGGGGGCGAGGAGCCGGCCTCAACGACGACCGAGGCGGCGCAAGCCACCACGACCACCGGAGGGGGCGAGGAGCCGGCAGGAGAAGGGGAGCCCATCGTCATCGGGTATCTCTCGCCGACCTCCAGCGGGGCGGCCGAGAGCGCTCAGGACATGATCGATGGCTGGGACATGTTCTGGGACGGACACGGCCGCGAGGTGAGCGGTCGCCCCATCGAGGTCCTGATCGAGGACAGCGCCGGTGACCCGGCGGTTGCGATCAACAAGGCACGACTGCTGGTCGAGCAGCGTGAGGTCGACATGCTGGTCGGAACGTTGTTCGCCAACGAAGGTCTGGCGGTGGCCGAATACGTCGCGGACACCGGGACACCGACCTTCTATCACATCGCCTCGGCGGACGACCTCACCCAGCGGGCTCGAGTCCCCAATGTCCTCCGCCCGGCCGGCTGGTCGAGCAGCCTCCCCCACCACCCATTCGGCACCTGGGTCGCCGAGGAAACCGAGTGTCAGACCCTGTACACCATCGGGAGCGACTACGCCTTCGGGCATGAGGTGACCGGAGGGTTCGTGAACACGTTCACCGACACCGGGGGCGAAGTGCTCGACCAGATCTGGAACCCGATCGGGGAGACGGACTTCAGCTCGTACCTGGCCACGATCCAGGCGGCTCAGCCCGACTGCGTGTTCGGGATACAGGTCGGAGCGTCGGCCACCAGGTTCCACCAATCCTGGACCGACTTCGGTCTCGCCGGCCAGATCCCGCTGTATGGAGGCGAGGTCTTGTTCGACGCCTCGATCATTCGGGGTGTCGATCCACCCGAGATCATCGACGGCATGATCTCGGCCGGGCACTACGCCGAAGGTCGCGACAACCCGGCGACACAGGAGTTCGTCGAGGCCTACGACGCTGAGTTTGGGAAGCTCCCCTCCTACTACGCGGCGGCTTCCTTCTCCGTCGGCCAATGGATCGCACAGGCCCTCGAATCGGTGGAAGGCGAGGTCGAGGACAGTGCAGCGCTGCTGGCCGCGGTACAAGCGGTGGAGTTGGAGGACTCGCCATTGGGGCCGATGCGTCTCGACGAGTACGGCAACCCGATCCTGAACGTCTACATCCGCGAAGTGGCGATCAGGGACGACGGTCGGGCCTGGAACACCGTTCTCGACACCATCGAGGGCGTCTCCCAGTTCGGGTCGTACGACCCCGAGGAGTTCCTCGCCCAGCCCGTGTACTCGCGGGACTACCAGGGAGTGGATTGGCCGTGACCGGATCGGATCCGGGAGGAGGTGTGCCGGGCGTGGTCCGGCACACCTCGATCCGGCGGGGCTAGGACGTTGTCCCTGGACGGGGAGGCAGCCCTGCGGCTCGAGGGCGTGGCCAAGGACTTTGGCGGGCTTCGGGCCGTGGACGGTGTGTCACTGAGTGTCTCCCCGGGTGAGCGGCGAGCCATCATCGGTCCCAACGGAGCAGGCAAGACCACCCTGTTCAACCTGATCTCGGGTGGTCTCCGCGTGACATCGGGCAAGATCAGCCTGTTCGGCGCCGATGTGACCGGACTGGCCCCGCACCGGCGAGCGGCGCTCGGTCTGGGCCGGACCTATCAGATCACCAACGTCTTCCCCGGTCTGAGCGTGGAGGAGAACGTGGCCATGGCGGCCCAGGGGTTGTTGCGGATAAAGTTCTCCGTCATCCACCGACCGTCTGATAGCCCCGAGGTCGCAGAACGGACCGATCTTGCGATCGAGCAGGTGGGATTGGGTGAGGTGAGAGACTCTCCCGCCTCCCTTCTCTCCCACGGAGAGCAGCGTCAGCTCGAGCTGGCCATCGCCCTCGCCGGACGTCCCCGTATCCTTCTCCTCGATGAGCCGGCGGCTGGGCTGTCGTCCGCGGAACGGGCTCTGATGGTCAGGCTCATCACCGATCTTTCTCGGGACCTCACCCTCGTCCTCATCGAGCACGACGTCGACCTCGCCCTGGGCTTGGTCGACCGGGTGACCTGTCTGCACTACGGCAATGTCGTCGCCGAAGACTCGCCCGATGCCATTCGCCGGAATGAGCTGGTCCAAGAGGTCTATTTGGGGGCGGGGTGATGCTCCAAGTCGAAGGGCTTCACAGCTACTACCAGGCGTCTCACGTCCTCCAAGGAGTCGACTTGACCGTGCCGTCGGGCACTGCCGTCGGCTTGTTGGGGCGGAACGGGATGGGCAAGACCACTCTTGTCCGCTCCATCATGGGGCTCCGCCCGCCCACTGTTGGCGAGGGGAGCATCCGTTTCGATGGCGAAGAGCTGGTGGGAAGGACCTCGTATGACATCGCCCAGCATGGGTTGGGGCTCATCCCCCAGGGGCGCCGGGTGTTCCCCTCGCTCACCGTTTTGGAGAACCTGACCATCGCCGCTCGTCCCCCCCTTGGGGACGCCGACGGTCGGACCGTCTGGGATCTGGACGGCGTCTTCGAGCTGTTCCCCCGTCTCGACGAGCGACAGCTCCAGAGAGCGGGACAGCTCAGTGGCGGGGAACGGCAGATGCTTGCCATCGCCAGGGCGCTCATGACCAATCCCAAGCTGGTGCTAATGGACGAGCCATCCGAGGGTCTGGCACCTCGTCTGGTGCAGCATCTCCGGGATCGACTCACCGCCCTCCGGGGATCCGGGGTCTCGATCCTTCTCGTGGAGCAGAATCTCGGGCTCGCCCTGGCCGTGGCCGACCGGATCTTCATCATCAGTCGAGGACAGATCGTCTACGACGGCGCGCCCGAGGACCTGAGGGAGGACGAAGAGGCCAAACGGCACCATCTGGGGGTGTGAGACCGGCCCGAGAGCCGGGCAAGCTGTCCCGAGCGGACCGCCTGCTATACAAGGATGATGGTCGAGCAGGCGGTCTTCGACGTCGATTCGATACGCGCCCAATTCCCCGCCCTCTTCCGCACCGAGAATGGGCGCCCGGTGGCCTATCTCGACGGGCCCGGCGGGACCCAGGTGCCGCAGCGGGTCATCGACGCCATGAGCGGCGTGCTCACTCAGGGGGTGAGCAATCTCGGTGGCGTCTTCGGCTCATCGCAGCTCGCCGAGGAGATCACCGTCGGGGGCAGGGAGTCGATGGCGGACTTCTTCAATGCCAACCCGAGCGAAGTGTCCTTCGGTCAGAACATGACCAGCATCACCTTCGCCGTCAGCAGGGCCCTGGCACGACGGTGGGGCCCGGCGGACGCCATCGTGGTCACCAGTCTCGATCATGACGCCAACTTCACCCCATGGGTGCGGGTGGCGGAGGAAGCCGGCGTCGAGATCCGTGTCGCGGAGTTCGACCCGAAAAGCGGTCTGCTCGACCCGGAGGTGATCGCCGGCCTTCTCGACGAGCGGGTCCGGCTGGTCGCCACCTGTGTCGCCTCCAATGCGATCGGGACCCTGGTCGATGTGAGGACGATCACCGAACTGGCCCACGAAGCCGGTGCCCTGGTCTATCTCGATGCCGTCCACGCCGGGCCCCACCATCTGGTCGACGTGAGAGCCATCGATTGCGACTTCCTCGTGGCCTCTGCCTACAAGTTCTTCGGGCCCCACACCGGCATCCTCTACGGCAAGCTCGACCTCCTCGCCGATCTCGATTTCTACAAGGTCCGACCCGCCCCCTCCGATCCGCCGGACAAGCTGGAGACCGGCACCCAGAGCTTCGAGTCGATCGCAGGGGTGAGTGCGGCCGTCGACTATCTCTCCGATCTCGGGACAGGTGACCGGCGCAGGGCGCGTCTCGAGAGCGGGTACGCCTCGATCAGGGACCACGAGCGGGCATTGTCCACCCGCTTCCTCGAGGGTGTCTCGAGATTGTCGAAGGTGAGAGTCCACGGTGTCCCCGTCCCCGACGATCGGCGGGTGGCCACCTTCACCCTCTCGGTCGAGGGGATGCCGGCCGACGAGGTGGCGGCACGTCTGGCCGCATCGGGGCTCTACGTGTGGTCGGGTCACTACTACGCGCTCAATGCCCTCGATCGTCTCGGCTTCCTCGAGGTCGGGGGTCTGGTGCGGATCGGCTTCGTCCACTACAACACTCTCGCCGAGGTGGGCCGGGCACTGGAGGCGTTGTCCTCGCTCTAGGGCAGATGGGCCACCGGCTCTATGCCGAGCTCGTCCAGCAGCCTCCGCACCCGCCGTTCCAGCTCGTCACGGATCGGGCGCACCTCGTCGATGCTCTTGCCGGAAGGGTCGTCGAGCTCCCAATCGACGTATCGTTTGCCGGGGAAGACGGGGCAGGTGTCGCCGCAGCCCATCGTGACCACGACGTCGACGGACTCGATCATCTCATCGGACCAGCGCCGTGGGGTCCCCCTTCCGATGTCGATCCCGACCTCGGCCATGGCGTCGACTGCGACTGGGTTGATCGACGCTGCCGGCTCGGATCCTGCGGAGAACACGTCCAATGCATCGTCGGCCAGGGCACGCATGAAGCCGGCCGCCATCTGGGAACGGCCGGCGTTGTGCACGCAGAGGAACAGGACACCGGGTTTCAACGACATGAAAACATAGGCCGCCGAGATGAACGTGCGGTTACCGCCAGGTGACGCCGATCTGGCACGTCTTGACGGCAAGCGTCGAGACACCCGTAGACTGGCTCGGTGAAGCGTTTCTCCCCTATCATCGTTCTTGGCGCCATCGCCGCGTTCCTCCTGTTCCGCCGTCGTGACACCGACGTCGTCGTCCCCGACTCTGCCTGGAACCCAGTCGACCCATCGTGAAGGTCGGGGTCCTCGTCACCGGGGACACAGCAGTAAGAGCCGCCCACGCCCTGAGCGCCCACGCCTCGGTCGATGAGGTCGTGGTCGTAGGGCCGGCGCGGAGCCGCAGTTTCCGGGTCGTCCCCGACGCCGACGAGTGCGACATCCTCATCGGGAGTGGCCCTGGTGCGCCTGACAGGGCCCTGAGACTGGGGGTCCCGCTGGTATGGGACGGTGATGCTCCTGCGGATGGAGTTGGGGTGTGGGGTGCCTCGCCGGTCGGTCTCGCCCTGGCCTTGGCCGCTCGCGAGTCCGATCCCAGGATCGTCGCCGTGGCCCATCCCGACCTGGACGAGGGGTCCGATCATCAGGTTCGCTTCCCCGACCCGATCGGGAGGGTCAAGGTGGCCGATGCCACCTTCGGAGGCAGGCACGTGGCCCTGGCCAAGTCGCCCGATCGGTTTGCCGCCTGTCTGGCGGTGGGCGCCGAGCGCCGGGTCACCATCATCGATGACGGCGCCTTCATGTCCGGCGTGGCGCTGGCCGCGGCGGTCGACATCGTGGGGGAGACACCGATGGCGGTGTGGGACCAGGCCCTGGCCTATCTACAGACCGCCGCAGCCATGGGTCTGGTCATGGCAGATGACCGATGATGGCTGATTCTTTAAGCACCGCGTCACATATGCGTGACGCCCTGCATTAGGAATGCGGTCAGGAGGTGCGGACCCGGGGGTTTTCCTCGGTGGGGATGTCGGCGTGGTCCGGTGGGGCTGTGGGCGAGCCGTTGCCGGGGCGGTAGTCGGTGGGGGGGTGCAGGACCTGTCCCGGCACCGCGGGCATCACCGGGTTCAGCGTCTCCTCGAGCACCACGACCTCCAGACCGCCGACGACGTCTGACACCAGGTTGTAGACGATGGCCCCGGCCACCGTGCCGCCGGTCATGGTGACCCACCACACCACCGAGCCGAAGATCATCACCCGGAAGAACTGCTCCACATTGGCGAAGGGCTGGGCTCCCTCGTCGATCAGCGTTATCTCGACCATGAAGTCGGTGAGACGCTGGGGCAGCCCGGCCCGCTCCAGCACCGACCAGAAGATCACCCCACCCAGCACCAGGGCCAGGGCGAGCACGGCCCAGACCACGGCTGACACCTTCAGCGCGGTCCAGGGGTCGATCTTGCGGATGATCCGTCTAACGCGTCGAACGGTTGCCATGGGGGCTCCTGGAGGTTATCGGGGCAGTCTAAAAGATGCCCGCACTAGTCCAACGACAACACACCCTCAGCCGGTTCCCGGCTCTTCGTTGTCCTCGTGGACGATGGCGACGGCGGAGAGCTCGCTTCCATCGCCGACGTCGATGACCCTGACCCCTGTCGAATCCCGCTTCTGCCGACTGATCTTGGCCACGGGCGTCCTGATCCCGATCCCCTTCGAGGAGACGAGGAACACGTCGTCGTCCTTGGAGACCGCCTTGGCCCCGACCAGGCTCCCCCGGACCCTGGTGATCTTGAACGCCTTGACCCCGATGCCACCCCTGGTCTGACGTCTGAATTCGGAGATGGCGGTCCGCTTCCCGTAACCACCGGACGTGACCAGCAGGACCTCGTCCCCTTCCACGTTGGACACCGCCGCCACCACCTGGTCCCCCTCCCGGAGCTTGATCCCCCGCACCCCCTGGGTCCCCCGGCCCATGGCCCGTAGATCGGACTCCTTGAACCTGATCCCCATCCCCTCCTTGGTGAAGATGAGCAGGTCGTTCTGGCCAGAGGTGGGACGCACCGAGACCAGTTCGTCGTCATCGGTCAGCTTGATGGCGACCAGGGTCTGGTTTCGGGAGTCGTACTCCTTGAACCCGGTCTTCTTGGACTGACCCCGCTTGGTCACCATCACCAGATAGCGCCCGGTCTCGTAGTCACGGGTGTCGATGATCGCCTGCACCCTCTCCTCGGGCTCGAGGGGCAGCACCGACTGGGTGAGCACGCCCTTGGCGGTGCGGGACTGTCTCGGGATCCCATGGGCCTTGAGCCGGTGGACCAGTCCCTTGTTGGTGAAGAACAGGAGATAGGCATGGGCCGTGGTGTGGACCAGGAGCTGGATCACGTCTTCCTCCTGCACCTCGGCCGCCTTCACCCCGCGCCCGCCCCTCCCCTGGGTCTTGTAGGTGGAGGCCGGGACCGACTTGATGTAGCCGGCTTGGGAGACGGTGACGATGAGCTCGTCGTCGGCGATGAGGTCTTCGAGGGACATGTCGCCCTCGTCTGGGATGATCTGGCTGCGGCGAGGCTCACCGTATTTCTCCTTGATGTCGGTCAGTTCGTCGCGGATGATCGCCCAGCGACGCTTGGGGTCGGCCAGGATGGCCTCCAGCTCGGCGATGAGGGTGTGGAGCTCGGCCAGCTCCGAGCGGAGCTTGCCCACCTCGAGGGCGGTGAGCCGGCGCAGCGGCATGTCGAGGATGGCATTGGCCTGCACCTCGCTCAACTCGAAACGATCGATCAGCTTGGCCCGGGCCTCGCCGGTGTCCGCCGAGCCGCGGATCAGCTTGATCACCTCGTCGATGTTGTCGACGGCGATGATGAGGCCCTCCAGGATGTGGGCCCGGGTCTGGGCCTCGTCGAGGCGGAAACTGGTCCGGCGCTCGACGACCTCCATCTGGTGGTCGAGGTAGTAGCCCACCATCTGGGCCAGATCGAGAGTCCGGGGCACCCCGTCGACCAGGGCCACCACGTTGTACCCGAAGGAATCCTGGAGCGGGGTGTTCTTGTAGAGCTGGTTGAGGACCACCTGGGGCACGGCTGTGCTCTTCAGCTCGATGACCAGCCTGGTCCCGGCCCGGTCGGAGGACTCGTTGCGCACCTCGGCGATGCCATCGAGCTTGCGGGCGTCGACCAGCTCTTTGATCTTGGCGATGATGCGCTCCATCGACACCTGGTAGGGAATCTCGGTGGCGATGATGGCGGTGCGGCTCTTTCGGATCTCCTGGACGTCACAGACGGCTCGGATCTTGACCGAGCCCCGCCCGTTGCGGAGGGCGTCCCGGATCCCGGACGTGCCCACCAGATAGCCGCCTGTGGGGAAGTCGGGCCCCTTGACGAACTTCATCAGCTCCTCGGTGCCGGCATCGGGGTTGTCGATGACATGGAGACAGGCATCGATGACCTCGTTCAGGTTGTGTGGGGGGATGTTGGTGGCCATCCCCACCGCGATCCCCTGGGACCCGTTGACCAGGAGATTGGGGAAACGGGCGGGGAGCACCGCCGGCTGCTGCATCTCCCCCGAGTAGTTGTCCACGAAGTCGACCGTGTCCTCCCGGATCCCGTCGAGGAGATGGGTGGAGAGCTTGGTCAGCCGGCACTCGGTGTATCGGGAGGCTCCGGGCGGGTCGTCGATCGTCCCGAAGTTGCCCTGGGGGTCGATGAGGAGATGACGCATGGAGAAGTCCTGGCCCATCCGGACCAGTGCGTCGTAGATCGCCTGGTCGCCGTGGGGGTGGTAGTTGGCCATGACGTCGCCCACCACCTTGGAGCACTTGCGATGAGCGGTGCCCGGCCCGATGTTGTTCTCGAACATCGAGTAGACGATTCGTCGTTGCACCGGCTTGAGCCCGTCGCGCACATCGGGCAGGGCGCGGGAAACGATCACGGACATCGAGTAGTCGATGAAGCTCTGCTCCATCTCGGTGGTGATCTCGATGTCGGAGGCGGGGTTGCCGGGGTCGAGTGTCTCTTCGCTCATTGGATCAGATGTCCAGGAAACGCACGTCGTCTGCGTTCTGCTGGATGAAGGCCTTTCTCGACGCGACGTCGTCGCCCATCAGCGTCTCGAAGACGTCCTCGGCCCGGAGGGCGTCCTCCATGCTCACCTGGAGCAGGGTCCGGGTCGCCGGGTTCATGGTGGTCTCCCACAGCTCTGACGGGTTCATCTCGCCGAGACCCTTGAATCTGGTCGGCTTGACCTTGGGGTGCTCCTTCTTGAACTCGTCGAGGGCGGCGTCGTCCTTGAGGTAATGGACCGTCGAACCGACTTTGACCCGGTACAGCGGGGGTTGGGCCACATAGACGTACCCGTGGTCGATCAATCCTCGCATGTGACGGAACAACAGGGTGAGGAGAAGCGTGCGAATGTGGGAGCCGTCGACGTCGGCGTCGGTGAGGATGACCACCTTGTGATAGCGGGCCTTGGTGGCGTCGAAATCGTCACCGATCCCGGTGCCCATGGCGGTGATGATGTCCTGCACCTCGGTGTTCTGCAGCGCCTTGGCCAGACGGGCCTTCTCCACATTGAGGATCTTGCCCCGGATGGGGAGGATGGCCTGGGTGTTCGAGTCACGGGCCGACTTGGCCGGTCCGGCGGCGGATTTGCCCTCGACGATGAAGAGCTCGGACTCACCCGGGTCGCGGGACGAGCAGTCGGCCAGCTTGTCGGGAAGACCACCCGATTCCAGACCCGACTTGCGCCGAGTCAGCTCCCGGGCCTTGCGCGCCGCCTCCCGGGCCTTGGCCGCGCTGACGCATTTCTCCACGATCCTGCGGGCCTCTGTCGAGTACCTCTCCAACCACTCGGGGAGCTTGCGGTTCAGCGCCTTCTCCACGTAGGACCGGATCTCGGTGTTGCCCAGCTTGGTCTTGGTCTGCCCCTCGAACTGGGGCTCCTTGACCCTGACCGAGACCACGGCGGTGAGCCCTTCCCTGATGTCTTCACCGGTCAGGTTGGGGTCCTTCTCCTTGAGCAGGCCCTTGGCCTTGGCGAAGTCGTTGATCGCCTTGGTCAGCGCCTTGCGGAAGCCTTCCTCATGGGTCCCACCCTCGTGGGTGTTGATGTTGTTGGCGAAGGTGAGGACCGATTCGGTGTAGGTGGTGGTCCATTGCAGCGCCACCTCGAGCTCGGCCTCGTCGTTGACGTCGGTGAGGTCGATGATGTGCGGGTGGAGCGGGTCCCGCTTCGAGTTCAGATGCTTGACGAAGTCGACCAGACCCCCCTTGTAGTGGAAGACCTCGGTGCGCTCCTCCTCCCCCCGCTGATCGGTGAGGGTGATCTGGAGGCCACGGTTGAGGAATGCCGTCTCCCGGAGCCGGGAGGAGACCGTGTCATAGTCGAACTCGGTGGTCTCCTGAAAGGTGGTCGGGCTGGGCCAGAAGCGGATGGTGGTCCCGCTCTTCTTCACCGCCTTTATCTTCTTCGGGTCCCGGGTCTTGGGCCCGCCGTCGGTGAACTCCTGGACGTACATGGCACCGTCGTGCCGCACTTCGGCCTCCAGCCGGCTGGAGAGGGCGTTGACCACTGAGAGACCTACCCCGTGCAGACCCCCGGACACCGTGTAGGCCCCCTGTTCGAACTTCCCCCCGGCGTGGAGCGTGGTGAGGACGGTGGTGAGTGCCGAGCGCTTGGTCTTCTCCACCTTGTCGATCGGGATCCCCCGACCGTCGTCGATCACCTCGACCCCGCCGTCGGCCATGAGGGTGACGTTGATCTTGGTGCAATGACCCGCCATCGCCTCGTCCACCGAGTTGTCGACGACTTCCCAGATCAGATGGTGGAGACCCCGCGGACCGGTGGACCCGATGTACATCCCGGGCCGTCGCTTCACCGCCTCGAGACCATCGAGAACGGTGATGTCTTTCGCTTGATAGCTGTCGCGGGTGGCCGTCACGACCCTCCTTGTGGCCTGATGGATGAGCCTGTCGTTGGACCCGGATCAGGCTCCGTGGACCTGGTCGCAGACGAGTTTCACGATTGTCATTTTACTGGAACTACCTGACAAAATCGAATCATTCAAGGGGTTCGTGGCACTAACGGGTCGACGGTGCCCGCACCTCCACCTGCTCGATCACTCCCACCCCGAAGACCCCGTTCAGGATGGTGAGCAGGTCGGCGCTCCCGTATCTGAGGAATGCCACCATCGATGGTGCCGAGGCCTCCACGACCAGGGTCTTCCCCTGGATGAAGAGGGGCTTGGACCGGCCCGACCACGGGCTCCCGGCCAGCTCGTCCCACCCAGTGGCGAGACGTGACATCACCATGGGATCGGAGAGCCCCATCTTGCGGAACATCTCGTCGAGTGAGGTCCGGAACGAGGTCAGATCCCCATCGTTCATCGATGCAGCCCTTCCCCCACCCGCCACGACGTTCCGTCGACCGGCACATCTTCGGGGCGGGCCGAGGTGATCAGAGTCTGGGTGTCGGCGGGAAGGGCCTTGGCCAGTGCCTGGGCCCGATCCAGGTCGAGCTCGGAGAAGACGTCGTCGAGGAGCAGGACCGGAAATTCTCCCACCATGTCGGCCACCGCCCGGTGGGCGGCCAGCTTGACTGCAAGGGCCATGGTCCTCTGCTCGCCCTGGCTCCCGTGGGTGCGGGTCTCGGTCCCGTCGATGCGGAACACTGGCTCGTCTCGGTGTGGGCCCACCGAAGTCAGCCTCCTCTCGTAGTCGGCCCGTCTCGATTCCTCCAACGCTTCCAATATGGCGGAGGTAAAGTCGGACGCCGTCCGCTCCCGGGTCTGTTGATCACCCCACGAGGCGAGATAGCCGATGGACGCCTTCTCGTCGCCTCCGGCGATGTCACCGTAGGCCGTCTCGAGATGGGGGGCCAGCGTCTCCATCACCCTGGCTCTCCTCGCCATGACTCGGCCCCCGGACTGGGCCAGCCGGGAGTCCCATACCGCCAGTGTGGCGTCGTCCCGTCGCCCGGATTTGAGAAAGGCGTTTCGCTGTCGCAGGACGCGCTCGAACTCGCTCTGGTCGAGATATGCAACCGGCCAAAGCTGGACCGCCACCGCATCGATCAGGTCCCGGCGAAACGCCGGCCCCCGCTTCACCAGATCGAGGTCCTCGGGCAAGAAAGAGATCACACGAAGCACCCCGAGCAGGTCGGCTGCCCTCTGCAGACGGGTCTTGTCCACTTGGGTGCGCCGGGGCCCGGAGCGAGAGATCTCCACCTCGATGAGCCGCTCCCTGTCCCCGCTGGAGACACCGCTTCTGACCACTGCCGACTCGACCTCATCCCGGATCAACGCGGCATCGGGGACCGAGCGAAACGAGCGCAGAGACGACAGATAAGCGATGGCCTCGAGGAGGTTGGTCTTCCCCGACCCGTTGGGGCCGAGCAGGAGATTGATACCGGGATCAGGCCGCCATTCGAGACTCTGATAGCAGCGGAAGCCGGTGAGCGAGACCCAGTCGACCTTCATTCAGACCCGGACGGGCATCAGCAGGTAGAGGAAGTCGTCCTCTTCCCCGCTGTCGATCACGCTCGGCTTGAACGCGTCGATGACCCGAATCCGGACCGAGTCACCGGGAATCGCGGTGACACCGTCCTGGAGATACTTCGGATTGAAGGCGATGGAGACCTCTTCCTCGGCACCGCTGAACACACCGGGGAGATGCTCGGTCTCACCACCGACATCCTGACGGGTGACGGCCACCTCGACCCCGCCTTCGAGGAGCTTGAGCCTGACCGGGATGTGGTCCTCAGCCACCAGGGTCACCCGCCCCAGCGCCTCAAGCAGGGACTCCTTGCTCAAGACAACTTGACTCGGGTAGCTCTCGGGGAGCAGCGACTGGTACTTGGGGAAGTTTCCGTCGATCAGACGTAGCCGCAGCATCCCCTTGTCCGAGGTGAAGATCGCCTCCCGGTCCCTCAGCTGTGCGGTCACCTTGGCCGACCCGATCGACCGGGGCAGCTCCCTGAGCCCCCGAGCCGGGACCAGTCCTGTTCCCTCCAAACCCACCCCCCTCAACTCTCGTTTGGCCAAGCGATAAGAGTCGGTGGCCACCATGCGCAACCCCGAGTCCGAACTCTCGAAGAGCACACCGGTGAGGATGGGTCGGGCCCCGTCCCCGGAGGCGGCGATCGTCACCTGGGCTATCGCCTCCGCCAGCTCCTCGCCGTCGACCTCGACCCCGTCGGCCACCACGTCCTCCTGAACCGGGAAGTCGTCGACCGTGAGCGGGCGAAGAGTGAAACGAGGGCCATTGCCCTGGATCTCGATGTCGGTGTCGCTGACACCGATCGTGACCGCTCCCGAAGGCATCTTCCGCACCGCTTCCGAGAGAAGACGACCCGGGATCACCGCTCTCCCCTCCTCGATGACCTCGACCTCGGCCGTGGTGCGCACCGTGACGTCGAGGTCGGTGCCGGTCACCCGGAGTGTGGTTCCCGACACCTCGCAGAGCAGTCCCTGAAGCACAGGCAAGGCGGTTCGGGCGCCCACCGCCCGGTTGGCTCGAGTGAGGACGTCGGCGAGGTCGTCTCGCTGCGCTCGGATTCTCACAGGTGGAGGTCCCTTCTTCTGCTGCTATTGAAGTTCATTTGAAGAGTATTAGAAGTAGTAGGGGGTTGTGGATTTGGGGATAACCCAGATTGTGGCATGTTTTGGCTGCCGTTTTCCATGTGCCCGGGCCTGTTGACGAATTGTGTGAAAACTCGGGTGCCCGGGGGAAAACTCAGACGCGTGTGGATAAGACCCCACCTTTCCTCAGGTCCTGTGTGAGTTGAGTCACCCGGTCGAAAACGGCACGATCTGAGCGGAGGATCTTCTTCACCTTCTCGACGGAGTGCAGGACCGTGGTGTGGTCACGTTGGAACTGCTCGCCGATCTTGGGGAGGGACAGGTCGGTCAGCTCGCGACAGAGATACATCGAGATCTGTCGGCACAGGACCAACGGCTGGCGCCGGCTCGGGCTGAGCACGTCTTCCACGGTGAAGCCGTATGCGGAGGCGGTGGCCCGAATGATGGTGTCCGGGCCCAGCGGCGCCAGCTCCTCGGTGGTGACTATGTCACGAAGCACTCTTTCGGCTGTCTCGAGGTCGATGTCGCGCCGGTTGAGTGCGGACCAGGCGGTGACCCGGGTCAGTGCGCCCTCGAGCTCGCGGATGTTGTCGGAGACGAGACCTGCGATGTGCTCCAGCACCTCAAGTGGTACCGGACGGGGGGCGAACTCGGCGTTCCTCCTCAGGATGGCGAGACGCGTTTCGACGTCCGGGGGCTGGATGTCGGTGAGGAGGCCCCACTCGAACCGGCTACGGAGACGATCCTCGAGCGAAGACAGGTTGCGCGGGTGGCGATCAGAGCTGATGACCATCTGCTTACCGGATTCGTACAGTGAATTGAAGGTGTGGAAGAACTCTTCGAGGATCTGCTCCTTGCCCTCGAAGAACTGCACGTCGTCGAGGAGCAGGATGTCCACGCCCCGATAACGGTGCTTGAAGTCGTCGGGGCGCTTGCGCCGGATCGAGTCGATGAAGTCGTTGAGGAAGTTCTCCGACGACACATAACGCACCACCAGGTTGGGATACATCTCGAGTGCCTCGTGGCCTACGGCGTTGAGGAGGTGGGTCTTGCCCAGACCGGCGCCGCCGTAGATAAAGAGCGGGTTGTAATGGGCGCCGGGTTGCTCGGCTACCGCCATCGCCGCCGCCCAGGCGAAACGATTGGACTGGCCGACGACGAAACTCTCGAATCGATAGCGTGAGATGAGGTTGGTGGCCGGGGATCCTCCGTCCCCCCCGAATGTGGTGTGCCGGTGCGGGTCGCGCCGATCCGGCTCGTCTCCGGCCTGGCCGAGGGGCAGGGTCTGCTCGGTGGTCGTCTCCCGCTCGACGACCCTGTAACGGGGCCGGGTTTCGAGTCCGAAGACGTCCCGATAAGCGGCCTCGATCAGCTCCCCGTGCTTGTCACGGACCCAGCGCAGATGGAACTCGCTCGGGGCGATGAGAGTCGGAGCGGTGTCCCCGGCGAATTCCGGCTCGATCCGAGATAGCCAGGTGTCCCAGTTTCCCTTCGACACCCCAGCTCGCAACACGTCTTGAAATCGGCCCCAGTCGCCCGGCGCCTCATATTCTTGTACCAAGACCACTCCTCCTACCGGAAAGGTTGTCCACAGATCCATCCACATCTGTGGAAAGGACTGTGAACATCCGCCGGGACAATCCCTTCAGCTTGTCACCGAGAGCGGTCCAGCCGTCCGGGGACGGACTGAGGAAGTCGAGCACGCTCCCAAAGTCAAGGCGGGCGAGTATCGACCGCCGATCGCGGCCCCGTCAAGAACGCGAGAATCGACGCTGTGGAAGAGTCATGGCACTTCTTTCCACAGAAAAAACCCTGGTGGGGTAAGGTTTTTCCAATCTCTTCCACGGGTTTTTGGGCTGCTTGAGCCGTCACGACGGCCTGGCATTCTTTTCGCGAGCTATCTGGATTCTTCGCGACTCTCGGTAACAGGACGGTCTCCAAGGCGCGGGCGGTCCGCAGTTCGGACTTTGACATAGCTCAATGGGGATTCGTAACCTGTCCCGACTCACCTTCTACCCCCTTTTTTTGTGATGAAGAGGACTTATCAACCCAAGGTTCGAAGACGAAAGCGTCGTCACGGCTTCCGTCATCGCATGCAGACCCGGGCCGGTCGCGGAATAGTCAAGTCGCGTCGTCTCAAGGGTCGGAAGCGTCTCGCTGCCTGACTTCGAATCGCTTCGTTCCCCGCGTGATTATCGAAGGGTGCTGAAGGAAGGGACAAGACGCCGCTCCGGTGGCGTGGTGATGGTGGAATGCTCCGGTCAACCGGGGGTGTCACGAGTCGGGCTCGTAGTCTCGAGGAGCACCGGCAATGCGGTCACCCGGAACCGGGTGAAACGCCGTCTTCGACACTCCCTCCGGGGAGTGCGACTGAAACCAGGAACGGATTACGTGATCATCGGCACCAGCCAGGTAGCAGATGCCCCGCAACCCCAACTGATGGGGTGGCTGGAGCGCGCCCTGGGAGAGACCGATGCCTGAGAGCGTCTTCCGACCCCGCGGTCTGGCGGTCGGTCTGATCCGTATTTACCAGAAATTGGTAAGTTCCAACCTGAGCGTCAACTGCCGGTACCAGCCGACCTGCTCCCATTACACCGCCGAGGCGATCAACCGATTTGGTGTGTTTCGTGGCAGCTGGCTGGGGGTGAAGCGGATCGCTCGATGTCATCCACTTCGTCCCGGCGGCTACGACCCGGTGCCTGAGACCTGGAGAGCTCACTGATGGGCGAGCTGTTCGATCTGTTGATCAGTGGTTTGGGCTCGATCCTCGGGTTCTTCTACAACCTGCTCGATGGCATGAGCGAGGGGGTGGCCCTCGGGTTTGCGATCATCCTGCTCACCATCTTCATCAACCTCGTGGTGTTTCCCCTCACTCTGAAACAGACCAGGGCAACCCGGGCCTTCACCGAGATCCAACCCGAGATAAAACGGATCCAGAAGGAGTACAAGGACGAGCCCCAGGAGATGCAAAAACGTCTCATGGAGTTGCAGAAATCGGCCGGCGCCACCCCGGGCGGGTGTCTCCTCCCACTGCTCATCCAGATGCCGATCTGGTTTGCCCTGTTCCGTCTTCTCCAGACACCCCTCCAATATCTGGATGCGGAGAGCGCCCTCGGCATCGCCCTGCAGGACGGCACCGCCGAGAAGTTCCTCGGGATGGATCTGAGTGTGAGCCCGAGCGGGGTCATCGGCAGCGGGTTTCTGACGGCGCTTCCTTATCTGATCATGATCGCCCTGATGGTGGTCACCCAGTATGTGCAGCAATGGCATTCCACCTATGGTCAGGAGCGTCCCGCAGGTCAGCCCGGGGCCGGGGCGCAGCAGGCGATCACCAAGATCATGCCGTTGTTCATCGGCTTCATCTCGTGGAATTTCCCGGCCGGTCTCATCCTCTACTGGGCCACCGGGAACCTGTTCCGTCTCGGCCAGCAGGCATTGATCTTCAAGATCGACGGGCGCCCCAACCCCATGGGAAAGAACATCGAGGGGTCGAAACAGGTCGACGACCCCGACGCCAGCGAGACGAAGAAGCCGCAGCCAGGCGCCGGGAACAAGCGCCGTCGGCGCAGGAGGAGGTGACGTGAGTTACGTCGAGATCGAGGTCAGGGCCAAGACGGTTGACCTGGCGGTGGAGGCAGCCATGCAAGAGCTGGGGGTGGAGGACCGCGACCAGCTGGCGGTGGAGGTGATCCAACAGCCGGAGAAAGGGTTTCTCGGGATCGGTGGTCAGGACGCGGTGGTGAGGGTCAAACGTCGCCGGAGCCGGCGACGTCGTGAGCGGAAGAAGGAGACCAGGACCCAGAGCTCGGACCGTGTTTCCAAGCAAAGAGCCCAGGGTTCGGCTAAGAATGGTGACCGCAATCAGCGGGGTCAGCGAAGTCAGCCCCGGAACAGGGGTCGCCACATGAGTCAACAGGGAGACAGAGGAGAGCCCAAGGTCGACGATCGTCCCGAGATGTCGATCGAAGAGCAGGCTCGTATCGCCGCCCAGTTCCTGGAAGGGCTGGTCGACGCCTTCGGTCTTGAGGGCACGGTGTCGACCCAGATCGAAGACGACGTCATCGTGGCAGATGTGGACGGAGAACAGACCGAGGCACTGGTAGGAATTCGAGGCTCGGTCCGCTCCGCCATCCATGAGTTGACCCGTACCGTCATGCAGCGTTACGCCCATGACACCGCCCGTCTCCGGCTCGATATCGCCGGGTATGCCGAGAGACGACGCCAAGCCCTGACCATCTACGCCGAGCGTCTCATCGACCAACTGCTGGAGGAAGGTGGGGAGATCATGTTGGAGCCGATGAGCCCCGCTGATCGAAAGGTGATCCATGACGCCGCCGCCGCCCGTGACGGGGTCAACTCCTATTCGGAGGGTGAGTCCCCCCGTCGTTACGTGGTCCTCACCGCCACCGCCGCCAACGAGGAAGAGGAATAGGCAGAGGGGTGCGCTCGAGGCGGACCCGTCAACATGCCAACAGGTGCCAGGGTGCTCCACCACCCGGTACCTTGTTTCACGTGGAACCTTCATCCGTCATCTGGGTCCGCTGTTGTGAATGGGCCGGTCTCCATCCGACCGACACTCAACTCACCCGTCTCGCCCGTTATCGGGACTGGTTGTTGACCGAGGCAGTCGAGGCCGGGGGGGTGGGGCCCAATGAGTCAGAACGGATCGACAATCGACACATCGGGGACTCGTTGCTGTTTGCCGGTGGTTTCGATGTCACACCGACCCAAGTCCTGGATGTTGGCTCGGGTGTTGGTCTACCCGGGATACCCCTCAGCATCGTCCTCCCCGACACCTCTTTTGTCCTCCTCGATCGCTCTGGTCGTCGGGTGGAGCTGATGAGACGGGTCTCGAGGGTTCTCGATCTGCCCAATGTCCAGGTGGTACTTGGGGATATCAGCGACTGGCAGACAACCATGGATGGGATCGTGTCCCGGGCCGGTTTCTCCCCGGATAAGGCGACGACCATCTTCACCCGTCTCCTCAAACCGGGGGGGACTGCGGTGATCGGTGGCTCCTGGTCCTCGCCGCCGGTGGTGACCGGGTTCGATCTGCTCGAGGTGCCGGTCACGGTCCTTGACCAAAGGGTTTGGCTTCTTATCATGCGACCCCTGTGAGCAAGATGCGCCCTCTCGTTGTCGCGCTGGCCAATCAGAAGGGTGGTGTCGGCAAATCGACCACTGCGATCAATCTCGCCGCCGCCCTGGCCTTTCAAGGACAACGGACGCTTCTCGTCGATCTCGACCCCCAGGGAAATGCCACCAGTGGTCTTGGCATCGATCGATCCGCCATCACCACGTCCATCTATGACGTGCTGCTCAAAGAGGCGGATGTTGACGACTCTATCGAGCCCACCTCGGTGCGGGATCTGTTCTTGATACCGGCCACCATCGATCTGGCCGGGGCCGAGATCGAGTTGGTGTCGCTGTTTTCACGTGAAACCCGACTCCGTACCGCCATCAGCCATATCGACCAGAGATTTGATGTGATCTTGGTCGATTGCCCACCATCGTTGGGTTTGCTCACGGTGAATGCGTTCACCGCCGCCGATCAGGTGCTGATCCCCATCCAGTGTGAGTACTACGCCCTGGAGGGTCTGAGCCAGTTGTTGCGAAATGTGCAACTGGTCACCGTCAACCTCAACCCGCACTTGAAGGTTGGTGGGGTGGTGCTCACCATGTACGACGGGAGGACCAAGTTGTCCAAGGATGTGGCCCAACAGGTTCGCGATCACTTTGGGAACGACACCTATCGAACGGTGATCCCGCGCTCGGTTCGTCTCTCCGAGGCTCCCTCCTATGGGGAGCCGATCGAGGCCTTCGACCCGATGAGTCGGGGGGCCATCGCCTACCGCCAATTGGGACGCGAGTTCATCGAACGACACGGATTGAGCTAGGAGGATGGAGATGACGACGAGACGCACGGGTCTGGGCCGGGGTCTGGAGTCACTGATCCCGATCGATCCGACCCCGACCCAACCCGGGGGTTACCAGGAGATACCGGTAGATCAGATAAGGGTCAACCCGGATCAGCCCAGGTCCCGATTCGATGACGAGTCACTCGAAGAGATGGCAGCCTCGATGAAGGAGGTCGGGGTCCTGCAGCCGATCGTGGTGACCGTGGGGGATCAGGGTTTTGTGCTCATCGCCGGGGAGAGACGGTGGCGGGCCGCAAAACGTGCCGGTCTCACCGAGATCCCGGCCGTGGTCCGGGAAGCCACCGGTCGACCGACCCTGGTCGAGGCCCTGATCGAGAACGTGCAACGTCAGGATCTGACCCCACTCGAGGAAGCTCACGCCTACCAGCAACTTCTGGAAAATTATGGAATGACGCAGGAACAGGTGGCGGTTCGGGTGGGGAAGTCGAGACCGTCGATCTCGAACACGCTTCGTCTTCTTCAACTGCCGGAGCCGGTGCAGGAGATGGTCGACGCCGGCGAGTTGTCCGCCGGTCACGCCCGGGCCCTGGTCGGTTTGGAGGACGCCGCATATGCCACCCATCTCGCCGGTCGGGCTGTCGACGAGGGATTGAGCGTCCGTCAGATCGAGGAGGCGGTGCGGGTGCGGAAGGGAGCGAGGAGGAACACCCCGACCGGGGTGCGCCAACTGCGGCCGGTGGAGATAATCGAGTTGGAGAAGCGTCTCACCGATCACCTCGGCTCACCGGTGAAGATCAACTACAGGAACGAGAAGGGAAAGGTCGAGATTCGGTTCGGCTCGCTGGCCGAGTTGGAGCGTCTCTACCGGATTTTCAGCGAGTAGCGGCGGCGTTGGCGAAGAACTCGGTGAGCCCGTCGGCGACGGCGTATCCAACCTCTTCATCCAGCTTGCCTCGGGACACCACGACCGCAGGAGCCCTGGTCTCCCTGAGCATGGCGCTGGCTCGACCCTCCACCTTGCCTCCGGCGACCGAGGCGATGGATCGGGCCAAGAGCTCACCTGCGGCCGAGGTACCGTGCTCGGAGGCGAAGTAGAATACGGAATCCTCCCCGTCCGGGTTGAGCTGGAAGGCAACGATCAGATCTGAGCCGAGGACGTTGGCCCGGCGTGCCCGTAGTCGTTCCGGCAGCGACCGATCCTGTGACCGGGACATGACCGGGAGACCGCCGAGCTCCTGGAGAACGAGGGCTGCGGCCGACGCTGCATCCCAGGCGACCGAGCTCTCATGGGCATCGCGACACCCGGCGTCGAGATAGACACGGGCGCCGGCCACGGTGGGGGGCAACCGCCGAAGCCACTCCCTCTCTCGCACCGCCTGTCTTCCTTCCTTCATCTCGCCCCGGGTGACCAGGTGGATCTCGGTCACGACCTCGGGACCAGCTTTTCCATCTTCTGCCAGATTGCGGTTGTGTTGGAAGTCGAGGACCGCCTGTTCCGTCTTGGGTCCGAAGATCCCGTCCACCTTCCCCACGTCGAAGCCGAGCGAGCTGAGACGGGACTGGATCTCGGAGACGTCCTCCCCACGCATCATCGGCCGGCGCAGGAACAGCATCCGGTCTCCGAGCCGATACCCCGCCTCGTAGAGGGACCGCCAGGTGTCGGGCCCCACTATTCCGTCTACGTTGAGGCCCCTGGCCTTCTGAAACCCACGCACCGCCTCACGGGTGCCGTCGGCGAACACCGATCGGATGTCCGGGTCGGAGGGGTAGCCCAGGGCGTCGAGACGATCCTGGATGTCCCGCACCGCAGCTCCCTCGTCACCGACCCGGTAGAGACGCATCTCTATTGCCGGCCGACTTTGGCTGCTTTCATTGCCGGCCGACTTTGGCCGAGACCAACCATTGATCCACCTCCGTGCCCGCTGGTCGTGACCTCATCGTCTCGGCCAAACAGACGCCGGTCGGGGCTGCCGTCTCGACAGAGTCTGATCGGCATGTATCCCTTTCGTTAAAGAAATTCTGCGAGTTCTTGTACGAGCCTGTGCTTGGGGGCGGCGCCGACGATCCTTTTCTTCTCCACACCATCCTTGAACAGGATCAGGGTGGGGATGCTCATGACATCGTGCTTGGCCGCGGGCATCGGGTTGTGGTCGATGTTGAGCTTGCCGATCGTGATGTTGTCGTGCTCATCGGCAATCTCCTCCAGAACCGGAGCGATGACCCGGCAAGGACCGCACCATTCCGCCCAGAAGTCGACCAGGATGGGCCTGTCGGCGCTGATGGCCTCGTCGAAGGTCCCGTCGTCGAGGATGACGATGTTCTCGGCCATTCGTGTCATTTCTCCTTGGTCATCTCTCCCCACGGCGAGGGTAGCGAGCACCGGGGGGAGTGCCGGCGCGGCCGGCGAGGGGGGTGTCTCTCCCCCCAGCGAGCGTTGGGGGGAGTGCCGGCGCAGCCGGCGAGGGGGGTTCCTGGAATCTCATTCACTGTTGGCCAGCCACCGCTCGGCGTCCATGGCCGCCATGCACCCGGTCCCGGCGGCGGTGACCGCCTGGCGGTAGGTGTAGTCGGCGACGTCTCCGGCGGCGAAAACGCCGGGCACGTTGGTGCGGGTGCTCTCATCGGGGGACTTCACGATGTACCCATTCTCGTCGAGATCGACGTGGTCGACGAACAAATCGGTGTTGGGTTTGTGCCCGATGGCCACGAACACCCCGTTGGTGGCCAATTCCCGACGCTCACCTGTGACCGTGTCCTCGAGAGTCACCCCCTCCACCGTGTTCTCGCCGTGTATCTCCCTGAGCACTGCGTTCCATATCACCTCGATCTTCTCGTGGTCCATGGCCCTTTGCGCCATGATCTTCGAAGCCCTGAACTCGTCACGGCGATGAACGATGGTGACTTTGGAGGCAAACTTGGTGAGGAACAGCGCCTCCTCCATGGCGGTGTCCCCCCCGCCGACCACGACCAACTCCTGATCGCGGAAGAAGAACCCGTCACAGGTGGCGCAGGCCGAGACACCCCGCCCGGTGAGCTTTTCCTCACCAGGGATCCCCAGCCACTTGGCGGTCGCGCCGGTGGCGATGATCACGGCATCGGCCGTGTAGTCGTCGCCGCCCACCCTCAGCCGGAGCGGCCTTGCGCCGAAGTCGACCTCGGTGACGTCGACCTGCTGGAGCCGTGCCCCGAATCGCTCTGCCTGCTTGCGGAACTGATCCATCAGGTCCGGGCCCAGGATCCCGTCGGGGAAGCCCGGGTAGTTCTCGACGTCGGTGGTGATCATCAGCTGGCCGCCGGCCGCCACTCCCTCGAACACGAGGGGGTTGAGATCGGCGCGGGCGGCGTAGAGGGCCGCCGTCAGCCCGGCCGGCCCCGATCCGATGATGACCAGTTCTTCGTGACTCATTCGTCTTTCAGGTCCTCTTGATCCAGAGATAGGTGCCGGTCCCGATCAGCACGACGCCCACGACCGCCAGGGCTCCCGCCGTGGTGAGGGGGATTTCCAGGGCACCGAATATCGCCAGGAACAGGAACAGCAACGCGGATAACCCCAATGTGGCGGTCAGGATTCCCAGACCGGTGAGCCGGATCCAACGGGCGACCCGGTCGACTGTGATCGAACGGATCTTGATCGCGACTTGCTCGAGGATCTCGGCGAATCTGGCGGCCAACTCCTCCATTTGGAGGGCGAGGCTAGTGCCCACCGGCCCAATCACCTATCCACGTAGACGACCTCACAGCCAGCGAGGGCGACGAAGGTCACGATGCGGTCTGCCTCCGGGTCCTCGGGCATCGCCACCAGGTAGGTCTGGTCCAGCTCGACCTCGTCGACCACGATGTGCTCGTCGAGCCCGGCTCGGCTCAGACACTCCTCGACCTCGTCATCGACGCTCATCGTCCCCAGGCTTTGGTCGGCCTCCTTGGCCCGAGCCTGGTCGGCCAGCTCGGGAAAGGATGGGGCGAGAGTCCCCGCCGCGGCGGCAGTCGTGGTTGCCCCCGAATCCGCACCGCCGTCATCGGCGCTGTCCCCGGCGGCGAAGGGGGCGGCCTCTTCGTCTGCTGGGGCCGACTCGGGCCCGGAGCCGATCTCGGCGAACGTCTCCGCCGTTTCGCCCCCACCTGGGAGCTGGCGGCCGAGGACACCGACCAGCCCGACCAACACGAACAGCCCTGCGGCCACGTAGTACCAGCGCTGCCACCAGGGCGCGGAAGTGGTCCTGGCCGGAGCCCTTCTCAGCTCAGTCCAGACGTCACGGTGGAGGGCCGCCTTCTCCAGCTCGGTCATGGAGTCCTTGGGGGTCGCGGCGAACAGCTCGAGCACCCTGGCATGGGCCTGGTACTCCGAACGGCACACGTCACACGTGTCGACCAGGGCGAGCGCCTCGGAATCGTCCTCCAGGGAGCCGTCGGCCAGGGCGGCCATCAGATTGAGGTCGTGTTCATGCATTCGCAACCTTGGATGGTCTCATGGGTCGGATTGGTTCCCCAAGTGCTCGGCCAGGAGCCGGCGGCCGCGGAAGACGCGTGACTTGACCGTCCCTACCGGGACCCCCAGGACCTCGGCCGTCTCGGGCAAGGAGAGCCCTTCGAGATCGGAGAGGATGACGGCGTTGCGGAAGTCGGCGGGGAGGAGGGCCAGGGCAATCTCGATCTCAGGCCGCAACGCCGCCGACTCGATCGCCTGCTCGGCGGAAGGGTCGGACGGATCGACATGATCGGGGAGGGTCTCCGAGGGTCTTCGGCGTGCTCGACGAAGCTGGTCATAACAGGTGTTCACCGCGATCCGGTAAATCCAGGTACCCACCGCCGACCTACCCTGGAATTGCCCGGCCTTGCGGAACACGGTGAGGAAGGTGTCCTGAGTGGCGTCGAGGGCATTCTCCCGGTCCCCGAGGATGCGGAGACAGACCGAGAACACACGGTCCTCATGGAGGCGCATGACGCTGTCGAACGCCTCCCGATCGCCGGAGACGACCCGAGTCAACAGCTCGGAATCGTTCCCGGGGAGCGTCACGGAGTGAATCGTACTTCTGCCAGCTCGGCGTAAAAGGTTCCATCGGGCTGCCGGGGGAAGTCGGTCATCCATAACAGCCAATGCCCGCCGTCCCGGGAGGGAAGGCTGAACAAGGTGGCGCTGGCCTGAGCCGTGGCTCCCAAGACCCGCTCCCAACCGTCTATCCCCGCCGGCGGGTCGTCTGCCCAATAAATGCCGAACTCCGTCCCGGTGGAGAGCCCGACGAGCTGGACCTTCGATGGTGCGCCGCTGAGCTGGAAGCGAAGCCCGACTCCGGGTTTCTGAAGCGAGAGCGGGTCCTGGTACCGCTCGGATCTCCACGTCGTGGAGGCGCTCCCGTCGAGGACGCTGGCGATGGCGTCATCGTTCTCGCCTCCCTCGCCGAAGGGGTCGAAGGAACCGAAGTCGACGATGGAGACCGGGCCGGCCGGAAGTGTGGTGGGGGGAGGACTGGTCGTCGTCGTGGCCGGGTTGGGGTCCAGGGTCGTCGTCGGGAATACGGGGATGATCGGCCCGCCGCCCCCGATGAAGAGCCGTCCCAGCGCGACGAGGCCGATCGCCACCACCACCAGTCCGGCCGCCACGTAGAGCAGACGTCGCGAGGTCGACCGGGGCTCGGGTTGCGTTGGTCGCAGCGTCGGCGAGGCGAGCAGGGACTTCTCCAGCTCTTCGGCACTGAGACGTCCCGATTGGGCCGAGCGCAGCACCCGGTCGATGGCGCGGGGCACGCCGTCGATGCTCTCCGAGGGGGGAGGCCCTCCCGGGGCGGTGCCGGTGAGGGCGGTCTCCAGGGCCGCGGCGAGGGCCCGCACGTCCCCTTCACGATCGGCGCGCCGCTCACGGCCGAATGCACCGAGCTTGGCCGGGTGGGCCACGGAGTAGGAGATGGCCGAGAGCTCGAGATGACCATGCGTCCCACCCGAGGCGTGAAGGGCGGCCAGGGCGCCGGCGAGACCGGACGCGTTGGGCAGGAACTCCTCGAGGTCGACCGTCTGCCCGGCGGCCAGGCGATCGGCAGCGGTCGCCCCCCCGGTCCATTCACAAACGGCATAGGCGCCGCCTGCCACGTCCTCGACGGCGAACACGCGGGCCAGATGAGGATGTGAGGTCTTGGCCGCCTCGCTGACGCTGGCCACGAATCCGGCCCGACGGTCCGGGCTCGACTCCGGGCCCAGGGATCGGATGAGAACCGGGCGCTCCAGCGAGGTGTCGGTGGCCAGCCACTCCTCGATGTCGCCGTCGCGTCCCAGCCTCATCTCGAGGTGGTATCGATCCGAGACAGGGGGCGGCATTTTCTATTGCCGGCCGACTTCGGGGGCTTGTATTGCCGGCCGACTTTGGCCGAGACCAACCATCAGTCCACCTCCGTGCCCGCTGGTCGTGACCTCATCGTCTCGGCCAAACAGACGCCGGTCGGCCGGGGCTGCCGCTCCAAGGAGAGTTGTCCCATTTCATGAGGATTCTTCACCAGTTCAGCATTCGGCGAGGCTCAAACCTCGAACTGGAGCAATTGGAGCGTGGTGTCGACGACCCTGAACCCCTCCTGCTCGTAGAGATGGCGGGCCTTGTGGTTCTCGGGCCTCAGGTTGAGCACCATGGCCCGGGCCCCGCGTCTTCCGGCCCAGCCCCGGGCGGCGCGGACCAGCGAGGTGCCGATGCCGCGGCCGGAGAAGACGGGGTCCACGGCCACCCGCTGCAGGAAGGAGAGACTCATCTGAGATCCGACCAGGGCGTAGCCGGCCAGGTGATCCTCGACCCGAGCAAGCAAGGCGACGGCACGAGGGGTGGCCCGCATCGCTTCGACCAGGCCTGCCTCGCTCATCCGCCAGAAGCCGTCGAAGGCGAGGCGGTCGATCCTCGTCACCGCCGCCCAATCGGGGTCGACCGAGGACTCGATCTGGTGATCGAGGCGCGGCGTCTCGATCCCCAGTGGGCGTTCCATCACCTCGAGGTGGCCGAACATGGCGAAGCCGGCCCTGGTCCACACCCGGGCCGCCGACGGGTACAGGGCGGGGGAGTAGACCCTCCCCGATCCCATGGGCCCAAGATGCTCGGACGCCACCCGGAGGAAGTCACTGGAACCACGTTCCAGACGGATCGTCGCATCGGGCACCTCGTCGTTCCAGGGCCGGGCAACCGCCTTGGCCCAGCCCTTGCGTATGGTCACCGGTCCGGGCCAGACGCCGTCGAGATGCAGGCGATCGGGCACGTGTGGGAGAGTACGGGCATGCAAGTCGTAGTGGCCGCACACCCTTCGGCGATGCGGCACGACACCGGCAGGTTGCACCCGGAGCGGCCCGAACGGATCGGCGCCGTGCACCGGGGCATCGTCGAGAGCGGTCTGGGTCTGATCGAGATCGAGTCGCCGCCGATCGAGCGTGCCGAGCTGGCCCTAGTCCACGATCCCGACTACGTCGAGATGATCGAGACGTTCTGCCTCCTCGGCGGTGGGGCCCTGGACATGGACACGATCGCCTCGCGTGACAGCTGGACCGCGGCCTTGACCGCCGTCGGTGGGGTCAAGGCCGCGGTTCAGGCGCTGGAGGGCAGAGACGAGGCCACCGGCTTCGTCATGTGCCGGCCTCCGGGCCATCACGCCATGCGAGCTCGACCGATGGGCTTCTGTCTGTTCAACAACGTTGCGGTGGTGGCGGCATGGTTACGGGCCAACGGCGAGCGGGTGGCGATCCTCGACTGGGACGTCCACCACGGCAATGGGACCCAGACCTTGGTCGCCGCCGACCCCGGCATCCTCTACGCCTCGCTCCACCAGGGCAATTTCTACCCATTCGAAGGACACCCCGAAGATATCGAGATCGGGGCCAAGGGGACGACGATCAACGTCTCCTTCCCCGCCGGCACCGCCGGGGACGTCTACCGGGTGGCCTGGGACCAGCTGGTCGTCCCCGTGCTCAGCCAGTTCGCCCCGGATTGGGTGCTGGTGAGCGCCGGGTACGACGCCCACACCGAGGACCCTTTGGCCGACCTCGAGCTGCTCGACTCCGACTTCGGGTGGATGGCATCTCGACTGGCCCGGGTGCATCCGGCCCGCCGGACGGTGTTCGCCCTGGAAGGCGGCTACGACCTCGATGGGCTCCGTCACTCGGCCCGGGCCACCGTGCTCGGCATGGCCGGCGAGGAGCACTTCGGCCCACCCCTGATATCGGTTCCAGCTTCCGCCTCTGCAGTCGAGGAGGCCCGCGAACCGGTCTCCAGACACTGGGACGTCTGAGAAGTCCTTCAATTCCGGCGTGCCTTCGGCCGATAACGACACCCTGGGTCAAGGACGGGAAGGAACATGGAAATCAACATCGAAGACCTTCTGCGCCGGGCTGTCTCGGCGGGCGCATCGGATCTCCACCTCAAGGTCGGGTCTCCTCCGGTGGCCAGGATCGACGGGGAGCTGGTGCGCGTCGAAGGATTCGATGATCTCAAGCCGGAAGACACCCAGTCCTACGCCGAAGCCTTGTTCACCCCTCGAGCCGCTCTCGAGTTCAAGGACAGCGGCAGCGCGGACTTCGCCTTCGGGCGGCAGGAGATCGGGCGATTCCGGGTCACCACATTCCGCCAGCGGGGCTCTGTCTCGGTGGTGCTGCGCCGGGTGGTCCCGGGCTCGAGGTCGTTCGCCGAGCTAGGGTTGCCTCGGATCGTGGAGAAGCTGGCTCGCGCCGAGTCCGGTCTTCTCCTGGTCAGCGGGCCCTCCGGCTCGGGCAAGACGGCGACCATCGCCTCGATACTCGACTGGATCAACGCCAATCGAGCCGTCTCGATCCTGACCGTCGAAGACCCGATTGAGGTGCTCCATCCCGACAAGCGAAGTGTGGTGGTGCAACGCGAAGTCGGCGTCGACACCCCCAGCTCGGCCGAGGCGGTTCGAAGCGCCTTGCGTCACGACACGGACGTGCTCATGATCTCCGAGATCGGCGACGCGGAAACCGCCCGCGCCGCCATCATCGCCGCCGAGACCGGGCACCTGGTGATCTCCTCGATGAGGACCACCGATCCCGCGGATACCATCGACCGCATCGTCTCCGCGTTCCCCGAGACCCAGCATCGGGTGATCCGCGGCCAGCTCGCCGCCCAGCTCCTGGCCATCCTCAGTCAGCGCCTGCTCGACGGCCAGGACAAGGGAAGGTCCCTCGCCTGCGAGGTTCTGACCAACAACGAGAGGGTCCAGGAGTGGATCATCGGTGGGGCCGATGCTTCCAACCTCATCGACATCATGAAGGAGAGCGAGTTCTTCGGGATGCAGACCATGGACGCCGCTCTCCTCAAGCTGGTCGTCGAGAGGTCGGTTGACCTCCCGGCGGCCATCCCCTACGCCCGCAACGTCCACGAAATGCGGGCCAAGGCGATGGCGGCCGGCATCCAGATCTAAGGGGTTCCCCGGATAATCTCCGGGGAGTGATCCCCAAACGGCTCCAGTTCCTGGTCTCACCCGATCTGCCCCCGGCCCAGCTTGCCGGGATCTTCTCGGCGGCGGGTCACAAGTTGTTCCTGGTCGGCGGTTCGGTCCGTGACGCCTTTCTCGAGCGCCCGGTCGAGGACTTCGACTTCGCCACCGACGCTCGCCCCGAGCGTATCGCCCACCTGCTCGACTCCTGGGCCGATGTCGTGTACACGGTGGGGGCGACCTTCGGGACGGTGGCCGCCCGAAAGGATGGCCTGACCATCGAGGTCACGACCTTTCGCGACGAGGTATATCGGGACGACTCCCGCAAGCCCCATGTCAGCTACTCCGACGACATCGAGACCGACCTGTCCCGACGCGACTTCACCGTCAACGCAATCGCCCTCTCCCTGATGGACATGGAGCCGGTCGACCCGCACGGCGGGCTCGCCGATCTGGCCGGCGGGGTGCTGAGGACCCCCCTCGACCCGACGGTGTCGTTCTCCGAGGATCCGCTGCGCATGCTTCGTCTCTTCCGGTTCCAGGCCACGCTCGGCTTCAAGCCCGAGGCCAGGACGGTCGAGGCGGTGGGGGAGTTGGGAGAGCGTCTCCAGATCGTCTCCGCCGAGCGGATACGGGACGAGTTGTCCAAGCTGGTGACAGCCCCGGCCCCGGGCAAGGCCATGTCCCGGGTGGTGACATCGGGTCTGGCCGCCCACTTCCTGCCCGAGCTGCCCGCCCTGGCCATGGAACAGGACCCGCACCAAAGGCACAAGGACGTGCTGGCCCACACTCTCGCCGTCATGGACAAGACGTCCCCCGACACGGTCCTTCGCCTCGCCGCCCTGTTTCACGACATCGGCAAGCCCGACACCCGCCAGTTCGGTCCCGACGGGGTGTCCTTTCACCATCACGAGGTGGTGGGGGCGAGGATGACCCGGCGCCGGTTGAAGGCCCTCCGCTACCCGAAGGAGATGGTGGACGACGTGTCCCGGCTCGTCTTCCTCCATCTCCGCCCCCACACGCTCAAGATGGGCTGGACCGATTCGGCGGTCAGACGGTATGTGCGCGACGCCGGACCGCTGCTCCTGCGGCTCAACGAGCTGGTCAGATCGGACGTCACCACCGCCAACCCGCGCCGGCAGCGGGCGGTACAGAACCGGATCGACGAGTTGGAGAAGCGGATAGCCGAGCTGGAGGCGAAGGAGGAGATCTCACGCCTGCGGCCCCCGATCGACGGTCATCAGGTGATGGACTACCTGGGGATTGGGCCGGGCCCTCGCATCGGTGACATCATGGGGCTGATGTTGGAGAGAAGGATCGACGACGGGCCCTACAGCGTGGGCGACGCTTACGTCATGGTGCGGGAATGGGCCATCGCCCAGGGCATACCCGACCCGGGCCCGGCCCCCGAAGAGGAGGAGTGAGCTTGAAGGTCGTCCTCGCCTATTCCGGCGGTCTGGACACGTCGGTGATCCTCGCCTGGCTCCGTGAGCAGCGGGGCGCCGAGGTGATCGCCTACACCGCCGACATCGGACAGGGAGCGGAGGTTGGCGAGGCGAAGGAGAAGGCCATCGCCACCGGCGCGGTCGACGCGGTCGTCGAGGACCTGACCCGCCGCTTCGTCGCCGGGGCCGTGTTCCCGGCCCTGCGCGCCGGTGCCGTCTACGAAGGGATGTACCTGCTCGGGACCTCTCTGGCCCGGCCCATCATCACCGAAGGACTGGTGCGCACCGCCCGGGCCTTCGGCGCCGACGCCATCGCCCATGGAGCCACCGGCAAGGGCAACGACCAGGTCCGGTTCGAGCTCTCGGTGGCGGCCCTCGCTCCCGAGTTGGAGGTCATCGCACCCTGGCGGGAATGGGGTCTGGCGGGACGCTCCGATCTCATGGACTACGCCCGAGAGCGTGAGATCCCGGTGCCGGTCACCAAGGAGGAGCCCTACTCGATGGACGCCAACATCTTCCACATCTCCTACGAGGGCGGCATCCTCGAGGACCCCTGGGCGGCGCCACCGCCGAAGATGTTCCGTCTGACCGTCGGCCCGACCGACGCCCCGGACGAGCCCGAGGAGATCGTCATAGGTTTCGAGCACGGAAACCCGGTTTCGATCGACGGTCGTGACCTGGGCCCGGTTCAGCTGCTCGAGGAAGCGAATGGTTTGGCCGGACGCCACGGGGTGGGGCGGGTGGACATCGTCGAGAACCGCTTCGTCGGGATCAAGAGCCGGGGGGTTTACGAGACGCCGGGTGGGACCATCCTCCATCTCGCCCACCGCGCCGTCGAGTCGATCACCCTCGACCGGGAGGTGCTCCACATCCGGGACGGGTTGATCCCCCGCTACGCCGGGATCGTCTACAACGGCTTCTGGTTCAGCCCGGAGCGGACCGCGTTGCAGGTCCTAATGGACCACATGCAGGGCCCGGTGACGGGCGAGGCCCGACTCGTCCTGTACAAGGGCTCGGCTCAGGTGACCGGGCGACGCTCGCCGAACAGCCTCTACGACCCGGGCACGGCGACGTTCGAAGCCGACGACGTCTATCGCCAGGCCGATGCCGAGGGCTTCATCTCCCTGAACGCCCTGCGCATAAGGGGATTTGGCGGCTGGGAGGTGGAATGACCCTCTGGGGAGGGCGCTTCGACTCGGACCCGGGTGCGACACTTTGGGCCTACACCACCGATGCAACGGATCGACGTCTGCTCGCCGACGACGTCGAGGGCTCGATCGCCCACGTGACGATGCTGGGGGAGACGGGGATCCTCCGCAGGGCGGAGGTGACGACTCTGCTCGCTGGGCTCGGCCAGATCCGGGACGACCTGGACGCCGGGGTCTTCGAGTTCTCCGATTCCGACGAGGACGTTCACACCGCCGTGGAGCGGCGGCTGTTCGACCTGATCGGCGAGATGGCGGGGAAGCTGCACACCGCCCGGTCTCGCAACGACCAGGTCGCCCTCGACATGCGGCTCTACACCCGGCGCTCGGCGTCGGAGCGCATCGAGCAGCTTCATGACTACGCCTTGACCCTGGCCGATCTGGGGGAACGACACGCCGATGCCATCGTGCCCTCTTACACCCACCTGCAACAAGCGCAGCCAACCACGCTCGGGCATCATCTCATGGCCTATGCGTGGATGGCGATGCGGGATGCAGAGAGGTTCGCCGGGGCCCGGCGCCGGATCGACGTGTCGCCTCTCGGCGCCGGTGCTTCCGCCGGCACCTCCCTGCCCATCGATCCCGAGGCAACCGCGAGAGCCCTGGGGATGGGGGCGGTGTTCGAGAACTCACTCGACGCCGTTGGCTCGCGGGACCATCTCGCGGAGTTCGTCTTCTGCTGCTCCCAGGCCATGGTGCATCTCTCCCGGCTCGCCGAGGAGATCGTTCTCTGGGCCACACCGGAGTTCGGACTGGCCCGTCTCGGCGACAGCGTGACCACCGGGTCATCGGCCCTCCCCCAGAAGCGAAACCCTGACATGGCCGAGCTCATCCGGGGGCGGGCGGCCCGGGTATCCGGTCTGCTGGCATCGATCATGACCCTGCAGAAGGGCCTTCCCCTCAGCTACAACCGCGACCTCCAGGAGGACAAACGACTGGTCTTCGACGCCGACGACACGTTGGCCGGGTCTCTGCAGGCGATGGTGGAGTTGCTGGGCCAGATCGAGTTCCTTCCGGTCGTCCCCTCCGTCGACACCGCCGGTCTCGACCTGGCTGAGGCCCTGGTCGGCCGGGGCGTTCCCTTTCGCCAGGCACATGAGGCGGTTGGGAAGTTGATACTGGGTCTCGAGGGCCAGGGTCGCTCACTCCGCGACGCCACGATCGAGGATCTGACCGCCGCCCACCCCGGGTTCGTCGAGGTGGACCTCGACCTCATCGACCCGGCGGTCTCGGTGGCGCGCCGGCGCAGCCCGGGTGGGGGGAGCCCGGAGTCGGTCCACACCCAGGTCGCCGACCTGCGGCGGAGAGTCGCCGGGTCGGCCGGATAGCTCGTCCGGTGCTCCGACGTTTCGACCCGAGCAGGAAGCGGCGCCAGGAGGTGCTCGGGGTGCCCATGGCCTACCTGGAGCAGGGTCAGGGGGATCCCATCGTGCTGGTTCACGGCAACCCGACCAGTTCCTACCTGTGGCGCAAGGTGATCCCCGAGCTGTCGAAGGCGGGACGATGCATCGCTCCCGACCTGATCGGGATGGGCGACTCGGCCAAGGTGTTCGCCGGGGCCAACACCTATACCTTCTCGGACCACCAGGCCTATCTGGAGGCTTTCCTCCACGCCATGGGAATCGAGCGGGACGTGACCCTGGTCGGCCACGATTGGGGTGGACCGCTGGTGTTCGATTGGGGCCGTCGTCATCCCGGGTCGGTTCGGGCGATGGCCTATATGGAGACCATCGTCACCCCGATCACCTGGGACGACTGGCCCGAGCGGTCGAGGGAGTTCTTCCGCGCACTTCGCTCCGACGCCGGGGAGGACATGATCCTGCGCCGCAACCTCTTCGTGGAAAGAGTCCTCCCGGCATCGGTCCTCGACCCCCTGCCGCCCGCTGTGCTCGACGTCTACCGGTCCCCCTACCGCAGCGTGGGCGAGTCGAGACGGCCCACTCTGACCTGGCCCCGTGAGGTCCCGATCGAGGGTGAGCCGAAGAATGTCGCCGACATCGTCGCCGACAACGAGAGATGGCTCGAGGGCCCCGAGGTGCCCAAGCTCTTCGTCAACGCCGAGCCGGGCGGCATCCTCGTGGGTCGACCGCGTCAGGTGTGCCGTTCCTGGGCCAACCAGACCGAGATCGCCGTTCGGGGCATTCATTTCGTGCAGGAGGACTCGGGCGAGGCGATAGGCCAAGCCATCGCTTCGTGGCTCACGTCGCTCTGATCGTCCCTAACGTGGCCACCCGTGATCCTGCTGGTGATCCCTGCCCTGCTGCTGGCGGCGATCAGCCTCGCCTCCTTTGCCGGGGCTTGGGTCTGGTGGCTCGATGTCCTGGCCAACTTCCGGGCCCAGTACGTGGTGGCCCTGGCCGTGCTCGGTCTGGTCGTCGCCGTGACGCGCTGGCGTCGAACTGGCCTCGCCATCCTCGGCGTCGCGCTGATCAACCTGTTGTTCGTCGCCCCGCTCTATGTCGGCTCTCCGGGCGAGTCGGTGGCCGCCGCCCCAGACCTGCGTGTCATGAGCTTCAACCTGCTGTCGACCAACGAGAGCTACAACGACGTCATCGAGTACATCAAGGCGGCGGAGCCCGACGTGGTGCTCCTCCACGAGTCGAGCCGACCTTGGGAGGTGGCGATGGAGTCGGCCGGTCTCGACTACCAGATCATCCGGGGCCGTTCCGAGGACCTGATTTTCGGGACCCTCGTGCTGGTCCGGGACGAGGTCGAGGCCGTGTCCTACGGGTTCGCCGAGGGGGCGGCCCGGGCCATCGCCATGGAATACCAGCCCGACGGCTGGCCGGAGCCGGTGCAGATTCTCTCCTCGCACCCACTGGCCCCCACCACTGCGGATCGGGCGGCTCTCCGGGACGCCCAGCTCGAGTTCGCCGCCGAGTGGGCAAGCGAGCAGGAGGGCGCCTTTCTCGTCGTCGGTGACCTGAATGCCTCGCCATGGTCCTGGCCCTTCCGGCGCCTTGTCGACGACGGGAGCCTGCGCAACTCCCAGATTGGGTTCGGTCTCCAGCCCACCTTCTCCGCCAACTCATTCCTCTTGTTCCGGGTGCCGATCGACCACCTGCTCCACAGCCAGGAGCTGAGGGTGCGGGATCGTCGGCTCGGTCCCGCCCTGGGCTCGGACCACTTCCCCCTGATCGTGGACCTGGAGCACGCCGGCTCCCCTTAATTGGGACGGTCAGAGGTCAGATACGTACCTGTTAATCCCAATTACGGGAAGGTGGGCACCAAGTACCGTTCCCGGCATGTCAGATCGTTATGCCGCGCGCCGCCGTCGTCTGGCCGAGGAGATCGGCGACGATGCCATCGCCATCGTCCCGGCCGCAGTCGAGGTCATTCGGAGCAACGACACCGAGTTCGACTTTCACCAGGACCCGGATTTCCACTACCTGACCGGCTTCCACGAGCCGGAGGCCGTCGCCGTCATCACGCCCGGCCACGGCGATGGTGACTACACCCTCTTCGTCCGGCCACGTGATCCCGAGATGGAGGCCTGGGACGGCTACCGGGTGGGGACCGAAGGGGCCATGGAGCGTTTCGGGGCCGACAGCGCCTATGAGATCGGCGATCTCGACGAGGTGCTGACCCGGTACATGATCGGTCGTGAGGTCCTCTGGTATCGAATCGGCAACCCGCTCCACGACGACCGAGTGCGCGGGATCATCGCCCGGGCCCGGGGTCATCGCAAGCGATACGGGGGCGCCGTTCCCTCGACCGTCAAGGACATCTCCTTCCTTCTCGCCGAGATGCGCTTGATCAAGACCGAGGACGAAGTGGAGAGTCTGCGCCGGGCCTGTGAGCTGTCGGCGAAGGGCCACGCAGAGGCGATGCGTTTTGCCGCCCCGGGGCTGTATGAGTACCAGGTGCAGGCGGCGCTGGAGTATCACTGGCGCATGGCGGGGGCACGGCACAACGGCTATCCCTCGATCGTGGCCTCCGGGGCCAACGCCTGTGTCCTCCACTACGTGGAGAACGACCGGCTCATCCAGGACGGTGACCTGGTCCTCGTCGATGCCGCCGCCGAGGTCGACGGGTACTCGTCGGACATCACCAGGACCTTCCCGGCCAACGGCCGGTTCACCGGGCCGCAGCGCGCCATCTACGAGGTGGTCTACTCGGCATGCCAAGCGGGGCTCGACATGTCGGTACCGGGCTCGAGCATGCGGGCCATCCACGACACCGCGACTCGTGTCCTCACCGAGGGGATGGTGGAGTTGGGGCTTCTTCCCAAGCCGGTCGAGGAGTCGCTGGCCATGCACCACTACAACCAGTTTTACTTCCATGGCACCGGGCACTGGCTCGGGCTCGACGTGCACGACATGGGCACGTACCGCGTCGAAGGCGTCCCCCGCAAGCTGGAGCCGGGAATGGCCTTCACCGTCGAGCCCGGGCTCTACGTCTCACCGGAGAAGGGCGACATCACTCTCGCCCTGCTCGAGTACGACCAGGACGAGTGGAACCAGCGGCGGATCCTGGAAGGGAGGGCCGCAGCCATGGCCAAGGAGGCCGAGGCCAGGGAGAAGGCGGAGAAGATCACCCACACGGTGCCACCCGAGTTTCTCGGCATCGGGGTCCGGATCGAGGACGACGTGGTCATCACGGACGACGGCCGCGAGAACCTCACCTCGACGGTGCCGTCGGCGATCGACCAGGTCGAGGCCCTATGCGCCGAGAGGTCGGTGCTTCCAAGCGGCTGAGCATCGGCTCCATCGAGGCACAGAACCCGGATGCACGCTCGACCGACGCGGAGGCATCCGAGAGCTAGGTCGCCTCGACTAGACCGTCGCCGGTATGGCGTAGAGCAGGATGGCGAAGAAGTGAAATGCGCTCCCGGCGATCACCAGCACGTGGAACAGCTCGTGGTGCGAGAAGATCTTCGGGAACAACCGAGGTCGTTGGGCGGCATAGATCACGGTTCCCACCGTGTAGCACACACCGCCGAAGGCGATCAGGGCGATCGCTCCCGATCCCAGCTCACTCCACATCCACGGGATCCAAATCAGGGCTGACCAGCCCATCGCCATCTGCAGTGTCACCGAGAGGGTTGTCCGGATCTCGGGCATGAGCATCTTGAGGAGGATGCCGGTCACGGCGATGCCCCACATCACTACCAAGGCGAGGAAGAGGATGGCCCCGTCGAGGGAAGCAATCGCAATCGGGGTGAAGGTGCCGGCCACGACGAGGAAGATCATCGAGTGATCGACACGCTGCAGCCTCGTCTTCCATCTCGGTTCCCAGGGGACCGAGTGATAGAGCGACGAAATGGTGTACATCACCAGAAGGGCGCCGCCGAAGACGAGCGCCCCGATCACCGCCCCGACCTGTCCCCAGGCGCGGTCGATGAGGACGGTGAGGCCAACAGCGGCGGCGATCGCCGCCGAACCATGGAGGAATCCCCGAATCGGGTTCTGCATCTTGCCCAGAGTCAGTCTCTCCATGTCGTCGGGGAGGGTATCGGCCGTTGTGCCGTGTGCATTGAGCCACGGGGGGTGGCTGTCTGCATACGACACGAAAGAGGCCGGATGACCCAGAGCCAAAGCGAGTTACCACTCGCAGGGACCGGTACCATGAGGAGCGCCGCCATGGCTCTTGGTCTTCTCTATCGCCTCTACGAGCGCAACCTCGTCAACGGTCTCGATCGGGACCGGCTGCCTCGTCACATCGGTATCGTCCTCGACGGGCATCGCCGTCATGCCCGGGAGGAGCGGCTCCCCACATATACCGAGAGCTACCGGGTCGGCATGCGCAGATTCGAGGAGTTCCTCGGATGGGCGCATGAGTTGGAGATCCCGGCGGTCACGGCCTGGGTCCTCTCCAGGGAGAACCTGTCCCGGCCCGCCGAGGAGCTCGATCCCTACTTCGAGGTCCTGGTCGAGCTGTTCGGGAGACTCCCCGCCCTTTGCCAGGGCTACCACATGGGTATCAGGTTCATCGGGAGCCTCGATCTCCTTCCCGACGAGTTGGTCTCGGCGGCCAAGGCCTCCGAGGAGGCCCAGCCCTGGGGCGCCCGCAGGCTCAACATCGCCATGGGGTACGGGGGGCGTCAAGAGATCGTCGATGCCGCCAAGGACCTGGTGGCCAAGCTGGTGGCCGATGGTGTCCCCCCGGACGAGATCGGGGCCCGCATCGACGCCGAATCGCTGGCCTCGCACATGTACTCCGCCGATTTGCCAGACCCGGACCTCCTGATCCGGACCTCGGGTGAGTCACGTCTCTCCGGTTTTCTGCTCTGGCAGTCGGCCTACGCCGAGTTCGTCTTCGTCGACGTCAACTGGCCCGCCTTTCGCCGCGTCGACTTCCTCCGCGCCCTACGCGACTTCACCAGTCGGGAACGGCGTTTCGGAAAATAGGCCGGCCCACAACCCAATACGGATGGTTACTTCCTTCAGGAAGTGACCATGCCCTCCTCGAGGTGGCTCACGTCGCCGAGTTGACGGAGAGAGAAGGCCCACCCGGTGCTGATGCGGGCAATGGTGAGACGTGACACCCCGGTGTGTGGCTGACGGAAACGCTCCCACTCCCACGGCACCGGCTCCAGACCGAGGAGATGTCCCAGGACCACGGCGTTGGTCCCGGCGTGAGCCACGATCACGACCCGCTTCTCAGGGTCGTCGACCTCCCACAGGTGGCGGTGGTCAGCGTGCATGGGCCGGATCCCGTGTGCCCTCAGGGTCTCCTCGAGCCCGGTCACCACGCGTCGATGGAACGCACGGAACGACTCTCCGCCCGGCAGCCCGTCCCACATCTCCTCCATGGTGCGGAGGTTGGAGTGGCGCAACGCCTTCTCGATCTCCTCGGCGGGGGAGCCGTCCCAGGCCGGGGGGTTCTGGATCTCCCTGAGCCACTCATAGACCTCGGGCTCGATCCCCACTTCGGATGAGATCGGCGCCGATGTCTGCAGGGCGCGGCTCATCGGCGAGGCCCACAACTCGTCCACCTGCTCCATCGCCCCCAGGCGCCGAGCCACCCGATTCGCCTGCTCCTGACCCAGCGCCGTCAGATCCGGGTCGTTGCGAGCGATGCGATCCGGGGTCCAGTCGGGATGGCCGTGCCGGACGAGGATCAGATCCATGCCCGCACGGTACCGCCGCCACCTCGACGGCTCATACCGACGAGACGGGCAATACGATTGCCTCGTGTCCCGTCAAGCCCTCATCGATCACCTGCGTAGCCACGCCCTTTTCAAGGATGGCCCCTACACGCTCAGGTCCGGGGTGAAGTCCGATTGGTACCTCGATGCCCGCCAGACGACCTTCAGCGGCGATGGGGCGCCGCTGGTCGGTGCCGCCGTGCTCGACATCCTCGACCCCGAGGTGAGGGCGGTGGGTGGCATGACCATGGGCGCCGATCCCATCGCCCTCGCCGTTGCGGTCGTGGCCCATGGGCGGGGCCGGAAGGTCAATGCCTTCTCGGTGCGGAAGACGACCAAGCTGCACGGGACAGGCGGCCGGATCGTGGGCCCAGTGACTGCCGGGATGCCGGTGGCCATCCTCGAGGACACGACCACCACCGGTGGGGCGGCGCTGGAGGCAGCCGAGGCGGCCACTGCCGCCGGGCTTCGGGTGGTGCAGGCGATCGCGCTTGTCGACCGCTCCGACGGCCGCGCCGCCGATGCCTTCGACGAGCAGTCCATCCCTTATGTGGGCCTCATCCGCCCCCAAGATCTCGGCATCAGGCGATGAAAGTGGTCGTCCGGAGATCGGCGGTGCGGATGTGGCTGCTGGCTATCGGCGGCATCCCCTTTCTGGTGATCGCCGTCGACGTGCTCACCAACCGCCGGATCACAAACTGGCTGCGGGAGCTCATCTTCACCCCGCAGGACACCCAGATCTACGAGCCACGAGATGTGATCTGGGCCTGGGCGATGCTTCTCTTCTCAGGTTTCCTCGTGCTATGGGGGCTGAAGGAGCTCTTCCTTCCAACCAATGTGATCGAGGCCCGGGACGCCGGCCTGGCGTTGAGACTGCGGGGCCCGTTCCGCAAGCCCGACCTGATCCCATGGGGCAACATCGTCGACATCGTGCCCGGTGAGATCTCGGACGAGGGCGACATCCTCCTCCTGCTCCGCGTGAAGCTCCTGATACGGGGAGGGCTCCCCGATCACCCTTGGGGGGCGCGCTGGGTGGAGACCCATGTCCTCGGCCTTCTCGCCGAGGACTGGGAGATCCCACCAGCCCGGGTCGCCGATCAGTTGGCCGAGTACAGGGTCGATGCGGTCCGACGTGAGGCCCGGGCCCGCACGGCCCGCATCTGGGACACGTCGTGATCCAGGTCGGAGCCCACGTCCCCTCGATCAGCCCACTCGAGGAGGCACTGGAGCGGAAAGCCGATCTGGTGCAGATCTTCCTCTCCAATCCCCAATCCTGGAAGAAGCCGGCACCTCGCTCCGACGCCGAGACCTTGCGCAACTCCCCGATGCCGGTCTATGTCCACGCCCCCTATCTGATCAACGTCTGCGCGGACAACAACCGGGTCAGGATCCCGTCGCGGAGGATCCTCCAGGAGACCTGCGATGCCGCCGGCGAGGTGAGAGCGCAGGCGGTGATCGTCCACGGCGGCCATGTGACCGGCGAGGGGCCCCAGGAGGAGGGGATCGACCGGTGGAGGAAGGCGCTCGACTCCATCGACACCGAGGTTCCAGTGCTCATCGAGAACACTGCGGGTGGGGACAAGGCGGTGGCGAGACGCGTCGAGTGGATCGGTCGTCTCTTCGGAGAGGTCGGCGGCTACGGCGTCGGCTTCGTGCTCGACACCTGTCATCTGTGGGGGGGAGGCGAGCCCTTCGATGAAGTAGTGCCCCGGATCATGGAGGCGACCGGTCGCATCGACCTGGTCCAGGTCAACGACTCCAAGGACCCCTTCGACTCGAGACGGGACCGTCACGAGAACCTGGGAAGAGGCTTGATCCCCCCCGACGAGATGGCCCGACTGATCGTCGAGGCCGGGGCCCCGGTGGTGGTGGAGACACCTGGCGGGGTGGAGGAGCAGGCTGCCGACATCGAATGGGTCCGATCCATTCTCTGATTGCGGGCGGACTCACTCCGAAAGGAGAGTGACCAACAATCCCCCCTCCCCGGCTGCGCCGGTTCTCCCCCCCTTCGGGGGGAGAAACTGAGTTCGCGTTTCCTCCCCCGGCGGGGGAGGTGGCCCGGTGGGCCGGAGGGGGATTCACGTAACGCAGGACGCTCTCTCAATCGAAGATTCGTTTGGGGGCGGTCTTCTGCTTCTGGTGCTGACGCCGTTCCCCCGGCTTCGGCTCTTCCACCGGACGTGGCCATCTCTCCTCGAGGGCGATGGCGATCGGAGTCGCGGTGAAGACCGATGAGTAGGTGCCGACCAGGATGCCAAGGAGGAGGGCCAGGGCGAAGTCGGCCAGGGTGTCCCCCCCGAGCACGTACAGGGCCACCAGGATCATGATCGCTCCCAACCCGGTGTTGATCGTCCTCGGCACCGTCTGCAGACAGGCCTCGTTGGCGATCCCGGCGAGAGGCTCCTCCGGTTGCTCCGACTGTTTCTCGCGGATCCGGTCGAAGATGACCACCGAGTCGTTGATCGAGTACCCGATGATGGAGAGCAAAGCGGCGAGGAAGACACCGTCGAGGGTCTTGCCCAGCCAGGCGAACACCCCGATCACGATGATGACGTCGTGGAACATCGAGAGCACTGCGGCGGTGCCGATGGTCCATCTGAACCGTACGGCCAGATAGGCAAGCTGCATGAGCAGGGCCAGACCTAGTGCGATGAGGGCCCGGTTCCGTATCTCGACTCCGAGGGTGGGACCGACGAATTGGTCGCGCACCACGGTCACCTCGCCCCCGATTCCGGCCACCGTGTCCTCCAGGACCTGCTCCTGATCAGGGTCGAGCTGTTCGGTCCTGATGATGATGTTGCCCTGACCCGTCTCCTGGATCAGCGCCCGGGAAAGTCCGTGTTCGGCGAGGTCCTCGCGCAATGCGTCGAGATCGACCTCCTGTGTGGTTGTGAACTCCACGAGCCGCCCCCCGAGGAACTCCAGCCCGAAGTTCAGGCCACGCGCCAGTATCCCTGCGACCGCGATGAGGACGATCACCGCCGAGATGACCAGCCAGCGTCGGTGGTTGGCGAACAGGTTCGGCCCCGAGGTGCGCAGCCACTCCTGCAGCCTCCGGCCCGCCGTCATCCCCATCAGGCCGGGGCGCTCCTCCAGTGCGTTGATCCTTGACAGCAGCTCGAGCAGCACCCTGGTCACCACCAATGCCGAGAACATCGAGACCAGGACGCCAATGGTCAGGGTGACGCCGAACCCGCGCACCGCTCCTGAGGCGAAGAAGAAGAGGAGGATCGCAGCGAGGAGAGTGGTGACGTTGGCGTCGGCGATGGCACTCCATGCCCGCTGGAACCCGGTCACCAGCGATCGTCCCAACGAGGGGTCGACGGCGTATTCCTCCTTGGCCCGTTCGTAGACCAAGACGTTGGCGTCGACCGCCATGCCGATGGCGAGGATGAACCCGGCGATGCCGGGCAGGGTCAGGGTGGCGCCCAACGCGGCCAGCACCGCGTACGAGAGCAGACCGTATGCCAACAGCGATATGGCGGCGGCGACCCCCATCAGCCGGTAGAAGGCGATCATGTAGAGGATGGTGAGCCCGGCGCCGATCAGCGCCGCCTGGAGACTGGCTTGGATTGCCGCCTCACCCAGGGAGGGGCCGATCGTCCCCCGTTCGATTACCTCGACCGGCACCGGCAGGGCGCCCGCCCGTATCAACAGCGCCAACTCCCCGGCGCTTTCCTCATCGAAGTTGCCCGTGATCAGCGTCTCACCGCCGGTGATCCCGACGTTGCACTGCACCGACTCGGAGACCTGGGGGCTGGACAGAACGGTCCGGTCGAGCACGATGGCGATTCTTCGGCTGGGGTCCCCGAGTGGGGCACAAGCCGCCTCGGCGGTCAGCTCGGCCCACTGTTGCTCGCCCTCGGGGAGGAAGTTGATCGAGACCGCCCACCCCCGGCTGTCGAAGAGGGCGGCGGCGCTCTCCACCTGCTCACCGCTGACCGCCGTGGGGGCCAGCACCAGGTCCTCTCCGGGCTCGCCAGGAAGGACCAAATCATCTGATGCATCCTCGTCAGGAGCGGTGCCGGTTGCGATCGACTCGAGAACCGCGTGGAAGGTGAGCTGGGCGGTGCGCCCGATGACTTCCAGCGCCTGGTCGGGGTCGTCGAGCCCGGGCAACTCGATGATGATTCGGCGATCACCCGATATCTGGAGTGTGGGCTCCGCAACGCCGATGGCATCTACCCTGCGGCGCAGCACCTCCAAGGTGCGGGCCGTCACATCGCCGTCGACGGTGATCTCGGGTGTGTCCTGGGCCTCGAGGATGATCTGGGTCCCGCCGCGCAGGTCCAAACCCAGGCTGACCGGGTTGTTGAGGACGAAATAGACGGCGGCACCAATCGAGACCACGGTCCAGAACAGACGCCACCTGGACACTTTGGGCATCGAGCATCCCTTCTGGTGTTCGGCGGAACCCGTGCATGCTATCGGCCCTCATCCGGCATGCCAGATCGCCCGTTCTCGCCGGCCGATGCGCCGAACGCCCGGGCCCGAACCTGCAGTCGGCGCCACCCGGTATCCTGAATCCATGCGCGAAAAGGTCACCGTTCCCACCATCAGGGCACGCAAGGGCGGTCCCAAGATCTCCATGGTCACCGCCTACGACTACCCGGGGGCGGTGATAGCCGACCGGGCCGGGGTTGACATCATCCTGGTTGGGGACTCGGCGGCCAATGTCGTCCACGGAATGACCACCACGCTCGAGTTCGGCATGGAGGAGACGATCATGCACTCCCGGGCGGTGAAGCGAGCCGACCCCATGGCGTTGTTCGTGGTGGACATGCCCTGGCTCAGCTTCCACATCTCGCCCGAGGACACCGTCGGCAACGCGGGACGCATCGTTCAGGAGGGCGGGGCCGAGGCGGTCAAGCTGGAAGGGGGGCGCAAGCGTCTGCCCATGATCGAGCGCATCCTCGACGCCGAGATCCCGGTGATGGGCCATCTCGGGCTGACCCCGCAGTCGGTCCACACGATGGGTGGTTTCAAGGTCCAGGGGAAGATGGTCGACGCCGCCCAGGAGATCATCGAGGACGCCAGGGCGATCGCCGACGCCGGCTGTTTCTCGATCGTGCTCGAGGGGGTGCCCGACATACTCGGCGAGCTGATCACCAAGGAGGTCGACGTGCCCACGATCGGCATCGGAGCCGGGCCGGCCACCGACGGCCAGGTGCTCGTGTTCCACGATGTCCTCGGTCTCGGCTCGGGCAAGTACCCCAAGTTCGTGCGCAACTACGCCAATCTCGCCGACGAGGCGGTGGCCGCACTGGAGCGATATGTGGCCGACGTCGGCTCCGGCGACTTCCCGGGCGAGGACGAGAGCTATCACGTCTCCGAGGAGATCGCCGCCGAGATGCTGAAGGGCCGATCTTCCGAGTAGCGCCCCTTCTCCTGGTGGCGGCATGTGCCACGACCACCTCCACCACCACGACCTCGGCCCCACCGGCGGGGAGCGTCGCTCCGACCTCCGCTCCAGTCACGAGCGCGAACACCACATCTCCGACGCCCGCCCTCCCCACGTCCGAGGTGACGGTGGGAGGATCGACTCTGAATGTCTGGGTGGCAGACGAGCCGGAGGAGCGTCAACAGGGGCTGCGCGGTGTCTCCAGGCTGCCTGACGAGGTCGACGGGATGCTCTTCGTCTTCCCCGAGCCGGCCATCCCCACCTTCGTGATGTTGGGAGCGCTCATCCCCCTCGATCTTTGGTTCTTCGACGGAGAAGGCGCCCTCGCCGGCTCGGCAGAGATGGAGCCATGCCCCGAGGAGCCATGCCCCCGCTATCCGGCGCCCGGGCCGGTGACCCGAGCCCTGGAGACGCCGCTCGGCGAGCACGACTTCCAGCCGGGTGACGGGCTGTCGACTTCCGCATCGGGGTGAGATCCCTCTACAATCCGGTCTCCGCACCGACGTCTCGCGCCGTTCGGTTGCGTGAAACCCCTGCCCCACCGGGTTGGTGGGGCCTTCCATACGGATGTCCACAGGAGGTGACATGCGCGACTATGAGGTAATGACGATCCATCGGCCCGACCTGGCCGAGGACGAGGTCGAGGTCAGGATCACCGACCTGGAATCGCATCTCTCCGGTCAGGGAGCCAGCGTCGATGGGCATGATCTGTGGGGCAAGCGCCGCTTCGCCTATGAGATCGACCATCTCTCCGAGGGTTACTACTCGGTGGTCACTTTCCAGGGGGAGGCGGCTGCCGTCGATTCACTCGATCGAATGCTGTCACTGGCCGACGATGTGGTTCGACACAAGATCGTGCGCAAGGGCGCATGACTGGAATCCGTCCCGGTGTCACGGCATGATCGACACCGGGACGTGAGAAGAGGAGATTTCACATGTCGAACAACGTCACATTGATAGGCAACCTGGTCGATGACCCCGAGCTGCGCTTCACCCCCTCCGGGGTGGCGATGGCCAAGGTCCGTCTCGCCGTGAACCGCCGTTGGCGGGGCAACGACGGGGAATGGCAGGAGGACACCAGCTTCTTCACCGGCACCGTATGGCGGGAGCAAGCCGAGAGCGCCGCAGAGTCGCTGCAGAAGGGGACCAGGGTCATCGTGACCGGTCGTCTCGAGCAGCGGAGCTGGGAGACCGAGCAGGGCGACAAGCGTTCTGTGGTCGAGATCCAGATCGACGAGATCGGCCCCTCGCTGCGCTGGGCCACCGCCTCGGTCAACAAAACCCAGCGCTCCGGCGGCGAGTGGGGGGGTGCCGCCGGCGGCCAGGGCGCCGATGTCCCACCGGCCCCGGTGGCAAGAGAGAGCTACGGGCCCGACGAGGCACCGTTCTGATTTAGGAGTTACTGAGAGCAAATGGCGAGAAAGAGCACCAACAACCCGCGCCCCAAGCGGCGTCGGGGCATGGAGATGCGCCGGGGCCGTCCCAAGCCCTGTGCCTTCTGCAAACAGCAGGTCGAGTACATCGACTGGAAGGACGTCTCCGTCCTGCGCAAGTACGTGTCCGATCGGGGCAAGATCCGGGGGCGGCGGGTGAACGGCAACTGCCCGACCCATCAGCGTGAGGTGGCCAACGCCATCAAGAACGCCCGTGAGATGGCTCTCCTCCCCTATCTGAGCACCCGATGAAGCTGATCCTCATCTCCGACGTCTCAGAGCTGGGAAAGCGCGGCGACGTGGTCGATGTGGCCGAGGGCTACGCCCGCAACTACCTGCTTCCCAGGAAGAAGGCGGTGAAGGCAAACGAGGGCGCCCTGGCCCAGGCGGAGGCGATCCGCGAGGCCCGCATCGAAGCCGAGCGCAAGGCCAAGGACGAGGCAGAGCGTCTAGCCACCCAGCTCGTGGGGAGCCGGGTCGTGATCGCCGCTCAAGCCGGTGACGAGGGCCAGCTCTACGGGTCGATCGCAGTGGGCGACGTGGTGGAGGGTGTGCGTCGGTTCACCGGGATCGAGTTGGAGCGGGGTGTGGTCGAGATCCCCCAACCGATCAAGGCCATCGGTCTCCACGAGATCCACATCAAACTCCATCCCGAAGTGGAGTTCCCCCTTACCCTGGACGTGATCCCGGCCTCCTGAACGCGTTCCTAATGCAGGGCGTTACGCATGTGTGACGCCCTGCATTGAGAAGGGCGTGGCGGCGCTCATCAACGGCGAGTTTCGCGATCTTCCTGTGAATGTCTTCCACCGCGAAAAACAAACACGGGATCTGCTGGATCGACCGCCCGCTCCGGTCTAAGTTCTGTTCGCTTCCCCCCGAAGCTGGTTCGATCTTCCCCCAACCCATGCGTGGTTCGGCGCGCCACTTCGCGAAATCTGTCACACCCGTGTTGTTGGATGAGGACACAGATGAGCGGCATCACCGATCAGGGCCAGATGAGGCCCGGCTACCGAAACCCGCCCCATTCCAGGGAGGCGGAAGAGTCGGTGATCGGGGCGGTTCTACTCTCCGAGGAGGCGGTCAACGAGGTGATGGACCGACTCCATCCTCCCGACTTCTATGTCCCGGCCCATCAGGCCATCTTCGAGGCGATGCGGGAGCTGTTCGACGGCAACCAGGCCATTGACGCCGTCACCGTCTCCGAGGCTCTACGTCGTCGAGGTGAGCTGGAGAAGATCGGCGGTGTCTCTTACCTGGCCCGTCTCGTCGACATCGTCCCCTCCACCTCGAACATCCTCTATTACGCCGGGATCGTCGAGGAGCACGCCAAACGACGGGAGCTGATCCGGGCCGGCGCCTCGGTCACCGACGTCGCCTTCGACATCGACGAGGAGATCGCCCACGTTCTCGATCGGGCGGAGCAGGCGGTGCTCTCCGTGGCCGAGCGTCGCAGCGCCCAGACCTTGCTCGAGGTGGGACCGCTGTTCAGCGATGTTCTGGAGCACATCGAGCTCCTCGAGCAGAGAGGCTCCGAGTTGACCGGTCTCGCCACCGGTTTCGTCGACCTGGACAAGAAGCTGGCCGGTCTCCAGTCGGCGAATCTGGTGGTCATCGCAGCGCGGCCGGCCATGGGCAAATCGAGCATGGCTCTCGGGATCGCGATCAACGCCGCCACCCAGGGAGAGCCGGTGGCCATCTTCTCCTTGGAGATGTCCAAGGAAGAGATCGTGCACCGCATCTTGTCGTCGGTGGGCCGGGTTGACTCGATGAAGCTCCGCTCCGGCCAACTCGGCCCGCTGTGGCAGAGGGTGGTCGATGCCGCCGGGAAGATGTACCAAACGCCTATCTTCATCGACGACTCCCCGGTCGTCACCGTGACCGACATCAGGGCCAAGTGCCGCCGCCTCAAGCGGAAGAAGGGTCTGTCCCTCGTCGTCATCGACTACTTGCAACTGATGGAGGCGTCCAGCCGGGAGAACCGCCAGCAGGAAATCTCAGAGATTACCCGGAACCTCAAGAACCTCGCCCGGGAGCTGGAGGTCCCGGTCATCGCCGTCTCCCAGCTCAACCGCTCGCTGGAGACCAGGGAGGACAAACGACCGCGTCTCTCCGACCTACGCGAAAGCGGCAGCATCGAGCAGGACGCCGACGTCGTGATGTTCATCTACCGCCATGAGTACTACCACCCGGAGGAACAGGAGAAGAAGGGAATCGCCGAGGTGATCGTGGCCAAGCATCGAGCCGGCGCGACCGGTCCGGTCGAGATGACCTTCCAGCCCGAGTTCACCCGGTTCGCCAACCTGGGGCGCGACGTCAGCTAACCCCGGGCTGCACCCGCCTCGAGGGCTCGGTCGATCGTCTCGAACGCCTCCGACGCCGGTCGCCATCCCAACGTGGCCGTCTTCTTGTCCTCCAATTCCTTGTACACGGCGAAGAAATGTTCTAGCTCCTGCAGCAGATGCTGGGGCACGTCGTCGAGGTCGGACGCGTCACGCCACAGGAGGTCGCCGTCGGGCACCGCCAGCACCTTGTGGTCGGCGTGTCCCTGGTCCTCCATGAGGAACAGACCGATCGGGCGGACCCTGATCCGACAGCCGGGAAAGGTGGGCTCCGACACCAGTGCGAGGATGTCGAGGGGGTCGCCGTCGTCGGCATGGGTGTCGGGTATGAACCCGTAGTCGGCCGGGTACCGAGTGGCGGTGAACAACATCCGGTCGAGGAAGATCTCCCCTGTCTCATGATCGGTCTCGTATTTGTTCCTGCTCCCCTTGGGGATCTCGACGATCATGGTGACCAGCACGGCTACGACTGTACAGACCGCTAGTGTCGCCCGGTTGTGCCTCATCTGTGTGGCCGCGCCATCGCCGCGGCCAGCCCTCCCGCCTCCCATTCGCTCCCATTCGGCCCGAGACAGACCACGACATGACAGTCACCAAGAAGCGCGGCAAGCGCTATCTCCTCATGATGTCCGTAGGTGCCCTCGGCATCGTGTACGGGGACATCGGCACCAGCCCCCTGTATGCCTTCCGGGAGTCGTTCCGCGTTGCCGAAGGCCTCGGGGTGGAACGGGCCAGTATCTTCGGCGTGCTCTCCCTGATGTTCTGGGCCCTGGTCCTGGTGGTCTCCATCAAATACCTGGTCTTCGTGATAAGGGCGGACAACCACGGCGAGGGCGGCATCCTGGCCCTCACCGCTCTCATCGTTCCCAGACGCAGAGCGCCAACCACGGGTTTGCGTTGGGCGCTGGTCCTCCTCGGGCTGTTCGGCACAGCCCTCCTCTATGGCGACGGGATCATCACCCCGGCGATCTCCGTCCTCTCGGCGGTCGAGGGTCTCGAGGTGGCGGCCCCGCAGTTGGAGCCATATGTGATCCCGATCGCGGTGATCATCCTGATCGCGTTGTTCAGTATCCAGCGCGCCGGGACCGCCACCGTGGGCGCCATCTTCGGGCCGGTCATGATCGTGTGGTTCACGGTCCTGGCCCTCCTCGGCGGCTATCACGTGCTGCAGGAACCCGGGGTGCTGGCGGCGGTCAATCCGGCCCACGGGGTGCGGCTCGTCGCAGACAGCCCACGGCTGGCGTTTCTCGCGCTAGGAGCCATCTTCCTGGTGGTCACCGGAAGCGAGGCCCTGTACGCCGACATGGGTCACTTCGGGAAGAGGCCGATCCGTCTCGGGTGGTACATCGTGGTCTTCCCCGCCCTCGTCCTCAACTACTTCGGGCAGGGGGCGATGCTCATCGCCGACCCGGGCGCCATCGACAACCCGTTCTTTCGCATGTCACCGGGCTGGGCGGTGCTCCCCCTGGTGATCCTGGCCACCATGGCTACCGTCATCGCTTCCCAGGCGCTCATCTCGGGCGCCTACTCGTTGACCATGCAGGCTGTGCAACTGGGGTACCTGCCCCGCTTCGACATCGACCACACCTCACCTCGTGAGATCGGCCAGGTGTACATCGCCACCGTCAATTGGGGCTTGATGATCGCCTGTGTCGGTCTGGTCCTCACCTTTCGCAGCTCGAGCAATCTCGCCGCCGCCTACGGCGTCGCCGTCACTACCACCATGGTCATCACCACAGTCCTCCTCTATTACGTGATGCGGGAGCGATGGAAATGGTCCGCGGCCGTCAGCAGGTCCCTCACTGCCCTGTTCATGGTCATAGACCTCTCGTTCTTCAGCGCCAACATCATCAAAGTCCCGGCCGGCGGGTGGTTCCCATTGGTGGTGGGGGCGGTGATGTTCACGATAATGACCACCTGGAAGACCGGGCGGCGCCGGCTCGCAGCAGCCCTCAAGAGAGGCGAGCTACCCATCGAGCGCTTCATCGGGTCGATCACGACTCATCCCCAGGTTCGGGTCCCCGGCACCGCGGTCTACCTGTTCCCCGATCCCGGGATCGCTCCGCCGGCCCTACTGGCCAACCTGCGCCACAACGAGGTCCTCCATGAGACGGTGGTCCTGGTGGCGGTGCAGACTTCGACCGTGCCCCGGGTGCCGCAGGTGCGAAGGGCGACGGTGCACGACCTGGGGGAGGGCTTCGTGCAGGTGGTGCTCCACTTCGGGTTCATGGATGAGCCCGACGTGCCCAGGGCCTTGGCCAACATCGTCGACCCCGAGTTCGGATTCGACCCCGAGGACGCCACCTACTTCGTGGGGCGAGAGACAATCATCTCCAAGAGTCGGGGCCTCGGGCGGATACGGGCTGCGCTCTACGGTCTGATGCATCGCAATGCCTCGAGTGCCGTTCAGTACTTCAGCCTCCCCCCGAGACATGTCATCGAGATCGGCAAACAGGTGGCTTTGTGATGTGCCGACGAGATACGAGAGGACGCCGATGAAGGCCGTCGAGGGGATTGTCGACGAGAGGGAGTCGATGGCCGATCTGACCATGGAGGAGGTTGCCAAGGTCGGCTCGCTGATCGGCTCCGTCTCCACCGTATGCACTCCGGATCGGGCCGAGAAGTCCTTCTCCCAGGACAAGGTGAACGACTTCCTCAGCGGCTGAGGACGGCACATTTTGGGCCATCTTTCCCGCGCGGCAACCCGAAGGTTGCCGCTTGGAGGGGTTCCCACATTGCCCTGTGAAGCCGGGGAAGCTTCTAGAGGGGGGACTCAGTTAGGGCACGAGGGACCTCGGGTCCAATTCTGTACCTCCCGAGCCCCCTTGGTCGGGCAGACTTGGACTCAATTCCAACTATACGCAGTCGCGCTAGCCCGTGCCCGGTCTCGACTCGAAGTCCTGATGGGCCCTGCTGGCGGTGGGCCCGGTCTGACCCTGGTATTTCGAGCCGAGCTCAGGCGAGCCATAAGGCAGGTCGGCCTCGGTGGTCATCTGATAGAAGCTGATCTGGCCGATCTTCATCCCCGGGTAGATGGCGATGGGAAGGGTTGCGACGTTGGAGAGCTCGAGGGTGATGTGGCCCTCGAAGCCGGGGTCGATGAAGCCGGCCGTCGAATGGATGAGGAGACCGAGCCGGCCCAGGGAGGACTTGCCCTCGAGCCGGGCGACGACATCGGTGCCCAACTTGACGCGCTCCAACGTCGAGCCGAGCACGAACTCCCCGGGATGGAGCATGAACGGCTCCTCCGGTCCAACCTCGACCAGTTGGGTCAGGTCGGACTGCGGGTCACGGGGGTCGATCTGGCTGTAGCGGTGGTTGACGAAGACCCGGAAGCTGTCGCCGACCCTGAGGTCGACCGACGAGGGCTGGACGAAAGAGGGCTCGAAGGGGTCGATCTGGATCAGACCCGAGTCGACGGCCTCCCGTATGGAACGGTCGGAGAAGATCAAGAAGGCTCCTGGGGTGTTGCCGGCAATGGTAGGGCTCGGGACCGCAAGGACCGGTCAGTCGCAGACCGGGACGTCCCCCACCGACACGTTCGGGATCGGGGCCGATCCGTCCGGACTGGCCTGGGTGTAGACCGCCAGTGGATGAGGTGACGGAAACGAGATGCCGTCGATCTCGAGTGTTTCGTTGGTGTAGGCGCCGTCCGGGTACTGATCGGCCGCTTCGCCATAGGTGATACCGAAACACGATGCCACGGGCAACTCGATGACCTCCGGCGAGGTTTCGACGCCGGCCCCGGGCTCGATCCGATAGCCGTATCCGAGGAGCAGCTGGCTCGACCTCCTCCAGATAGACGGCGAGTGGCCCCCAAGATGACATATCCATGGGTGAGGACTCCAAAACAGTCATTGGGCCCCCATCCGTGTCTCGATCGGCTGGTCCGTGGGCGTGGTCGAGGGTCTCGATGATGGTGTCGACCGGTCCCTGGCCCACGGCCACCCCGGCCAGGGTCACCGCCATCGGGTCGATCAGGTTGACCTCGCCAGGAGTGGTGGTGGTCGCGATGGTCTGTGAGAAACTACTTCGGGGAGACGTGAGTTCCGTTTCCCCCTGTGATCTCGACGGGCACCACCCGGGTGCCGGCCATCAGGTCGTGGATACCGGGTCGTCGGACCAGGATGGGGACGACGATCACGGCGACGAGGACGAGGGACGCCACCTCGAACCAGATCGCCGCCGGGTCCACGGTCGAGGCCACCAGCCGTGGCGTCCCCATGTGGCCCAGTTGCCAGGGCATGACCTCGATCAGGTTTCTCACCACCACCGCTGCACCCGTGGGCGGGCCACCCTCCCGGCCCACCACCGCGATCCCCGCCGTTCGCTTCCCCCAGGTGGCATGGGGGGTCTTCCACTCGGTCAGGGTCAGATAGAGCAAATAGGGGAGGACCGTGAGGATGTTGATCGCGAGGTCGGCCATGTTCTGGTCGGCCCAGATCGAGGAGAGATCGATCCAGCCCAGGATCTGGGGGAGACCGCCAGCAGGAACACCACCATCAGCCAGGCGAGGATGAGCAGGTAGTCCCACCACCAGGAGACGAGACGACGTGTGATTGGAGCGGGTGAAGGGAATCGAACCCTCGCTCCGAGCTTGGGAAGCTCGTGTTCTACCATTGAACTACACCCGCAAGTGTTGCGTTTCCGCTGGTCAGAAGCCTAAAGGTCGTCTCAGGTCTTCGCAAGAAGTGCCAGAAATTCCTGGCACATTCCTGGCATTCCTGGCAGATCTATGGCATTCTGACCAGTAGGGCCTTCGGGCAGTTGATCAGGAGGCCCGTACAAGCGAAAGCCGGCGGACTCGACGACCTCAGGGACTGCCAGGAATCCGGTGTGAATTCCTGGCACGCAGTCCCGTCGGCGGGCGCCTCGGAGACCGGGACGACCAATGGCGAGAACTGCAGACCCAACGAAATCGGTGTACCAGGCTGGACCAGTTCGAGTTGTCAACGCGAAGCCGAGAGGTTACCGGGTCATCTGGACTGAAGGAAAGCGGCAGCGAGAGCGCCGGGCCACCACCATCGATCAGGCAGCCGAGATAGCTCGCGAGGAGGCCTCTCGCATCTGGACTAGAGGTGAGGAGCCCGCCGACGCCCGCAGTCCATTCGCTGCCTTGTTGTCCGTGGCGACCGACCCTCAGTACCGGACTTGGACCGCAGAGTGGGCCAACCGCGTCGAGACGATCGCCCGGATCCACATAGTGCCCAGCCTCGGACAGTTGCCGGCAGGTCAGCTCACGAGGCAACACGTCTCGGCTCTCCTCGCGGAGATGGCGAAGGCCGGATACTCCTTCCACTTCCTCAGCCATACGCGGAAGGTGATCAAGCTGGCGGTCGACGAAGGCATCCAGCGGGGGGTGTGGGACGGGTCGCGGCATCCCCTCGTTGGAGTCACCGTGCCCCGACCAAACTCGAAAGTCGAGGACGGTCGACCTGATCTGACGATGGTTCCAACCGAGTCCCAAGCGTCCGAGGTGATCGTTCGTCTCGCCACCGACCGTCCGGTCTACGGGGTCATGGCCGCAACCGCCGCATTCAGCGGAGTCAGGTTCGGAGAGTTATTGGCGCTCACGGTCGAGTCGGTCGATCTTGATCGCCGGCGGCTGCTCGTAGCTCACAACTGTGTGGAATCCGATTCGGGCCGCTTCTCCTTCCGAGCGCCGGCGAAACGCAACGCCCGCTCTCGCGAGGTCGTGATCGAACCCGAGCTGGCGGACGTACTCACGATCTGGCTAAGCGAGCTGCCTCCCAATCCCCCCACCGGCGCGCACATCGACGGCAGACAGCCCGGGCGGCTCCTTTTCACGACTGACAACGGGAATCCCTTCCGCCGGTCCGCTCACAGCAAGGTCTTCCGCCGTCATACCAACAAGATCAGTGGCTGGCCTCGAGACGCCACGTGGCACTACCTGCGCCACTACGCAGCCACGAGGTGGATCAGGTTGGGAGTCGAAGTGCCAACGGTCTCAGTGATGCTCGGTCATAGTCAGGTCTCCACCACATACGACTGGTACGTCAACGTCGACGAGGATGCCCTCGACCGGGCCGCCTTAGTCCTGTCCCGCTAAACCGGCCAGGCGAATCCCGGCGATGTGTAATGCCATTTCCTTGTCGATGGTCGACGCCGGGCCGTCACCCCCGGGCGATCTCGGACAACCGGCGGACTGTTGGCCCTCGTTTGACCCCACCGCGGAGAAGAGCGGGGCGAACCTGAAGTGGTTGTCGTTGCCTCAGGCTGAGCCACTCGCGGATCTCATCCGAGCGCCACCTCGGGAGGCGCTCGGTGACGTACAGAGGTGCTGGGAAGCTGGGATCGGACGAACGCAAACGGTAGAAGGTCGCTCGGCTGATGACCAAGAGATCGCACACATCGGCCGTCGAGAGGAGCTGAGCGTCGAATCGACTCGGTCGGGAGGTCTCCACGGTCACCCTGTTCCTGCTGGCTTGGCTGAGATTGTCGGAAGTAGCCCTTTCCAGGGAGTGTCGGAAACCCTCTCGAGAGACTTGCATGTCAGCGCGAGAGCAACGTGCCGCCAAGTCCACTGTGGCCCTGGCAGGTGAACGGCAGTCAGCTGCCCCGCGTCGGAAAAAGGCCCCTGGAAAGGGTTTTCGAAAGGGTTGCCGCAAGTTTGTGGAAAGGCCTGCGGCGCAGAGTGGTCGCTGCGCGACGGGGGTCTCGAAGGCTCAAGCCCTGGCCTCGTACACAAAGAGAAGCCTCAGTCCAGAGAACCGAAGCCACGGACCACGGAGCCAAGCAATTCCAAGGCCAGAGAACCCGAGGCAGAAACCAGCAAGACGAATGACCACGACCGAAGCCCAGCAAACCAAGTCTGACAGACGATTGCACACCTGCGGTCGACAGGGTTGTCGAAGGGTTGGGGACAGGCGGTGACGGTTCGGGTGAACTCGTTGAAGGGGGTTGAGGCTGGCCGGTATTACACCGAGCGTCTCCCCTCGTACTACCTCGACGGTGCCGAGCCGCCGGGCCGTTGGTGGGGCCAGGCGGCGGGTCGTCTCGGCCTTGAAGGTGTGGTCGACGAGGATGCGTTCCTGGCCGTGATGGCGGGCAGGGATCCGGCGACTGGTGAGGATCTTGGTCGCCGATATGGTGAGGGGTCGGTCAAGGGTTATGACGCCACTTTTTCGGCTCCCAAATCGGTCTCCGTGCTGTTCGCCTTTGGTGACGACCGGGTGCGGGAGCAGGTGAGCGTCGCCCATGACCGGGCTGTGGCGGGAGTGTTGGGCTGGATCGAAGATCACGCCCACACCCGTCTGCGCCAACACGGCCACATCATGCACGTCGACGCCGGAGGGCTGGTGGTGGGGGTGTTCCGCCAGCACACCTCTCGTCGGCTTGACCCTCAGCTTCATACTCATGCGGTGATCGCAAACCGGGTCCCCGCACCGGACGGCCGGTGGCTGGCGTTGGACGCCCGCGGCATCATGGCCGACCAACGCAGCGTCTCCTCTGTCTACCACGCCGGTCTCCGCGCCGAGCTGACGGGTCGTCTCGGTGTGGAATGGGAAACGCCGGAACATGGGATCGCCGAGATCGCCGACATCCCAAAGACAGTGTTGGGAGAGTTCTCCCAACGGACCAGGGACATCGACCGACGTCTCGAGGAGAAATCGGAACGGTTCCGCCAGGGCTTGGGAAGGGAGCCGACGGTGCGGGAGAGGTGGCGCCTTGAGCGGGAGGCAGTCCTGGACAGCCGACCTGCAAAACGCCACGGCGTCAGCCTCCACCAACTGCGCGAGGAGTGGCGTGTCCGACTCCTGGATCTGGGCTATGAGCCGCAGCGACTGGTTGAAGAGGTGGTCGACCGGGTTCGACGCTTCGACGGGATCGACCAGCAAGTGACGACGGCGTTGGGCGATACAGCTCTGCGTGCCCTGGGTGACGGACAGTCGGCTTGGCGGCACGCTGAACTGGTACGAGAGTTGGCAACTGCAATCCCCACCACCACCGCTGTCGGTGCCGTCGAGCTGACCGAGATCCTCGACAGTCTCGCCGACAACATCAGCGAAGGCCGATGCGTGGACATCTCCCGACCTGTCCCGCCAGCTGTGGCGTTGCGGCGGGATGGCCGGCCGATCACCGAAGCCGCGGTGGACCGGACGCTCACCACCCGCACCATTCTGGATGAGGAGGAGGAGCTGGTGGCCCGGGCTCAACGCCGTATAGAACGCGACGCAGGAAGGATGAGACCACGGGTTATTCGTTTCACCCGGGACCTGACGCGAGGTCAGGAAGAGGCGGTGACTGCCGTCGCGGGTGATGGCGGGTTGGCACTGATCGTCGGTCCCGCGGGTGCTGGGAAGACCACCATGCTCGCCAAGGCAAAGCTGAACCTCGCCATCCAGGGCCGTCAGGCGTTTGGGGTAGCTCCGACTGCAGCCGCGGCCGAGGTCCTGGCCACCGAGACACGCATGCGGGCTGACACCTTGGACAAGCTGCTCACCGAACACTCCCATCCGACACGGCCACCCGATCCCGCGTTCGATTTGGCTGCGGGGACCACGCTGATCGTCGACGAGGCCGGAAACGTCTCCACTCCCAAACTCGCTGCACTGTTTCGGCTTGCCGACCACAAAGACTGGCGGCTCGTCCTCGTCGGTGATCCCCGTCAGTTCACCGCCGTGGGCAGGGGAGGCATGTTCGCCCATCTGATCGACATTCTCGAAGCAGTCGAACTGGACCAGGTCCACCGCTTCCACCACACCTGGGAACGCCAGGCCAGTCTCCGACTTCGCAGCGGAGATTCCAGTGTGCTCACCGAATACCACAAGCGGGGACGGCTCCATGGCGGCAACCTCGACCAGTTGGAGACAGCCATCATCGTCGCATGGAAGGAAGCACGCAGTCGCGGGGAGACGGTGGCGTTGATGGCAAACAACACCGACATGGTTGCTCGCCTCAACCAACTCGCCCAGGAAACCCGGGTCAAGGCAAAGGAACTCGACCCTGCCGGACCACGGCTCCGGGTCGGTGAGACCATGATGCTGGTGGGTGACGAGGTGGTCACCCGACGCAACGACCGGACTCTCCGCACCGACCAAGATTTGATGGTCAAGAACCGGGATCGCTGGACCATCACTGGCATCCACCGAGACGGCGGCATCACGGTCACGGGACGGACCGGCACCATCAACCTGCCCGCCGAGTACGTGACCGAACACCTCGAACTCGGATATGCCCAGACCAGCCACGCCACCCAAGGCCGCACCGTCGACGTAGCCCTACTCCTCGTCGACAGTCCCACCGACAACCGAGGCGTCTACACCCCAATGACCCGAGGACGAGAAGCCAACCACGCCTACGTCGTCACCGAAGACCACCAGACTGCTCTCGACGAGCTCACCCGGGCCATGAATAGAGAATGGATCGACCAGCCCGCCATCGCCCGCAGACTCCAACTCGACTCCAACCGTTCGAGACACGTCACCCCCGATGTCCCGGGTGATGGAGAAGAGGTCGACGAGCCGGTCCGGCACGTCCGCCAATTGATCGAGGAACGCCGGGCACGAATCCGAGAGAAAGAGCGCACCCTGGGCCGCACCTAATAAGCAACCGTGGATCGGTGATGCAGGATGTACAGCCTGGCCGTTCGTCTCGACCACGCCCTTCGCGCCAGTCGCTTCGTTGGCTGGTACCTGGAGGGCCAAATCGACCATGGCTACGCGCTCACCGGCCACAGGGCGCAAGGGATCATTATCGACCGCATCTTTCGCCATGGTCGGAAACCGGGCCGCACACGAGCGGCATACGTCGTGATGAGCGTCGGTCGCGACGCAAATACCCCCTAGCTGGGGTGCCGGGACGCCGAGGAGGCCTGCCACAGGAGTCCCACCAACGAACCCTTGATCTCGTAAGCCCATCCTGGGGAGAACTGAGTCGCGGGATGGTCGCCCATATCTCGGCGGTCGCCATGGGTCCTGGGATGGATGTGGGCAGGTAGCCGAGCGTCTGTTGCCTCGGCGCGGCAGTGTCCAACAGCGTCGCTCACGCCCGGGAATCCTTGGCGACTGAATCATGGATTGGCGGGGCCCGAGATACGACCTGTGGAGGGATGCGTGTCCCGTGGCCCCGCCCTTACTTCTTCGCCGATCGGTTGTGCCGAGTTCCGGGGGAACCCAATGGGGGACTTCGGCGAATGATCTGTGAGTCGACTTGTGGAGGTGCTCGTGTTCCGAACTCGGTTTCCTGCTGTGCTGGCCGTCTTCTCGATTGTCTTGCTGGCCGCAATCCCGGCGTTGGCTAATGCGCCGGAGAGTGTTGAACTGCATTGTCTCGTCGTAGTGCAGGGTCAGATGGCGTCCGGTGAGCTGATCGTCTCCAGGCCAGAGTGCTATGTATCGTTCGAAGAGGCGATGTCGGTGGCCTCGGGAGGGTTGGTCAGTGCCGAGCAGGCGCCGTCGGGTGAGGAGCTGTTCTCGGACCCGGAGGCGGGGAATCTCCTTGTCTCCTTCACCCTGGGCACGCATTTCGACGGGTCGAATGGCAGTGGCAGTTCGATCTCGGTGGTGGGAAGCTCATGCACCGGGGGATACTGGAATACAGGCGCCTCGTGGGCGAACCGGATCTCTTCTTCGTGGAATGGCTGCCATCGGCTACGTCACCATGACGGACCGAACAAGACCGGCACCTCTGCGGACACGGTGGGCTCTGGCACCCACAACTTGCCTTCGTTTATGAACAACAAGACCGAGTCGGTCTCGTATTGGAGCAGTTGAGGCTGATCCCTGTACTCGGAGCAGACCTGGCATTGTGTTGCCGTGAACCGGGCGGAGTCTGACGCCGAGATCGTCGAAGCTTCTTTCCAGGATCCAGAGCTGTTCGCGGTCATCTTCGAACGGCACTACCGGAACATTCACCGTTTCACGGTCGCCGCGGTGGGTGCCACGGATGGTCCCGACCTTGCCGGTGAGGTGTTTCTCCGCGCTTTCGCATCACGTCATCGTTACCGCTTGACCTATTCGAGCGCGGGGCCGTGGCTGTTTGGCATTGCCGCCAATCTGGTCAGCGGCTACTACCGGCAACGGGCGAGACAGGAGAGGGCCTACCGAAGGGTGACCCCACCCTCTGAGTCCAAACCTGATCACAGTGTCGATGCGGTGAGCAGGGTGGAGGCCGAGGAGGAGCGACCCCGGCTCGCCGCGGCGATGAGGCAACTCCGCACAGAGGACGCCGAAGTGCTCCTGCTATTCGCAGTAGGGGACCGTTCCTACGCCGAGATTGCATCGGCCTTGGGGATCGCCGAGGGCACCGTACGCTCCCGTTTGAACCGCACCAGGACCAAGCTGAGGAACCTGATCGGCGTCGTCGGCGAACCTATTCATGATGATGAATGAGAATATTCCAGACCCGTTCGAATTGATTCGCCGGGAAGCTGAGCCGGCCGAGCCGTCGGAGGAAGATGTCCACCGGGCCCGTCAACGGCTCCAGGCGACGATACTCGGCGAACAGAAGCGGGCGAGTCCGGTTCGACGATGGCTGGTCCCTGCCCTTGTCACCGCCATCTTGCTTGCACTGGTCGGCGGTGTGGCGATATTCCGATCCGCCCCGGCGGAGGCCGCCTTGGCCGAGGTCGCTGTGGCGGCCGGGGCGGCATCCCCGCTCGACATCCCACAGGGCTCGTTCGTCTATACCCGCTCTGAGCGAGTCGACCTCGCGATTCGACCCGGTGCCGAATTCGGACTCGACCATGAGTTCATCGCCTATCTCCTCCCCGCGACCCGGGAAGTCTGGCGACAGCCCGAGACAGAGTTCATCCAAATCCGCACCGCCAACCACAATCCCACCTTCTTCGACCCTGCCGCAGAAGACGCCTACTACCGCCTTGGCCTTGATGCCACCGACCGTATCGACCAAACACAGACCGAACAGCTCACCGATGTCACCGACCCACTCCTCGAGGAGGATTGGCCCACCCAACCCGACGCCCTCCACGAGGCGCTCCGCGACTACGCCTCCCAAGGGGGGGATGAACGACCCGAGGACATTCAGGTGTTCGACCTGGCCACCGATCTGCTCCGAGAAACCGACCCGATCCCCCAGCTACGAGCCGCAGTCATCGAAGTCTTGGCAGAGCTGCCGATTGAGCTGGAAGAGCAGTCCAGCCAGACAATCACCATCGGCATCACCTACACCACCCCCATACCCACCAAAGACACGATCACACTCAGCACCAAGGGCCAACTGCTCGCCGAGACCAGAACCCTTCTCGAAGGAGACCCCGAGCTGGGCATACCCGCAGACACGATCGTCCTAAAAGTCGACTATCTGAAGACAGGCGTCACCGACGACCTCTGACCTCCCACCCACCCTGCACTCGGCACGCACCGCATCGCGGAACCCAAGAGGGCGCATCGGCGAATAGGAAGTTAGAGAGTTGAAAGCAGCTGACAACTTATCAGGAGTAGCAGCGACTAGGGCACCCGAAGTCGGTTCCCAGACTTGGGAGGTCTTGCCACAAAATCAGAGACTCCACGAATCTCGCTCTAGCCACTGACAACCAAGGAGAACCTGTGACAGCCCTTTCATATTACGACGTCCCTCCGTCGAATCCTAAGCAGCGCCGAACGGCAATGTTCCTAATCTTGAGTGTGGTGACGGCAGGCGTTATGTGGGCGGCTGTGTCCGCCATAGCCTCATGCAGCCACGACACAGGGCTGTACTGGGTTGATACCAATGACATCGTTGGCGGTGACAATCTGGTCGAATGCAGTCCTCAGAGCATTACGTACAACCGCATTCGAGTCCAAGAGAAGGTCGGACCAGTCTGGACAACCCGAGCAGCCGACGACTGGAGCGGCAGTACGCATAACAGCGTGGTTGTCGCGTCATACAACTGCAACGGCCACGGAACGGATGTCTGGAGGTCACAGGGGTTTTTCCAAACCTCGACCGGCGGCAGCACGACGTCCTACGCACCGAGCAGTTCCGGTGTGTCGCTGAGCTGCCCGTAGAACACATGTTGGCGTAGGTTCGGCGGGACAGGTGCGTATCAGTTGATTTCTGCTCGCGAGGTGACCAAGAGCTTCGCCGCCACCAAGGCCTTGGACCATGTGACATTCCGGCACGCATCCGGCGTGGCGGTCCTGCTGGGGCCCAACGGCGCCGGGAAGACAACCCTTCTGCGGTGTCTCGCGACGCTCATGAGTCCGGACTCCGGTGAGATTGAAATCTGCTCGATCCCTTTGGGGCGGGAACCCGATAACCGTGAGGCGCGGAGGATCCTCTCATACATGCCCCAGAAGGTCGGCTTCAGCCCTTCGCTGACCGTCAAACAGCATCTCGATCGTGTGGCGGTCCTGAGGGGGATGTCAAAGAAGAATATTCGCCGGGAAGCGGTTGCCCAGGCCATGGAAAGCCTTCAGCTAACGGGCGTCTCGGAACGGAAAATCAAGCACCTCTCGGGTGGGCTTCAGAGGAGAGTTGGTCTCGCGCAGACTGTTATGGGATCCCCAGATGTGCTGCTGCTCGATGAGCCGACCGCTGGGCTTGATCCAGAGCAGAGAGTGGTGTTGCGCAGCGTCATCGGCTCGCTGGCTGCATCAGGGGTCTCGGTACTTATCTCGACGCACCAGCCTGAAGATGTCCTCGGCCTCACCCATACGGTGCTCGTGCTCAAGTCGGGAAGGATTCTGTATGACGGGCCACCCGACGGACTAGCTGCCTTGGCGATGGGGCAGGTGGGGTTGATGGATCACCTGCCTGACGGATCCGTGGGCTGGCCCACTCAGGATGGCCGCTACCGCGTGCTCGGGATTCCGGACGGAAGCGAGGCTATTCCGCCGACGCTCGAGGACGGCTACCTGACACTTATGCAGGTTACAACAGGTGAAGACCGTTCAGCGGACTGATCCTCTGAGTTCAGCGCCTGCTGTCCTCCTGGAGGGAAAGGCTGTGGCTCTGGCGGCAGCTAAACACCCTCTAACCGTCGCAGGCTTCGCAATCTCTGGTTGGCTCCTCGGGCGGGCCCTGATCAACGAGGCGACCGTCTGGCAGTTCCTCGCGGTGTCGTTCGCTGGGTGGCTCCTCCCTCTCGCGGGTGCGGCATTCCTCGTGGCGTGCTGGACGGCCTCCACTGAGATTCGATATGCGTACGAAGAACACCTCGATTCTCTGCCGCACGGCAGGACAGTGCGTGCGCTCGGCTTGCTCGGCGGTGTTGTGGGCCCCTTGGCTTACGCCTTTATCCTGGCGTTGGCGGGTGTGGTGGCAGGGTTATTCCTAACTCCAGCCGGCTCTCTGACCTGGCACGAGTTGGCTTCGGGGTTCCTCGTTGTGTGCATTGCCTGGTTTGCGGGGATAGCCCTGGGACGCTCGAGGCGTGTCCGCGCAACTCCGGTGTTGGTGCTCTTGATCTACGCCACCTTGCAGTTGCTTGGTTCACCCGATGTCGAGGTTGGTGCACCTGAGGTCTCCGGAGGAAGTGATCTGAGCCGCCTGCTCCTATGGATGCCTCCCAGCGCCTTTGACACACCCTTTGATGTCTTTCTGCGACCCTCAGGGCCTCGGATATTCTTCCTATTGTCGGTTGCATTGCTCACTGTCGTACTTGTAATGACGAGGTCGAGTCGCCGCATTAGGCCGGTCAGCATTGCATCGGCCGGGGCGGCCAGCCTCCTCGTCGTAGCGACAGCACTACAGGTGTTGTCCTTCGTACCTGACCAGCCTTGGGCGGTCGTTGGCGGATCGCGACCCAGAGTCGATTGGGAGAAGCAGACTTCGGTGCAGGAATGCCTGACGGTGTCCGACCGCTTGTACTGCCCGTACCCGGGATTCGAGCCATGGGTCGCGGAATGGCATGAGGTGGCCGACGGCGTATCCGAGGTGTTGACAGCAGACCTCGCTGTTGTCGCCCAGCGACCACAGAACAGTGATTTCCCGAGATATTCGGCGAGTCCCAACGGCGTCGCCACCTTCTTCACGTGGGACCGTCCGGGCAGCAGTCGGCCCATCCATGCCTTCGCACTCGCTTCCAGAATCGCCCATGTCAGTGTCGGACTCCCGGGCGGTCCCCACGAGCTATGTGATGCCCGAGGTCAAGGTCGAGTTGCCTTAGCCCTGTGGATTGCGGCAGCAAGTGTCGACGGAGGTGCCGAGATCGTTACAGCGATGGAATCGGCACAGGGTTCGCCCGCACAGATCGAAGGCGATGTACTCGGAGGCGCGGTTTTCGACTCGTCGACCATCGCACTCGCTCAGCATCTTGTGACTCTGGATCCTCAGGTGGTTGCGAGCGTGATCGAAGACCGCATGTCGCAACTAGCTAGGCCCGAGGTCACTTTGCAGGAGCTGGCCGCGTTGTTCGGTGTGAATCTAGAAGTCCCTGAGGACACGAACAGGCCAAATGCGGAACCGATACCGACCGTTGACACTCTCCTCACCTGTGACTGATGTTTTTGCAAGTCGCCAGGGTCGAAGCGCTAGTTGCTGACTGGAAATCGCTCCCTATTGCGATTCTAATCGCTTCAGCGTTCGCTCTAAGTGCCGCCGACCGCGAACCTGGGCTGGCCGGTCAAGGCACCCTCATAAGAATGGGTTTCGCGGCCCTTAGTGTCGGCGTGCTTCTGGCCTTAGAGAATGACGAAGGCGAGGCGACAGCAGCACTTCATGTGGGCTTCGGCCTACGCTTGCTTGGTCGTCTAACCACCGTGGCGAGCGTTTGGTTGCTGTCCGTCGTCTTGGTCCTTGTAGTCAGCGAGGTGCCGACCAGTGTCATGCCACGCCTTGCACTTGAGGCAAGCGTTCTCAATCTGATTGTCATTCTGTTCGGAGCGATTGGCTTGAGAACCTTGATACCCCAATACACGACCGGAGCGGCCTTGGCTTTTGCTGGCGGGTTTCTCGTTTCCATGATGCTGCCTGCCAGCGTCAGCCCTTGGTGGAATGGTGTAGATCCGGTGTCCGAGCCTTCCACTAGCGGATGGTTCATAGTCGGGGCCGTCGTTGTTCTGCTTGCTGTGCTTTCAACTAGGCGCTCCACGATATGGACTGCCCCGAGTGTGCGTCGTCTTAAGGGCGCGGCCAGGCAGATCTGAACCCACAGATTGGGCACGACCAACTCCACTCCCGACCCGGCGGCTTGCGAACGGATCTCGTGGCTTCTCGGAGCGTGCCCATGCCCCTCCCGAGGGCTGTGAGGTTGCTCGGTGTTGCACCCGCAGGTGGGATCCCCGGTCTCAAAAGACAGCAAGATTCCTGGCGGATTCCTGGCAGCGGGGCTTGACATCGACGACGTTAGCCCTGGTCAGAGCACATTTTGGGCGACGGCGAGTGGGCTTGGGAAGCTCGTGTTCTACCATTGAACTACACCCGCATTTGTTGCGTTTACCCTGGTCAGAGCCCTATAGCTAGCACAGCTTCGGTGGATCGGCCACCAGCAGGAACCACGTCCATAGGCGAGACCAGTGATCAAGCCAGGTCGATCTACGGGGCCGGACCGGCTCGAGTTGTCAATCGCAAGCCGCGAGGATACCGGGTCCTGTCGAGCGAAGGAAGACGACAAGGGGGGACGACGAAGCTGGGGACGGCCGATAACCGGGATCGTCACCGCCGACGATAATCCAGGTCGTGACTTCTGATATTGGCGAGGTCGAGCGCTGGTCCGCCTTGAAGGTGTGGCTCTTCTCGTTGCGCAACCGCACCCCAAAGAGCAATCTCGCAGCCGTCGAGTGGCTCTCATTGACCCCTCCCGACCGGTTCCTCGACCTGGGCTGCGGGTTGGGAGCGGCACTCGAGCATGCGGTCGGCACAGGCGCCGCCCTTGCCGGGATCGATCCCAGCCCGACAATGGTGGAGCGGGCATCGCGGCGGGTGCCTGGAGCAGAGGTGAAGGTGGGCTCGGCGGAGGAGATTCCCTTCCCTGACGATCGGTTCACTGCGGTGATGGCGGTTGCCACCTATCACCACTGGGCGGACCCCGACGCGGGCTTTGCCGAGATTCGACGTGTGCTTGCTCCCGGAGGGCGGCTCCTGATCGTCGAGCGAAGGCTGAAACGGAATGACGGGCACGGAATCGATCCCCCCAGTGCCGACCGACTGGCCGCCGGCCTACTCCGAATCGGGCTCGCCTCCTCGGAGGTCGACGTGAGACGCGTAGGCAGGGTCGACTATCTGACGATCAGCGCCGCCGCTCCCGGCTGAGACCGGCGGAGAGAGGCTTCAATGAGATCTCCCATCCGTCTCCGAGGACGGGCGGTCCGCGGTGGGGACATGGTCCGCCCTCCAGACATCCGGCTCGAGATAGATCCTCCCCGCCAGTGGGACCGCCTGCCGGATCGAGCCCTCCACGACGTTGATCGCCGCTGCCAGCTGAGGGGTGGTCAAGGTGGCGGTGAACTCCACCTTGCCCGCCACCAGCAGCTCATCGGGGCCGATGTGCTGGGTGCGAAGATCGATGATCCGCACCACGTCGGGATTCGACTCCACCGCCCCCTTGATCGCCGCGACGTGACTCTCCAGGGCGGCCTCCCCGATGAGGAGGGACTTCATCTCGATGGTGAGGAAGCCGGCGATCACCAGGAGCAGGGCACCGATGCACAGGGTCCCCACCGCGTCCCAGATCTCGTTCCCGGTGACGGCGTAGAGGCCCACGCCGATCAACGCCAGCATCAGACCGAAAAGGGCGCCGGCGTCCTCGAGGAGCACCACCGGCAGCTCAGGAGAGCGGGAGGTGCGGATGTACTCCCACCAGCCGCGCCCTCCTTTGACCTTGCGGGCTTCGACGATCGCGGTGCGGAAGCTGAATGATTCCAGGATGATGGACGCCACCAGCACCCCGATCGCCCAGCCGATCGAGGTCAGCTCGTGAGGGTCGAGGATCTTGCTGACGCCTTCGTAGATGGAGAAGAGCCCACCCAGGGAGAACAGGACCATGGCCACCACGAACGACCAGAAGTAACGCTCCCGCCCGTAGCCGAATTGGTAGCGGTCGTCGGCGATCCTCTGGGCGCGTCTTCCTCCCAGCAGGAGCAGCCCCTGGTTCGAGGTGTCCGCCACGGAGTGGATCGACTCGGCCAGCATCGAGGCCGAGGACGTGACCAGATAGGCGATGAACTTGGCCACCGCGATGCCGGCGTTGGCCAGCATCGCAGCGATGATCGCCCGGGTTCCGCCGCCTGCAGCCATGCCCCGATGCTAGGTGGAGCCGTGTACCGGATTCCTAATGCAAGCCGCCCACGCATATGTGACGCATTGCAGTGAGAATGCCCGCTCCGGTGTCTCAGGTGAACAGGGAGACCGCGCCCCAGGTGGTCATCAGCACCCCCACCACAAGGAGAAAGGCCACCCGTCCCGCCCGATACTGCGGGTTCTCCAACCCCCTCGGGGCCATCCCCCGACGATGCCTCCACCAGGCCAGCCCGTTCCCCACCAGAAGTGCCAGGCCCAGCCCCGCGATCAGCTCCGGGAGCAGGTTCTCGAAGTCGAGGATGTCGCCCACTCGGGCCACGCTAACCCGGAATAGGCTGCGGGGGTGAGCCAGGACCTCCGCTCAGCCACCGCCTCGGCGCCGGCGACCTCGGCCAATCTTGGTCCCGGGTTCGACTGCATTGCCCTTGCCCTCGAGATCCGCTGCACCGTGAAGGCAAGCCGCGCCGACCAATGGAGCGTCGAGCACATCGGCCCCTACCAACCGCGGCCTGAGGAGGGCGACTGGGTGATGCGGGCCGCCCGCCGCGTGGTCGGCAACACCTCCCCGCTCGCTATCCAGGTCGACGCCGACATCCCGATCGGGAAAGGCCTCGGATCATCGGCAGCCGCCACGGTGGCGGGCATCGCCGCTGCTCTTCGCCTTAACGGCGATGAGCCCAATCCCGATCATGTCTATCGGGTTGCGGTGGAGCTGGAAGGACATGCCGACAATGTTGCCGCCGCGGTGTACGGAGGTCTCACCCTGGTCCCCGCCGAGGGCATGCCGCTCCGACTCCCCATCCATCCCGCCCTTCAGACAGTGATCGCCGTGCCGGGTCGCCATCTCCTCACCGAACAGGCCCGACGCGTGATCGACTCGGTCCATCCCCAAGACCGGGTCCTGCGCAGTTTGGCCCGGGTCGCCGCCCTCACCGCCGGCTTGATCACCGGCGACGCGGCCCTTCTGGGGGCGGCCCACGGCGACGAGATCCACGAGCAGCCCCGGGACGGGATCTCGCCGGAGGTGGCCGGTCTGGTCGAGGTCGGGAAAGCTGCCGGCGCCCTCCATGCCGCCCGGTCGGGTGCGGGCCCGTCGGTGATCGCCTTCTGCACCACCGAGACCAGGGAGAAGGTGGTCGCCGCTTTCACCGAGGCCGGGGTGGATGCCCTGACCCCCCAACTGGCGACGACCGGCTTGGTCTAGGTGTCATTCCGCAGACGTTGTTGACGGGTAGCCGGCTGGCGGGTGCAGCTCCGACTTCGGTGTGGAGTCGGTGCCAGTTGTAGTCGTGTAGCCATGTCGGTAGTGAGCCCCGGCGGCGGGCCCGCCGCAGCTCACATATCCGATCCCTCAACCTCGACTGGAGTCTGGTTTGGCGATCGTCTCGGTCTTCACCACCGATCCTCGAAGCCAGCGGCTCCCTCCACCCCATAGCGGCGCAGCCACCGGTACGCCGTCTCCCGAGACACCCCCATCGACTCGGCAGCCACCGCCACCGGCCACCCCTTCAACCTCAATACGTTCCAGCAGGATCAGCCGACCATTCTGCGTCAAACGAGCGTTACGGTGAACCACGAGAGCCTCTCCCTCCGAATGGAGCAGTTACACCCCAAACCGAAGCCGAGAGGCTCTCCTGAATCAACGACCTCTAGAAGAAGGACATCTAGGCGAGGAACGCGGCCAGCCGGTCCGCCTCCTCCTCCAGCTCCCGCCGTGCGGCCTTCGGCAGCGGGGCGAACGGCTCGAGTTTCACGCGGGGCCCATCCTGTTTCCAGATGCCGGCTACCACCCCGCCAACCAGGAACGTCGTCAGGGATTGGGGGTTCCTTGTATTGAACACCGTGCTCCGGTACTCCTCGGGCAGGATCTGGGTGCGACGGGCATGGGCGAGAAGGGTGGCGTCCCAGGTGGGGAGGAAGCGGACCGGCGCCGGCGTGTCCGGGCCCGGGATCGGCCGACGGGGGAGGTCGATCAGCTCACCGTCGTCGACATCCCGGAGAGATCGAAGACGCATTCGCTCGATCACCGGCCGAAGGGCGTTGATCGGCACCCCTGCCCAGTTCGAGATGTCACCGACTGTGGCCGGGCCGAACCCTCCCAGGTATCGCCTCACCAGATGCTCCATCGCCTCTTCCTCACCGACCGGGGTCATCGTCACCCAGTCATCGGCCAGCCCATAGAGTTCGGCCCGGCGTCGCTCCCAGGTGCCCGAGGGTGGCACCCGGACCAAGTCGACCCACAGTCCCACCCCTTCCCAGATGTCCTTGTCGAACCCGTTGTCGACGAGGATCTGGACCAGCTCGCCCCGCGGGCGTGGGCCAGCGGCCAAGGCGTCCTTCATCAACGAAGCCACCTTGTCATAGGCGGGCTCGTCGAGACTGCGGCTCCTCGCCACACGAGCCCACCACTCACGTCTCGATCGTCGCACTGCCGCGGTGAGGAGCGGATAGTCGCGGGCCGACACGATGTGGATGGTGGCCCGCATCAGGGTGGCCTGGATCACCTGGCCCCCCTCCAATGCCCGGGTGAGCTGTGGTCGCTGGAACCCTTCGAGACGGGACCAGAGCCCGATGTATGCCGAGGGGGCATATTGAGTCTGCAGACCTCCCACCTTCTCCACAGCCTGGGTGACTGTCAGCCTCGCTCTGCCGAGGAGGAGTTGGCGTGCGAGCAAGGCGCGGTTCAAGGTTCGGGTGTCGAGGACGGGCTGAGCCATAGAGCGGCCAGGCTAAGCCGGAAAACAGGCGAACCAGGTGCGGGGTGGTGGCTCCGCACCTGGTTCTCAGGGAGGCTTCGATCGGGGGGAGCCGATCGGACCTGGCACTTGGTCTTGCTGCTGACCTGGATGTCGTCGCGAAGGGCAAAAACCTGCATAGGCCCCTGGACCTATGAACGATGACAGAATCCGCCCGATGCCGGACAGTGGGTGTTGGTGAGCTCCGAAGTCGAGCGGCGTGACCGCTTCGAGGCGATAGCCGCCGAGGTGTACGACCCGCTCCAGCGTTATCTGCGCCGCCGTGCCACCGCCGACGAGAGCGATGACCTGTTCGCCGACGTGCTGCTAACCGTCTGGCGCCGTCTCGACGACGTTCCACAGGACGCCGTCCTGCCTTGGTGCTACGGCGTGGCCCGACGCACCCTCTCCAATCATCGTCGAACCGCCAAGCGCCACCTCAAACTCGTCGAACGTCTCGAGACGGAGAGAGAGCCGGCCCCGGGCGACGGCTCCGGCGACTCGCTGCAGGACCCCGACCTGGCCCAAGCACTGGCCGTCCTGCCCGTCGCTGATCAGGAGATTCTCCGGCTCTGGGCCTGGGAGCAACTCGAGCCGCGGGAGATCGCCCAGGTCCTGGGCAGCACCGCCAACGCGGTCAGTCTCCGTCTCAGCCGGGCCAGGAAGAAGCTGGCCGCATCCCTGACCCGACAGGATCCCTCCAATCCCGGACACATAGGGGATAGAACCACCGAGGAGCATCAGCGATGACAGACCAGCTACGTGAACGGCTAGCTCGTCTCGACCCGATGCCCCCCGGCGTGAGCACCGAATCAATGACGACCCCGTCGTCCCGAACCCTGTTGGAGGACATCATGAGCACACCGGTCACCGAGAAGCCCGAGACCGGCCGGGAATCGAAACCAAACCGCTGGCTGGTCGGAGTGGCGGCCGCCGTCATCCTGGTGGTTGCCGTTGGCGGCGCCATCACCCTCACCGGTGGGGGGACCGGTGGCGACACGGTGGCGTCGACCCCACCATTGGTCCTGAATGCCGGGGGAGAGGACTCGACGGCGATGTGCATCCAGTTCAGCATCGATGAGCTGGCCAAGGCGCCCATCGCCTTCGAAGGCACCGTCTCGGCGGTGGAGGGGGAGACTGTGACACTCGACGTCGACCAGTGGTTCAAGGGCGGCGACGCGGCCCAGGTGGTGCTCAACGCTCCCCAGGGGCTGGAGGCGTTGATCGCCGGGATCCCCTTCGAGGTCGGCGCGCAGTACCTCATCACCGCCTACGACGGGAACGTCAACTACTGCGGGTTCAGCGGCCCCTCGACCCCTGAGATGAGGGCTGCCTTCGAGCAGGCCTTCGGAGCCTGACTTCCTGCTCGAGCCATGAAGTGGAGAGGTCGGTGAGGACCTCTCCCTTCCATGTCTTGACTAAGCCGGCACCCACTCCCATACTGGACCGCCAGATGACAAGGACGACAGAGCCGAGCGCGCGCATCATCATTTCCTAGGGGCTAGCGCCTCTCACCAGGCGCCGCCCCTGTCCCGACCTCCGCACACCGCGGGGGTCTTTTATTGCCAGGACGATGACCATGAACCAGACAGCCGAGATCTACGACACGACCCTTCGCGACGGAACCCAGGCCGAGGGCCTTTCGCCCACCGTTGGCGAGAAGCTCAGGGTGGTCCGGCTCCTCGATGAGCTCGGGGTCCATTTCATCGAAGGGGGCTGGCCCGGGGCCAATCCCAAGGACGACGAGTTCTTCGCCAGGGCCAGGCAGGAGCTCGACCTGGACCGATCGACACTGGTGGCCTTCGGCTCCACCCGGCGACCCCGAGGATCGGTGGAGAAGGACGCCCAGCTCCAGGCCCTGCTCGCCGCCGACACCGATTTCGTCTGCATCGTGGGCAAGTCCTGGGACCGGCACGTCACCGACGCCCTCAACACGTCGCTCGAGGAGGGTCTGGCCATGGCCGGCGAGTCCATCGAGTTCCTCCGGGCACGGGGGAAGCGGGTCTTCTTCGACGCCGAGCACTTCTTCGACGGCTTCCGCAACAACCCGGGCTACGCCCTGTCCGTGGTCGAGACCGCGGCTCGAGCCGGCGCGGAGCGGGTGGTGCTCTGTGATACCAACGGCGGCGCCCTTCCCTCCGACATCGCCCCTGCGATCGCGAGCGTTTCTGCCCGTGTCGACGCCGTCATGGGCGTGCACTTCCACAACGACTCCGATTGCGCAGTGGCCAACTCGCTGACCGCTCTCTCCCTCGGGGTACTCCAGGTCCAGGGTTGCGTGAACGGGTACGGGGAGCGGACCGGCAACGCCGATCTGTGCTCGGTGATCCCCAACCTCAGTCTCAAATCGGGCGTGGAGACGATCCCGGCCGAGTCGCTGGCCCGGCTCTATCCCATCGCCCAGCAGATCGCCGACATCCTCGGTGCCCCCATCGACTCCCGCCGCCCCTACGTCGGCACCTCCGCCTTCGCCCACAAGGCGGGGCTTCACACGTCGGGTTTGGCCCGGCTCGAGGGCGCCTACGAGCACGTCAGCCCGGGCGCAGTCGGCAACTCGGCCCGGATGTTGTTCAGCGAGCTGATGGGAAGGGCCACGGTGCTGACGGTGGCCGAGGAGAAAGGGTGGGACCTCGACCCCGACCGGGCCCAGATGCTGGTGGACAAGGTCAAGGAGCTGGAGCATGCCGGTTACCAGTTCGAGGCAGCCGACGGATCGTTCGAGATGCTGGTGCGCCGGGCCACCGAGGCCTACGAGGAGCTCTTCGAGCTGGAGTCACTCTCGGTTCAGATCCAGGCCAACGGTGAGGTGACCGCCAAGGCGAATCTCGAGGTGAGGGTCGGGGACCAGGTGGTCGAGGTATCGGCAGAGGGCGACGGCCCGGTCAACGCCATGGATCAGGCCCTACGTAAGGCCCTCGGCGATCTGTACCCCGATGTGAGGCGATTGCGGCTCACCGATTACAAGGTGCGAGACCTCGACTCCTCCGATGGGACCGCGGCCCGGGTCCGGGTCCTTATCGAGACCACCAACGGCGAGTCGAGCTGGGGCACGGTCGGTGTCCACCAGAACATCATCGAGGCCTCGTGGCAGGCCCTGAGCGAGGGGATCCTGGTCGGCTTGCTCCGGGCCGGTGCTTGACACTTCAGACCTCGACGATTGTCACCGTTCCCTTCATCCCCGAGTGCAGGGTGCATACGTAGGGGTAGCTCCCGGCCTCGTCGAAGGTGTGGCTGAAGGTACCCTCGCTCTGCACCTCGCTCTTGAACCCGTCGCCGGAGACGTCGTGGGGCATGACGTCCTCCCAGACCCAGGTAGCGGTGTCGCCCTCCTCAATGGTGACGTGGTCCGAGTTGAAACGCATGTCCTCGATGGTGACGGTCGGGCTCTCACTGACAGGCGGCGGGGCCGATGGCGTGTTGTCGACGCAGGCGGCGAGGCGAGGGCCAGTGCCCCCAACCAGGTGAATGTCTTGTTGCGTCTCATGCCGCCAACGTATGGAGAATCGGATGGGTGCACATCGGCCCGGGGGAGATACATGACTGCAACCAGGGAAGTAGTCGCTCAGCTCTCCTACCCGGTCTCACCAGCCCGGTCTTGAGGCTCGCTTCCACCACTGGCTGGTGACGGCGGTTTCCATGGCCCAAAACCGTAGGAGAGGATTCGGGCTCCGTCATCCACCGGCAGCGGTATCGGCGGCTACGACGGCGGGGGTAGGCGGAGGCTAACCCAGCAGGAACTCGACCAGTGCGTCCAGTTCTTCGGTGTCGAGCGGGAGGGTCGGCATCTGCGGGCCGTATCCCTCGACGATGAAGGCCTGGGGGTCGAGGACCGACTGGCGGACGTAGGCCTCCGCATCGAGGCCCTCGACTCGAGCTCCTGCCCTGTCGGCAAGACCGGTCAGATTGGGCCCGATCTGGGCGGTCTCGGATACTCCGTCCCGACTGTGACAACCGGTGCATCCCTTGGTCATCAACACCGTGCGGCCGTCAACCGCCTCGGATGCCGCCGACTGACCGGAGGTGGGATCGATGGCGTACACCGCAATCGTAGCCCCGACAAGCAGGGCCACGATTGCGGAAGTGACCAGCAGACCGAGTCGGTCAGACCACATCGGTGGCCGGATGCGAGCTCGGCTCGAGGCGGGCCTTCGACACCAGCTGACTCACCAATAGGAAGACCGCCAGCACGGTGGCAATCGGCAGCCAGATCCGTAGCGGGGCGAGCAGGTCCGAGGATTGCGGGGCCGACGCCGGCGTCACCGACAGCGAGCCCAGCGTCTGCAGCACAGTCGTGCCGCTCACCACCTCCCAGCGCCACTCACCGGCCTCGGGAAGGGTGACTTCGGCCGTCCATCGGCCTTTCTCGAGGGACACGCCGGAGAATGTCAGGCTTTCTCCATCGGGGCCTTGGAAGCGAATCGCGGTCGCTCCGAGATCCATCGGCTCCTTGCCGTGGGCCAGGATCGAGTAGTCGAGTGTGTACGGGGTGCCGGCCTGGAACTCCGTTGGGACCTCGCCGAAGGTGACCACCGGGATCGACCCGGCGACCGCCATCGAGGCCATCGACAGGACCAACATGGCCGTCGTGACCACGATTAGAAGCGAGCGCTTCATAAGGGTCTCCTTTTCTCCTCTGTCACCTTCCATACACCGCCCGGACGCGCCGGGTTCCGTCAGACTCGAGGGAACCGAACCGGCCTGGCCGGTGTAGGAAGTGCGAGGAATGTCGGTGGAGGGCCGCCCACTGATCGAGCAAGACCTGATCCTGAGAGCGAGGAGTGGCGACGTCGCGGCGTTCGAGGAGTTGGTGCGGGCCCATGAGAGGATCGCGATGCGGGTGGCCTACCTCGTGGTCGGGGACCGAACCATGGCCGAGGACGTGACCCAGGAGGCTTTTGTGAAGGCTCATCACGCCCTGTCCCGATTCAGGGAAGACGCCTCGTTCCGACCCTGGCTCCTACGCATCGTGCGCAACGAGGCGCTCAACCAGAGACGTCGTCTTGGACGCCAGGACCGACTCAGCCTGCGCCTGGCCAGTGACCCCGTCTCGGGAGGTGCGGCCCCATCTCCCGAGACGACGGTCATCTCGGTGATGCAGAGGCAGGAGGTTCTGGCCGCCGTCAACGAACTGCCGGACCGATACCGGCAGGTGGTGGCGCACCGCTATCTGCTCGGGCTCTCGGAGGCGGAGACCGCGGCTACGTTGGGCATCCCGGCGGGGACGGTCAAGTCCCGCACCGCCCGGGCGCTGCGACGTCTCGAACGATCGCTGTCCGGATTGATCGAAGGGCTGGGCGATGAGTAGGGACGACGCGACAATCGAGCAGCTATTGACCGAACTGGCCGATCACATCGACTGGCCCCAGCCACCGGACCTGGACCTGCGAGTGCGTCGTCGTCTCGCCCATCCTCACGACAGGCGCAGACGGATCCGATGGATCCCGGTGACCGCCGTTCTGGTGATACTGGTGGCTTCGTTGCTGATCTTGTCACCGGGGGCCCGCCAGGCAGTGGCCGATCTCCTCGGAGTGGCCGGGATCGAGATCCGCTTCCTCTCCGAGATCGGCGAGCCGGTGGGAGCAGAGCTCGATCTGGGCGAGCCGGTCAGTATGGACGATGCGGCCGAATCGATTGGTTTTCCATTGTCCAGCCCCGAGAGTGTGGGGGAACCGGATGACGTGTATCTCTCCGATCGGATCACAGGCGGTGTGGTGACCATGGTGTGGGAGGGGGAGGAGACCCTTCCGGCGGCGGGTGACACCGATGTCGGGCTGCTCTACGGTCAATTCGACTCGGACCTGGATGGCGAGCGGTTCGTGAAAGGGCTCGGTCCCGACACCGGAGTGGTTCCCGTGGTGGTGGCCGGATCGGCCGGGTTCTGGATCGAAGGCGCCCCACACCTGATCGCCTATGTGGACGGGTCTGGACGTCGGGTGGAGGAGACCACACGGCTGGCCGGGAATGTCCTGGTGTGGGAGCGGGTCGGGGTGACCCATCGCATCGAGACCACACAGGGGTTGCCGGAGGCCCTCCGCATCGCCGAATCGGTGGCGCCCGTCTCGGATCCGGGCTGAGCAGGGCCAACCGCTTCGGTTTGATTTAGTCGTCGACCGGCGCGACCATGTGCCTTGTCCCCCTTTTCGGATCTGAGGTTTTTGCATGGGATCGTTGATCAAGAAACGTCGCAAGAAGATGTCGAAGCACAAATACCGCAAGCGTCTCAAGGCGAATCGCCACAAGCGGAAGTGACTTCGTGAAGGAGGGACCGGCCGTTGGCCGGTCCCTCCTTCATGGGGAATTGGCCTGAACCCCCTACAGCGCCACTGCCAGCGCCAGGATGACCAGGGCCAGGACGAGGATCGTGGCCTGGATCAGGCCTCGGGTGGAAGGAGCCTGGGTGCGGGCGCCCAGCGTGTGCCATAGGGCGAGCATGATCGAGGCCAGGACCAAGGAAACCTTGATCAGCAGCAACCCGGTCCAGCCATAGCCGGCAGCCAGGATGAGACCGGTCACCACCAGCACCGCCACAGCCACCCATGACACCGCTCCGAACCTGCGTGCTATGGCGCCGATCAGGGCGCGATCGTCGGCGACCCGCCTAACCGCGCTAACGATGATGCCAAGGGTTATGAGGCCACCCACCCAGACGGTCGCAGCGAGCAGGTGCAGGTAGAAGACGACGCCCATCGGGCTCTACTGCCCGCGCAGGTACTTCTCGATCTCCTCGACGAGACGGTCGCCCCGGTCGTCGTCGGCTTCCTGCTCCAGCCGTTCGACGTACTCCTCCAGCTCGGTGTTGCCTTCGATGGCCGCATCCACCGTCGACAGGAACTGCCGCGAGGCCAGGGCCAACTCGCCGATGTCGAGCGTCACCCCGCACAGCTCCGAAGCCTTGATGGCTAGAGCCTCGGTGGCCGGGGGGTACTCCTGGTTGGAGAGGTAGTGGGGCACCGCGGCCCACACCGAGATGACGTCGATCCCGGCGTTGCCCAGGGCGTGGTTGAGGACGCCGAGGATCCCCGTCGGGCCCTCGTAGCCGGACGGGAGCAGCCCGTGGATGGCCAGATCGTCGGGTCGGTTGGCCGAGCCGACCAGGGGAACGGGGAGGGTGTGCGCCACCTGGCCGATGAAGGCGCCCATGGTCACTGCCCGACTCACCCCCATCACCTTCATGACCTCGACGACGTCGTTGGTGAACGACTTCCATCGATAGTGGGGCTCCTCGCCGAGAAGGATCACCATGTCCCGCTCCGTACCCCGGCCCGCGTACAGCTCGTTGCGGGGCCAGGCGATGGAGCGGATGCCGGTGGCGTCGAGCTCGACGATGGGACGGCGCACCTGAAAATCGAAGTGGTCGTCCGGGTCGATGATGGCGAACAGCTCGGCCTCGAGCTTGTCCAGGAACTCGGAGACGGCCTGGCTCGCCGACTCCCCGGCGTCACCCCATCCCTCGAAGGCGATGAGCGCAACCGGGTCCTGGAGGACTGGCCGATCGAGCCATTGCAGCGAGCCCATGACTCCAAACTACTCCGCGGCTCCAGGTAGCCGTCAATCCGACGTGGGGCCGAACCGGCGGCTGCGATCGGGATGGCCGATGTCAGCCGAATACGAGGTAGCCCTGCTCCTCGATGGTCCGCTTGATTTGGCTCAGCTCGACCCGGGCGTCGTCATATGAGACTCGCACCGTGGCGTCGGCGATGGCCACCTTTACCGAATCCACCCCATCGAGGGCACCCACTGCGCCTTCGATGCTGATCTTGCAGTTGTCGCAGTGGATCTCGGGCGCCTGGAGAAGCGCATCTGTCATGTGTCTGAGGCTACCGAGAACCTATGACCTGGCACTCCAACACACAACGCATCGGCGGAGCCGATGCGTTGTGCATTGTCTGACGCGGGACGGGGAGGGGGAGAGGACCTGTCCCGGCCAGAGTCGTCAGGCGTCCTGTCCGTCCATGATCTTCCCTCGAACCCTGGGGAAGCGCACCGGGGCATGGGCGTGGCAATACTCCGCCTTGTTGTATTGGGAAAGCTTGGTCGAGCACCCCTTCTTAGCGCAGACCCTTCCTTCGTTGAATCTCTTCGAAGGTCTGGTCATGCCCTTGATGGCTGCTCCTCTAACGATGTCTGTCATTTCGGGGCCCTCCTTGAGCTGGGCCGGTGATTAGCTTTGAAACCCGTCGTTGTTGTCGTGTGATTCCTGAGACGGGATCTTCCCTGGGATCCACGTTTGCACTACCACTGTGCGAGCCAGCCCGTAAAGCGGCAATAAACGACTCACCACTCTTGGATTGAGACGTCGAGAAGCCAGAAACGGTTCCCGTGATCACCAGAGTCTAGGCGCACGCTCCTGGCGATCGCCAACCCGAGAGTGGGTCACGTGCATCTTGGATGATCGGCATCCGGGCCGGATTCCTGAGCGTCACTCGATCCCGAGTTTCCTCAAGAAGGCTGTGTTCTCGGGCTGGCGGCCCAGGAACGAAGTCAGCATCTCGTCTGCGTCCACCGATCCACCTTTCTCCAACACTTCGCGGCGGTAAGCCATTCCAACATCTGGGTTGGTGACCCCTTCCGCCTCGAATCTGGAGAACATGTCGTCACCGAACACCTCGGACCACATATACCCGTAGTAGGCGGCGTCGTAACCGCCCATGAGATGACCGAACGAGGCCAAGGCGAAGGTGCCTTCGTGGAAAGGCAGCAGACCGAGACGGGCACCCTCCCTCAGGATCTGGTCGAGGTCGACCTCGGGCTCCGTCCCGTGCATCGTCTGGTCCCACCACCCGTATTGGAGCTGTCGTAGCTGATGAATGGCCACGTTGAGCTGACGGGCGGCCACCAGTTGCTCGACCAGGCGATCCGGGATCGGCTCCCCGGTCTCGTGATGACGGGCGAAGCGGCGCAGGACCTCGGCCCGCCAAACCCAGTGTTGCATGATCTGACTCGGCGCCTCGACGAAGTCCCGCTCCACGCTGGTGCCGGCGAAGCGGGCCAGCTCGGTCCGTCCCAGGTTCTGATGGAGGACATGGCCGAACTCGTGGAACAGGGTCTCCACCTCACCGTGCTGGAGCAGCGACGGCGCCGATGCGGTGGGTTTGGTGAAGTTCGCCACCATGGCGCAGACCGGGTTCTGATACGAGCCGTCTTCGAGACGCCGGCTCAAGACGAGGGGGAACTCCGCGGCGTGGCCGTACTTCCCCTCACGGGGGAAGAGGTCGAGATAGAACTGGGACAGTTCCTCTCCGCTCCTGGCGTCATGGATGGCGAAGAGACGCACGTCGGGATGCCAGATCTCCGGGTCGGGCACCTCGCGGAAGTCGAGACCGAAGGTCTCCTGGACCAGGGCGAACATCCCGCCCAGCACCGAGTCGAGCGGGAAGTACTCGGCCACCTCGAAGGGATCGACCCCGTAGTCGGTGCGGCGCTGCTGGGTGTCGTAGTAGCGCCAGTCCCAGGTCTGCACCTGGCTGTCCCCGTTGTCGGCCCGGAGAAGCTCAGCCATGGCCGCGATGTCTGCCTCACCCTGCTTGGTCAATGGGGGGATCAGGTCCTGGTAGAAGGCCGAGACCCGCTCGGGGTCCTTGGCCATCCTTTCCTCGAGTCGGTGATGGGCCCAGCTCGAAACCCGAAACTCCTCGGCGATCTGATGCCGCATCTCGAGCGCCTCGTCGAGGATCTTCCGGTTGGCATCCACCGCCTGGGTGTTGAACTTGAACGACAGCTCCTCACGCAGGTCACGCCTCTTGGCATTCTCGACGAAGGGGATGACGTGGGGGTAGGCCAGGGTTACTTTGAGCTTGCCCGTCTCCTCGTCGGTCTCCAGCGACTCGGCGAAGCTGTCGGGGAGCCCTTCCAGGTCGTCTCGTGTGACGAGGATGTGATCCTCCCACTCGTCGATGTTCTCCTGGAAGCGAACCCCTAGCTCGACGAGACGTTGGGTCCTCTCCTTGACCCGGGCCCTGGCCTCGGGCGACAGGTCGTGACCGGCGTGACGTAGGTCTCTCAGGGTGAACTCGACAAGCCGTGCTCTCTCCCCCTTCAAACCCTTGGCCTCGTCGGTTGCGGCGTACTCCTTCGCGGCGGCGTTGAGGTCGTCCCGGAAAACCATCTCCACCCCGAAGGTCTCCATCTTCTCCTCGGCCGTCTTCGCAGCCGAGCGAAGCTCCTTCTCGGGATGCACATACCCCATGAAGGCGTACCGCGTGTTGGCGTGTGACAGGACGTCGGCGATGCGGTCGAGCGGGAGCATCGTGTTCTCGAAGGTCCGTTGCTCCTTGGGCCCGACCAGGTCCTCGAGGATCTGTTGCGCCTCGGCCAGGGCATCGTCCATGCCCTGTGTCACCTTGTCGGGGGTCACCGTCGAGAAGCCGAACTCCAGCTGCGTCATCGCCAGCACGCTAGCCCTCCCGCACGGTTGCGAATCCGCAACCTCAGCTTCTGCGGCCCATATATGGGCCAAACTGTCTCAGGTTCATGCCACGGACACTTAAGGTTTTGCAGATGTGGGCGCTCGAGCCAGAAACCCACCACCTCAACCACGGCTCGTTCGGCGCCGTGCTCGACGAGGTCCTCGATCTCCAATCGGAATGGCGGAAGCGTCTCGAGGCCAATCCCAGCAAGTTTGTGTTCCGGGACCTCCAGCCGGCCATCGATCGAGCACGTGATGCCCTAGCCGAGTTCGTCGGCGCCGACCCGGCTCTTTTGGTGCCGGTCCGTAATGCAACAACGGGGGTGGCCTCGGTGCTGCGGTCGGTGGAGCCGCTTCTCGGGCCGGGCGATCAACTGCTGACCACGGCTCACGACTACAACGCGGTGCGTCAGAGCCTCCGCTTCACGGCAGAGCGTGTCGGGGCCGAAGTGGTGGTGGCCCGGGTGCCCTTCCCGATCGAAGACCCAACTCAGGTCACCGAGGCGATCGTGGCCGAAGTCACCCCCAGGACGAAGTTGGCCGTGATCGACCACGTCGCGTCGCCCTCCGCCCTGATCTACCCAATCGGGGAGATCGTCTCCGCCCTCGAGCCGGAGGTCCCGGTACTGGTTGACGGGGCCCATAGCCCGGGCCAGGTCCCGCTGGCGATCGACGAATTGGGCGCCTCTTGGTACACAGGAAACCTGCACAAGTGGGTCTGTGCCCCGAAAGGGGCGGCCTTTCTCCACGCCCGTGCCGACCGGGTCGGCATGACGGTCCCGCCCGTGATCTCCCACGGCTACAACGCCCCGGTCGAGGGACCGAAGGGTCGTTACCGGGTCGTCTTCGACTGGCTCGGAACAGACGACGTCAGCGCTTGGGCCGTATTGCCCGACGTCTTGCGGCTGGTCGGAGGACTCGAGACCGGTGGTTGGGATGGGGTGATGAAACGGAATCACGACCTAATCCTTGAAGGTCGGCGGATCGTCGCCGGAGCCGTCGGGACCGATCTCCCGGCGCCGGACGGGATGGTGGGGGCCATGGCGTCGGTGCTACTTCCTGATCGGGCCGGCTCCGATCCGGGAAGCGATCTTTCGCCCGTCATGGACGAGCTGTTCGACGGCGGCTTCGTGGCTCTCGTGATGAACTGGCCGGAATGGCCCCGTCAGCTACTTCGTCTCTCCGCCCATCTCTACAACACCCCTGATGACTACCGGGCCCTGGCCGAGGTCTTGCGAACCTGAGACTGTTTGGCCCATATATGGGCGGCAGAAGCTGAGGTTCCCGGATGCACCCGCTCAGGAACGGGGGGGCGGGGTGAAGAGGGACTCGGCCTGGTCGGGGGTGATGGATTCGGAGGGGTTGATGCCGTGACGGTTGACGGCTGCGCCGATGCCGACCTGTGGGTCGGGCAGCTCCACCGGGGAGTCGCTGCCGCCGATCACCGTTACCCCGGCTTCGAGCAGGGAGCGGAACGGATAGACCCGACTCATTCTCTCCTCCCCGAGCCGCTTGACCAACCAGGACTCGGAGGCGAGGAATGCAGGTTGCACCGAGGCCGTCACCCCCAGCCTCCCCATGCGCTCGATGGCGGCTTCCGTCAGGAGCGAGGCATGCTCCACCCGGAGCCGCTCCGGATCGGCCCCCATCCCGATCAGTTCCTCGAAGAGGTCGAGGACGCCGTCGTTGGCCCGGTCACCGATGGCGTGGATGGCAACCGAGCCGCCCAGCATCATCGAGGATCGGGCCATCGTCTTGACATGCCCGGCATCGAGTCGATCGGTCCCCTTGGTCTCGGGTCGGTCGGTGAACGGCTCGTATAGCGCCGCGGTGTGCCCGCCGAAGCTGCCATCGGCGAATTCCTTCCAGCCCAGGAAGCGGATGCTGCCCTGGGCATGGCGAATTCTCTCCGCGGCGTCGGCCAGATCGGCGGGGTTGGATGCGATCACCAGGACGTCGATGTCGACGGGTAGGGCCGGGGCTAGCCGGCACAGGACATCGAGCTCGTCGGGCACACCACACCACAACGGCTCACCCATCGAGACGATCCCGGTGACGGAGCCGATCCCCATCCGGGAAAGATCGCCCAGGGCGCGGAGGATGGCGGAATCGGAGGGACCGGTGATCAGCGGGGCCAGGGCCGAGGAAACATGGGGGATCGCCGTCTCACGCAGTACCCCGGTGGGCCGGCCACCGCCATCCCGATCGAATGAGCCGCCTTCGGGGTTGGCCGTGTCGGCGTCAACCCCGGCCAGGGCGAGGGCGGCACTGTTGGCCACGGCGATGTGGCCGCAGTTCCTGTAGACGAGAACCGGGCGGTCGGAGACCGCAGCGTCGAGGTCGACCCGGGTGGGAAGTCTCCTCTCTGAGAGCCCTTCATCGTTGAGTCTCTGACCGATGATCGCCCCTTCGACCCGATCCCCATGGGCTGTGATGCGTTGCATCACGTCGTCGAGATCGGTGGCGTCCATCAGATCGAGCCCGTTGACCAGATTGGCGTATCCCAGCGGGTGGATATGGTGGTCGTGGTACATCAGCGCAGGTGCCCGGGCATCGAGTCGTCGACGATCTGACGCAGCTCTTCATGGATCTTGCCGTTGGTGACGACGAAGGCCGAAGGCTCGAGCTCATTCACCGCCCCCGTGCTGTCGGTGGCTGTTCCCCCGGCCTCGGTCACCAGCAGCATGCCGGCGGCGGCATCCCAGGGCTTGACCCCGAAAGGTCCTCCGTGCTCCCAGTACCCGTCGAATCGCCCGCAGGCCACCCAGGCCATGTCGAGGGCGGCGGCGCCCATGCGTCTCGTTCCACGGGAGCGGGTCATCACCTGCTCCATAGCCTCGAGATAGGCCCGGGCGTGCTCCTGCCGGTCGTAGGGAAACCCGGTTACCAGGAGTGACTCCTGAAGGAGAGAGGTCTCCGAGACGTGGATCGGCCGGCCGTTGGAACGGGCGCCCTTGCCGAGGCTGGCCACGAACTCCTCATCCCGAGCCACGTCGATCACCACGCCGACCAGGGGCTTGCTCTCGCTCCACAAGGCGACCGAGACCGCCACCTGGGGGATCCGGTTGACGAAATTGACCGTCCCATCGAGGGGGTCGACGATCCACACTCGGTTCCCCCGCCAACCGGCGCCGCCGCCCTCTTCGGCCAGGACGGCATCGTCGGGGAAGTGGGTGGAGATAACCGCCTTGATCGCCTCTTCCGCTTCCCGGTCCACCTCGGTCACCGGGTCCACCGCCCCTTTCATCTCGGTGGTGAACTCCTCATCGAAGCCCCGTCGCACCACCTCCGCACCGGCTCTGGCGGCACGCACCGCAACCCAAACATCACCTTCCCACATAACCGTCAGGATACGGACCGTCGGCTGGCTTCATGAAGCAGTGCATCACGGATGTGTGACGGAGTGCACAACGAAGTGGCCAAGGCATACCCTCCCGCACGTGATCGGTGGTCTCCTCGTCCTTTCCAGCGCCGTTGTATCGGTCCTGGCCTTCCCCCGAATCGGGCCGGGGTGGCTGATCCTGCCCGGGATCACGCTGTTCCTAGCCGGGTTGCGCACCTCCCTGAGCCGCCGGCAGGGCCTCATCTACGGCGCCTTCTACGGGCTGGCCTTCTTCGGTGGCCTCATCTGGTGGCTCTCCGAGCTGGGTCTGCTCGCCGTGGTCCCTCTGGTGATAGTCCAGGCCACCTATTTCGCAGCCTACGGCTGGTGGCTGGCCGGGTACAACGACCGGTCGACAGGCACATGGTTCCTCCTCGCCGTTGGCGGTTGGGCGCTCATGGAGCTGATCCGCTACCGGTTCCCGGTCGGCGGGTTCGAATGGGGTGGGGCCGGATATGCCCTGTCGGATCAATGGTGGGCGAGGGAGCTGGCGCCTCTCTACGGGAGCACGGGTCTCACCGTGATGATCGTGATCATGGCCGCCACCGCGATCGCCCTGGCCCGAAAGCCACGGAACTGGTGGCTCCTCGCCCCGATCCCGGCATTGATGATCCTGGCCTGGTCGCTTCTGTGGTCTCGGCAGGACCAGGTGTTGCTCGCCGGCGAGCAGGTGGCCATCGTCCAGGGCTCGACTCCCTGCCCCTTCGAGCATTGCCCCCCTGACGAGCGGCTCCGCACCTTCCAGCAACACCTGGAGCTAACCCGGAGCATCGAGCCGGGGTCGGTGATCCTGGTGGTGTGGTCCGAGGGATCGACCGGGTCGTTCAACGCCGACCCGGTGCAGAACCCCGAGATCGGGGCGATGATCGCCGCCGAGGCCCGCCGGATCGGAGCCTGGTTCCTGGTGGGGAGCGACCGTCCCGTCAGCGACACTCATTGGATCAACGCCAATGTCGTCTTCAACCCCGAAGGGGAGATCGTGGGCGAGTATCGCAAACAGCACGCGGTGCCGTTCGGGGAGTACATCCCTTGGCGCCCCTTGTTCGAGTGGATCCCCGACCTGGACCAGGTGCCACGGGACATGATCCCCGGTGATGGCCCTGTGGTGTTCGATCTCGGCGAAGGACTGCACATGGGCTCGGTGATCTCGTTCGAGGGCGGGTTCTCCCGCTATCCCCGCCAACATGTCGAGGCCGGAGCCGATTTCATCGTCGTGGCCACCAACGAAGGCTCCTATGGGACCACCCCGGGCTCGGACCAGTTCATCGGGATGACCAGGATGCGTGCGGCCGAGCTCGGCTTGGACCTGGTCCATGCCGCCGTGACCGGCAGGTCGACGATCATCGACGCAGCCGGCCACTTCGTGGAGGTGACCGGTCTGGGCACCCGGGAGATCCTGTACGGAGAGGTGGCAGGCCGCAAACCGTCGATCTATGCCACCATCGGCGACCTGTTGATGATCGCCGCCGCTCTCACCGGTCTCATCACGTGGTGGCGGGCCCGCCCACCGCTGGTAGGTTCTCAAGCAGGAGAAGACGAGGAGGAGTAAGCAAGACATGTCACAGGCATTGGAGAATCTGCTCTCGGAGAACCGGACGTTCCAGCCCTCGGCCGAGTTCGCGGCCCAGGCCAACGCCCGGCCCGGCATCCACGAGGAAGCCGCAGCGGACTACCTCGCCTTCTGGAGGAAGGAGGCCCTGAGCCGGATCAGCTGGCACAAGGAACCAACCCAGGTCCTCGACGACTCCAACCCGCCTTTCTTCAAGTGGTTCGCCGACGGCGAGCTAAACATCTCCTACAACTGTCTGGACCGTCATCTGGCCGCCCATGGCGATCAGGTGGCCTATCACTGGGTGGGCGAGCCCGGGGACGCCCGCACCCTCACCTATCGGGACCTGCATGCCGAGGTGTGCCGGTTCGCCAACGGTCTGAAGAGCCTCGGTCTGGAGAAGGGAGACCGCGTCGCCGTCTACATGGGCATGGTCCCCGAGCTCCCCATCGCCATGCTTGCCTGTGCCCGTCTCGGCCTGATCCACTCGGTGGTCTTCGGCGGGTTCTCCTCGGACTCCCTCTCCAGCCGGATACTCGATGCCGAGGCCCGTGTCGTCATCACCCAGGACGGCGCCTGGCGCGGGGGTATCGTCGTACCGCTCAAGGCCAACGCCGACGTGGCATTGACCAGCACCCCGAGCATCGAGCACGTCATCGTCCTGAGACGGACGGATCACGTGGTGGACATGACCGACGGGCGTGATATCTGGTGGCACGACCTGGTCGAACAGCAGTCCGCCGAATGCGAGCCGGTGATCCTGAATGCCGAGGACCCGCTCTACATCCTCTACACCTCGGGGACCACGGGCCGGCCCAAGGGCATCGTGCACACCCAGGGCGGATACCTGACCGAGATCGTCACCACCCACTCCTATGTGTTCGATCTCAAGCCGGACACCGACGTCTTCTGGTGCGGGGCCGACATCGGATGGGTCACGGGGCACAGCTACATCGTGTATGGACCGCTCTCCAACCGAACCACCAGCGTCATGTACGAGGGAGCGCCCAACTTCCCCGACCTGGACCGCTTGTGGCAGATCATCGAAGACCACGAGGTCACGATCTTCTATACCGCCCCCACAGCCATCCGCACTTTCATGAAGTGGGGCGACCAGCACGTCACCCAGCACGATCTGTCGTCGCTTCGTCTCATCGGGACAGTGGGAGAGCCGATCAACCCCGAGGCGTGGATCTGGTATCAGCAGACGATCGGCAGCGGCAAGTGCCCCGTGGTCGACACCTGGTGGCAGACCGAGACCGGGGCGATCATGATCACCCCCCTGCCCGGCATCACCGCCGCCAAGCCGGGCTCGGCCACCATCCCCTTTCCCGGCATTTTCGCCGACGTCGTCGACGAGGAGGGGGTGTCGGTCCCGCTGGGTGGCGGGGGCTTTCTCGTCATCACCAAGCCGTGGCCGGCGATGGCCCGGACCATCTACGGCGACGACCAGCGTTTCGTCGACACCTACTGGTCCCGGTTCCCCGGGAGGTACTTCCCCGGTGACGGCGCCAAACGTGACGAGGATGGTTACTTCTGGCTGTTGGGCCGGGTGGACGACATCATGTTGGTCTCCGGTCACAACATCTCCACCACCGAGGTCGAGTCGGCTCTGGTATCCCATGTCGCCGTCGCCGAGGCGGCGGTGGTGGGCCGACGAGACGACCTGACCGGTCAGGCCATCGCCGCCTTCGTGACCCTGCGGGCCGAGGTGACGGGTGACGAGGCCCTCCTGGCCGAGCTGCGGGACCATGTCGCCCACACCTTGGGCCCGATCGCAAAGCCGAAATCGATCGTGTTCACCGACGACCTGCCCAAGACCCGCTCGGGCAAGATCATGCGACGGCTGCTTCAGGACATCTCGGAGAATCGCCGGCTCGGTGATGTGACCACCCTGGCCAACGAAGCCGTGGTCAACGAGATCGCGGCCAAGGCATCGGTTGCCACCGAGGATTAGGCGAGCAGCACCGCCCCGAACCAGATGGCGGCGATGAGCAGCCCGGTGGCCAGCTCGATCCCGATCGAGGTGGCGACGGCGCCGAGGCTGCTCTTGGTCGCCGGCCATGCCTGCTCCGGGCCCACCCTCACCCGTTCGCTGAGATAGACGGTCGCCACAAAGCCGATAGGAGCTCCGACCACCGGTATCGCGAAGAGACCCACGATGGCCACGGCGGTGGCGAGGAGCAGGGTGCGGTTGGGGATCCCGACTTCGTTGAGCCGGCGTTTGGGGACCGAGTACTTGATGAAAGTCCCGGCGCCACCGAGGACAATGGCGGCAATGGCGACGCCCCATGCCACGGCCCCGCCCTTCAACAGCGCCCACACGAAGATCGCTCCCACTTCGAGGGCCAGACCGGGGAGAACGGGGACGACGACTCCGAACAGCGAGACGATGATGATCAGACCGACGGCCAGCTCGCCGAGCTCGTCCATGCCCGGATCGTAGATCCCCCGCCTCGGGAGGCTCGCTATCCCTCTGCCAGGGCGGCCACTGCGGCGGAAGCGCCCTCCAGCAATGGCTCACCGTGCCCGAAGAGGGCGATCTCGTAGGAAAGCCCGGCCAGCTTGCGCACAGAATCCAGGGCGATGGTCATGTCATCGCTGAAGGACGGGTCGGGTGGGCCGACTCCCCCGCCGACCCCGACGAGGGCATCCCCGGCGACGAGGATCCCGGCGGCGCGGTCGAGAACGCAGATGTGCCCGGCGGTGTGCCCGGGCGACTCGATGATCTCCAGATCGAAGACACTGTCGCCGTCGCCCACCGGCTGGGGGACCGTCACCGAGGAGATCTCCGGGATGTCCGGGGCACCGGCGTACACCGTCGCTCCCGGCGCCCGCTCCAGGACAGCATCGACACTCCCCATGTGGTCGGGATGCTTATGGGTCAGGATGACCTGCCCCACCGGGTCCCAGGCCAGGCCCACCTCGCCCAAGGCGGCTTCGATGGCATCGGCGCTTCCGTCGACACCGGTGTCGACCAGGGCCGCTTCCCCGCCCCGGTACAAGATGTAGGCGGATACGAAATCGAGGTTCACCCGTTGGAAGGCGGCCGGGGCGGGAGCACCGACCGTGTTGGTGCCTTCCGCGGAGGTGGTCGTGGTCCCGTCGGCGGTCGTGACGGTTCCCGGTGCGGGGGTCGTAGTCGGGACAGCTCCCGGCGTCGTGGTGGTGGCCACCGTGCCGTCGGTGCCCGAGCAGGCGGCGGCTCCGAACACGACGACGGCGAGACCGGCCTTTCCCATCTCGACGACAGCCATGCGGCGATTGAGCTGACGGTGGGTGGTCATGTCGGTCCTTCCCGATCGGGCGACATGCCAAACCTACCCGGGGGAGGGAGATGTGTAGCTTTCGTCCGATGGTTACCAAGATCATCCTGGCCGAGAGCGAGCTTCCCACCCACTGGTACAACATCATCCCCGACCTGCCCGTTCCCCCGCCGCCGGTGCTGCATCCGGGCACACATCAGCCGGTGGAGCCGGATGACCTGGCCCCGATCTTCCCGATGGACATCATCCTCCAAGAGGTGAGCAGTGAACGGTTCATCGAGATCCCGGAGGAAGTGAGAGCGGTCTACCGGATGTGGCGGCCGACACCGTTGTACAGGGCGCACAACCTGGAGAAGCAGATCGGTGGGCCGGCCCGGATCTACTACAAGTACGAGGGAGTGAGCCCGGCCGGTTCGCACACTCCGTACACCGCCGTGGCCCAGGCCTTCTACAACGCCAAGGCCGGGTTGTAGAAGCTGTCCACCGAGACCGGGGCCGGTCAGTGGGGCTCGGCTCTCTCCTTCGCCTGCGCCCTGTTTGGGCTGGAGTGTGTGGTGTACATGGTTCGGGCCTCCTACGACCAGAAGCCGTACCGGAAGGCGATGATCGAGACGTGGGGGGGTTCGGTTCACGCCTCACCATCGGACCGTACGGAGGCGGGGCGCAAGATCCTGGAGGCCGACCCCGACACTTCGGGGAGCCTGGGCATCGCCATCTCAGAGGCAGTAGAGGTGGCTGCCACCAACGAGGACACGAATTACTCCCTCGGCTCGGTGCTCAACCATGTGCTGATGCATCAGACCGTGATCGGTGAGGAGGCCCTCAAACAGCTTGCGCTCGTCGAGGAGACGCCCGACATCGTGATCGGATGCGCTGGGGGAGGGTCGAACTTCGCCGGATTCAGCTTCCCATTCGTCCGGGAGAAGCTCGCGGGCAAGATGGACCCGGTGGTTCGAGCCGTGGAGCCGGCAGCGGCGCCGTCGATGACCCGCGGCAGTTATCGGTTCGATTTCGGCGACACGGTGGGAATGGTGCCCCTGGTCAAGATGCACACCCTGGGTCACGACTTCATACCCGATCCGATCCACGCCGGCGGTCTGCGCTATCACGGGATGGCGCCGCTGGTGTCCTTGCTCAAGGAGGAGGGGATCATCGAGGCCGAGTCGCTGCATCAGAACGAGTCGTTCGAACGCGCCGTCCAGTTCGCCCGGAGCGAGGGGATCATCCCGGGGCCCGAGCCCGCCCATGCCGTGGCCTCGGCCATGAGGGAGGCGGAGCAGGCCAAGGAGTCGGGGGAGGAGAAGGTCATCGTCTTCAACCTCTCCGGTCATGGCCATTTCGATATGGCCGCCTACCAGGAGTACCTGGGCGGCACCCTCACCGACTACGAATACCCCGCCGAGCGCATCGCCGCCGCGATGGAGCGGGTTCCGGTGGTCAGCGGCCAGTAGAGGGGATTCCTAATGCAGGGCGTCACGTATGTGTGACGCCCTGCATCCAGAATGGGTCAGTCGGCCTCCGGGCAGTCCGGCTCGCCCGGATGGAGTGGCCGGACCAGGAGCTCGAACGGCGGTGCGTCCATCATCGGGTCCGGATGCAGCCATCGCGTGGTCTGGGTGGCGTCAGCGAATCTATCGAGAATCTCGGGACCGAAGACCTTGCACATGAACCCGAGGTTCAGCTCGGTCCACTGGTTGGGGTCTTCGCCCTCGATCGGCCAGGGCCGGACGTCCTCGAACTCCGGATCGGGAGCGCTCTGTGCGACACCGGCGATGATCCTCACCCGATCCCCTTCGTAGATCTCGGGCTCTCCGGAAAAGGCGCTGGTAGAGAGGGTGTCGACCAATTCGACCATCGCCGTCGTAGCCGGGCTCGACGGGTTGGGATCGATGCCGAGCCCGTACACCGAATACTGGTGGGCTCCGTTCTCGTCCCAGTAGGTCAGCACTTCAGTAGTGGCGTCGGCCACAGTCGACGCCGCCGAGTCGTCGAGCTCCGATTCCATGTCGGGAAGGCCGATCTCTTCGACCAGGGCCAGGATCTCGTCGACCTGGTTGTCGCTCAACTGCACCACCTGGTAGTTGGGCAAGAGCGGGCCCGGGTAGATGGCGATCACGGGGCCTTCGAAGATGAGACGACCGCCGGTGAGCAGGGTGTAGGTCGGCCCCCGCCCGAGATTGATCTCCGGCGTTGTAAAGCCTCCCTTCGATCCGAGCTGGAGAATCGGGGAGTCCGGGTCGGGGTTCCGGTTCTGTGACCCCAATTCGCCGCCGCCACATGCGACGAGCGTGATCAGCGCCAGAACCAGCGATGTCAGTGTCAGCTTTCTCATGCCCGATTGGATGTCGTGGGACGGGCAACGGTTCCGGTCGTGCTCACCGCCCCGAGGTCGAGAAGTGCTGATAGTCCTTGG